>CP060227.1:0-362625 GCA_023898525.1 Candidatus Nomurabacteria bacterium
CTTGCAAAGGGGGCTATGTAAGATGTGGCATTTTTATGCGTCTAAAACAGTTCCTATTTAGATATGAAGGATAGAATCACAAAAACTAACGAGATTATTCCAAAATCACCTTGGGCTTTTTTTTTGGTATGCGATAACACCGCATAACAAGTGGGGAATTTTAGCGGTTTTATCAGTTGTGTTGGCGTCCAGTATTTATGTTAGCACCAGCTACGTATTTAAATTGATAATTGATGCCGTAGAAAATGGGGATATAGATAAGGTTATATTATGGGGGTTGGTTTTTCCGGTGATATTGTTCGTATTTCAGGCTTTATATAGATTAAGCGGATATTTTGCCGGTTATTGGATAAATAATACCGTGAAATCAACCAGTGACGATTTGACTAAATATATTCTGCATCATAGTCATGGCTACTATGTAAACCGCTTTGCAGGTTCTGTTACCAATAAGGTACGTAATGTTGTTAATGCTATTGACCAGATGTTGCCTGACATATTATGGGGACACCTTAGCTTTCTGGTTAGCTTTCTGGTTACTTTTGTGCTGATTATGAAAGTTGATTTACTCTCGTCTATGTTGCTTGTGCTCCTCATTATAGTTCTCTTTTTTGTAAACAGAAAGCTATCTGTTAAAAAAACTTTGTTATCTAAAATTTACGCTGATTCAAATACTGCTCTCCAGGGTAGATTGGTTGATGTTATTACAAATGTTAATACTATGAGGCAATATACTCAAAGCAACTTTGAAATAGGGGGGTTAGAAAAATTGACAGAGCACAAACAAAAGTCAGGTATTAACAGCTTTCACTATACTGAAATATTGCTAATTTCAAACGTTTTTGTTTTATTTTTATTTTCAATTGGGATTTTTTGGATATTGGTTAATAAGTGGGCACTAGGTTCTATCTCAACTGGTGATTTTATCTTGTCGCTTTCTTTGATACTTAATATTTCAGGTTCCTTGGTATTTATTGGACGAGCTTTTAATGCGACTGCTCGTATGGTTGGGGAATTGAAAGAAGGGCTGGACGATTTATTGATTGACTATGAAATTGTTGATGATATTGATGCAAAACCACTTAAAATTGATAAAGGTGAGATTGTTTGGAATAAAGTAAATTTTAAATTTGATGATAACGATGTATTTTCTAATTTTAATCTAGAGATACCTGCTAGTCAGCGTGTTGGCTTAGTGGGGTCATCTGGAGCAGGGAAGACTACATTTGTGTCACTGTTACTTAGACAGCACGATATTGATGGCGGTGAAATTCTGATTGATGGGCAAGATATTTCTAAAGTAACACAAGATTCTTTGCGTCAGGCCATTGCGGTTGTGCCACAAGAGCCAGCCTTGTTTCATCGCACAATCAGAGAGAATATTGCTTATGGTCGGTTGGAGGCTAGTGATGAGAAGATTATTCAGGCCGCCAAACAAGCCCATGCCCATGAATTTATAGAAAAGTTGCCACAGGGATATGACACCTTGGTGGGTGAAAGAGGGGTAAAATTGTCTGGTGGTCAGAAACAAAGGGTGGCTATAGCCAGGGCGATACTTAAGGACGCTCCTATTCTTATTTTAGATGAAGCGACTTCAGCTTTAGATAGTGAAAGTGAGACTTTGATTCAAGAAGCACTCCATGAACTTATGAAAAACAAGACAGTGATTGCTATTGCTCATCGTCTGTCAACGCTAAGAGAAATGGATCGGATCATTGTTTTGGAAAATGGGGCTGTTATTGAAGACGGAGATCATAATAAGCTGAGACAATCCGGTGGGATCTATGAGAAGTTATGGAATCACCAATCTGGTGGGTTTGTGCAGGATAATTAGAAATTTGTAACTGGTTGTTGTTTGCCCTGTGTAAGAGTATTAGATGCACGTGTTCACTACGGGTTATAATATTCTGTATGAATAGTAATGTATGCTCCACTATAAGATTTGGGCTACTTCTTTGTGTAATTGTGTTAGGATTTTTTTCTGTCTCCCAGTTAGCCTTGGCCAAAAATATAGTTGGCTACAGTGATCTGTTGAGTGATTCAAGCCCCAGTACTGCTTCTAACCACACCCTATCATTTACACTAAATACGACTATTTCACCTGGTAGCTATATTGAGGTTACTCTGCCCAGTGATTTTGAGACGCTCGGTACCTCTACTTTTGCGGCGGAGAGAAATGTTGAATTATATGTAGACGGTTCACTTCGAGATGCTTCCAGTACTCTAGATACAACTGTTGACTTAGTACAAATTACACCTGGTACACCTGGACTTATACGGTATACACTTAACCCAACTGTCGGTATTTCTTCTGGCTCTAAATTAGAGCTAAGAATTGGTAATAACACTTCCAAGAGAAATGTATATAGTCAGTCATATGCAACCTCGACTGGAACAACGACAGTTGAAGCTGATGTTAAGCCAATCGTAAATGGTCCTACGACTGGAAATAAAAAGGTACAGTTACGGATCTATGATGGTGCGCAAATAGCTGATGCTGATTTTGTAATCTATGTGATAGATAGTGTTACAGTTGGTCCGGTTGATACCACTGAGGAAATACCACCTCTTCGTTTTAATGGATCACCAACCACCACTATTACAGGTATTACGGCTAATGTTGAGATTTTTTTAGAAACAGACGAATTTGCTATTTGTAAATGGGACTCGTCTCCCAACATCGACTATTACTCTATGTCAAACACCTTCTCTGGAACAGGTCTTCTCTATCACACTCATATAGTGCCTGTAATTCCAGGTACCCTTAATACTTTTTATGTGCGGTGTATTGATGACGAGGGTAACTTTAACATTGATGATTACCTTATCCAGTTTGCGGTTAGTGATAAGCCGACCGGAACAGCAAATACAGATGGAAACATTGCTGGTGATGGCACTGGCTCTGGAAATGATGGTACGGGTACTGGTACTGGTGGTGGTGGTATTTCGGGATCGTCTGATGGTGCCTCGCCTGGTTCTGGTAATTCATCAGGTGGCGGTGGTTCGGGCGGGGGGTCAGGTGGAGGGACGGGTGGTGGGACTGGTAGTAAAGGTGGTGGTGGTTTTGAATCACCCGACGCTCCTTATAGAAGTGGAGACGCTAGGGTTATAATCAGCGGCTACGCTTATCCTAATAGTGAAATAGTTGCCCTGGTTGATGGTACTGAAGCAATCAGAGACAAGGCTGATGCACAAGGTATTTATTCAATTACAATTGATAATATTGCCAAGGGGGTCTACACTTTTGGGGTATACGCTATAGATTCCAAGAAGAATAAATCATCAACTTTCAGTACATCGTTCACGGTTAGTGGTGGTAGAACTTCTGAATTGTCCAACATTAATATTTCTCCTAGTATGGTAGTAACGCCAGATCCTGTAACACCAGGACAAACACTACAAATTAGCGGTTATGCTTTGCCAAACGCAAAAATAACTCTGGAAAACGTTAAGGACGGTGGGTCCATTACCAAGATCTTTAGTACAAATTCTGACGGTAGCGGTGCTTGGTCTACTGCTCTGGATACCTCGGGATTTTCAGTCGGAACATATAAGCTTAAAGTAAAAGCTGAACAAGACGGTGCTGTTGTTACTAACTTCTCAACCTTTCTTTTTTACGGGGTGGGGCAAAAGGCAGTAAAGCCATCAACAGCTGACTTGAATGTCGATGGTAAGGTAAACCTGGTAGACTTTTCAATTCTTTTGTTCTGGTGGAACACCGATGGTGGCAATTCTAATCCATCAGCTGACATTAACGGTGATGGGAAGGTTAGTCTTACTGATTTCTCAATCTTGCTCTTTAACTGGACTGGGTAAGTAATAAAAATTTGTAGATGAAACTTTACTGTGGGTAAAACCTAAAGAAATTTTAAATATAAATTATATAATTAAAACAAGTATGTCATTTTTGCAACGTCTGAAAAATCGTGGAGTCCGTTCTGATCAAGCTTCTTTACAGTCGGAAGCTGAAGAGACGGCGGTTGATAAAGTCGCTCAGCTTGATGTGGATGTATATCAGACAGAAAAAACAATTGTCATATTTGCGCAATCAGCCGGAGCGGACATGAACGACATTAATGTTTCAATTGAAGGAGACGCAGATATTGTGCTAATTGAGGGGAGAAGAATACGTCCAGAATACTTAGTCTTTTCTAAAAAGAAGGAACAGGGTGCTTTCTTTGCACAGGAATGCGTTTGGGGTGATTTTTATCGCAGAATAATTCTGCCTGAAAGTGTAGATATAGAAAAAGCAGAAGCTAAAATCAAAAACGGAGTGTTAATATTAGTGTTACCACTTCTTAAATCGTCTGAGAAGGAGCGGGTTCGTTTAAGAGTTAAGCAAGACCGTCGGTCAGTAAAATAATTTTATGTTTGGAGAGTACTTTAAAATTGGAATATCATATAAAATACTGGCAGCAATTATTGGCGTCACTATGTTTTTTGTTGTCTCATCAGTAGCTCTCGCTGCAACTTTGCAACTTAATCCTGGTACTGGTACTTATTCAGCTGGTCAAACTTTTACAACAGTAGTTAAGGTTCAGCCTGGTGGCAAAAGCATAAATGCTGTTGAGGCTACTCTGAAGTATGATCCGGCGACTATTAGTGTGGTCAGTGTAAGTAAAACCGGATCAGCTTTTTCTCTTTGGACGGTTGAGCCAACCTTCTCTAATAGTGCTGGGACAGTTACTTTTGGTGGTGGTAGTCCAACGCCTTTTTCAACGGTTTCAAATCTAGTATCTATTACCTGGCGTGCTGTTAAAGAGGGTGATGCTAAGGTTTCTTTTTCTGATGTGTCGGTCTTGGCAGCTGACGGACAGGGGACTGATGTTTATGAGACATCTTCCCCTGGTACCTTTACCATTAATGTCGCAGCTACACCAACTCCAACTCCTCAAGCCAAACCCCAACCAGTTGTTGAGCCAACAGCCGAGGAGGATGAAGCTATTGTTTACGGCGATCCTCCTCGGGCACCTGAAGTCGGTTCTCAAGCTTTCTTAGATGCTGAGGTCTGGTACAAAATTACAGAAGGTGTCTTTAGTTGGACATTGCCGTTTGATATAAATGCTGTTGCGGTAGAGATATCAACCTCAAGTGACAATAAGCCGGAATTAAACGAAGACGCTATATTTGAACCACCTATTGATGATTTTCGTGTAACCGGAGATATGCTGACTGATGGTGTGCAGTATATAAGTGTCAACTTTGAGAATCAGGTTGGCTGGGGAGTGCCGACTAATCGTAAGATTCAGATCGATACAACACCTCCAGAGCCATTTGAGATTTTTATAAAAACCGGTACTACTCCATCCTCATTCCCGACCGTGGTCTTCGATGCGGTAGATGAAACATCTGGTGTAGATTACTACGAAATGAGAATTGCTGATAAAGAACCAATAAGAATTACTCCAGATGAAGCCAAGCTAGGTTACTTGCTCAAAGAGTTAGAGGATGGAACTTACACGATTCAAGTTAAGGCTTTTGACAAAGCTGGTAATGTGCGTGAAGGTTCAAAGCCAGTTTTGATTACCGCAGGCTGGACAAAGCCGGTGGTAAGCGAGGAAAAGAAGTCTTTTTGGAGCTTTCTAACGCCCGCTAATATATTTATATTCTTCCTGATAGTGATTATTATTCTACAAGCGGTATATATTTGGTATGAGAGAAGACAAATGAGAATCAAGGAAGAAAAGCTGCGTAGGGAGACTAGGGAAGTACAAGACCAAATGGAGAAGATATTCTCAGCCTTACGTGACGAGATCTATGACCGGGTTAATATGATTACAAAACGCAAACGACTGTCTAAAAAAGAGAAAGAGGCGGTAGAGGGACTCAATCAGGCTCTTGAAGTCTCAGAAACCTTGATTGAAAAGGAGATCAATGATGTAAAGTCAATTTTGAAATAATAGCTACTAAACAAAATCCACAGAAAATAATTAATACCGCGCATGTTTAAGCAATATGCGCGGTATAATTATGATAGGGCATATCTTATTTGTGAAATAAGATGTGACCTTGTGTGTATTAGTAGAAAACTTTGGAAAAACAATATTTTTACAACACAATAGACAGTTTTAAAAAAAAGATGCTTGATGCGAAAAATGAGAATTCGTGGCTTTTTGTCGTGCAAAAAATTGGTATAAGCACCTTGTTTTTTTTGACATTTATTTCTTTTTTATTTACAAATACTTTCCCGAGTGTGTACGCTGGTACACTGAAGCATCTGGATCCTGATCAAGTGCCAATAAATATTTTTCCTTCCGAGGTAATTTCAGAGGGTTGGAATAATCTTAATGCTGTAACCAGTCAAGATCTTAAAGAATATTCCTTGTTTCAAGAATTTAATGAGATAAACTCAGTCTTTATAAATTCTAAGAGTATAAAGACAGATGTCTTCACTGAAGATAATGTTGTTAATGGTATTCCAAATTTTTTAAATGATGAACAAAAACCATTCTCAGATGTTGTGCCTGGTGCCTTTATTGCTTCAACGACTGTTCAAGATTCGGAGTTGTTTGAGGTAATTGAAGGTGAGTCAGTTCTTCAAACTGATGTCCTTAATAAAAATTCTGGTGAAACACTCGATATTGATAGCGTAAACATAGTATATCCAGTTGAACCCATTACCGAAATTAAATCAGAATCTGATCCAGTATTTGAATCAAAACCAGAATTTGAAATTGTTCCGAAATCAGAGTTAGAACAAGAAATACAATCTCAATCTGAACATGAAATCGTTGACGACCAGTCTGCTGCTATTGGTTTTCCTTCAAATTACCTTGTTTTTAATAAAGTGGCAAAATTGTATCGTTTTGCTGTTGCTGAGGTGATTGAGATAATATCTACATCGACAGATACAATTGAAAAACTAGAGACAATTGAACAAGAGGAATTGATTAAAGAACAAGTATTTGATAAGTCAGAATTTATTAATGACGAAACTGAAAGTTTGTTTGTAGAAAATTTAGAACAAAAGACAACTGAAATTGAAGACATAATTGCATCTTCTACCAATTTAGAAGAAATTAGTATAACTGATGAAGAAATCAGTTTACCCTTAGATAATACAAGTAATTCCGAATCAGGTGATTTGATTGCAGGGAAAAAGGAGGTTTTGAATCAAGTACCAAACTATATTTCTTTGAGTGGGTTTGATGTTCCAAATTTGGTGTCTGGTCAGTTTATAGATAACTTACAATTAAGATTATCTTTGGCTGGACAATATGATTTAATCGACGGTGAAAATATCCCATCAATTGAGGTTAGTTACTCGTTCGATACTTTTTCAAAAGAATCAGGTAGTATTATTATTGATGGTGAAATATCAAATGCTATAAATGGTGGATATTATTTAATATCCCTACCCAGTATTTCAGATCCTGCATTGTTATCTGATCTCACAATTAAGATTTCCTTTATAGGTGATATAGAGAGACTTAATGCACTTTACGTTGATTCTGCTTGGTTGGAAATGAATACAGTTATTTACGATAAAAATTTGCTGGCTTTGCGGTCGAATTTGGATGAAATGTTGAAACATCTTAAATCTCCTATGATTATGAAATTTATGAGTGATGAGATCGATTTTACTCGTACTGAGCTTCCACGATTTAATTTACGATACGAATCACAAAGAAATTTCCTAGTACAGACTTTTCGAAGTTTTATAGGAAAAGATTTAGCGACAATAGACAAAATTTCGTTCAAACACAACAACTTCCAAGAAATAGGAGTTTCACCTAAAGTGTCTATTACATCTGATGGTTTAATTTCTATTTCACTTGATGACGAAGATAAACAAAAGCTACCTCCAGGGGTCTACACAGTTGAGGTATCCGTTGATGAGGGTGGAGTTATTACAACTGATACTTTTGAATTTCAATGGGGTTTACTTTCTGTTAATACAAATCAAACAGAATATGGTAATGGGGAACAAGTAAAGATATCTATGGCTGCTCTAGCTTCAAACGGAAGTACGATATGTGATGCTAGATTAAATCTATACATAACTGATCCAAAAGGTTTTATTTCATCTGTTCCTGTACTTAGATCTGGAAAATGTGAGGGCGATAATGTGGTTGATGTTCCAGATTATAGTTCATTAATTACTACTGGCGAATTCGGTGAGTACGAGATTTATTTAGAGCGTGTAAATAATTCTGGTGATGTTTTGTCGCATGTTACAGAAACTTTTTACGTTGTACCAAATCAAGATATTGTAATTGAACGAAATGGTCCAACTCGTATTTTCCCACCCGCTTCTTACAGAGTAGATCTTTCTGTACATGCTCTTGACCGATCATTTGATGGTAAATTAGTAGAACGTGTTCCAGCTGATTTTGTAATTAGTGATACTAATGCGGAGATAATAAAAAACAATAATTATACTGAGTTGGTGTGGGATATGACAATGTTAAATGGGGTAACCAAAACTGTATCATATGAATTTAATGCTCCAGATTTATCTCCTTTTTTGTTTAACTTAGGTCCTGCAAAATTAATAACAACGGAAGAAATAGAGATTGTGACTGAAGTTGCTACTGAAAACAATAATATCCAGTCCATATCAACCGAAATTTCCATTCCATCATCTACTGAATCAGTTCATGTACCAGAGACAGTAGGTGCTACTGAGTTTGTAACTTCAACTCAGATAAATGAAATAGTTTTGTTTGAGGAACATCGTCAGTGGCAGATTGCATCTGATGCTTTGCAACCAAATATTCCAAGTTTATCTGAAACTCCATCTTTTGATAACTTACTTTCAACTACCACTACTCCTACTATTGGTGGTTTTGCAACAATTGATCCAGATGGTGATGTGGTCGAGTATGAATTCCAAATTGATGATAATTATGACTTTAGTTCTCCTGCTACCACTACTTATTCATTTAATTTTCCAACTGACGCCGGTTGGAGCGCTGCCACCTTCGCTTCAGGTGCCACTACCACCTATACCATCCAACCGGCTGACGCTCTAACTGATGGTGTGACGTATTGGTGGCGAGTGAGAGCGAAGGATCCTACTGATACTGACACCTGGACTTCATATAGTCAGACAAGAAGTATTACCATCGATACTTCTCTTTCCAGAAAAGAATGGCATCAGACACTTGGTTATCAATTTGAAAGGGACTCACTGGTCAGTATTGCTACAACTACCGGCGCCGCCGGATTAGCTACTGGGCTTGGACCTGTCCCCACCATAGAAAGCTTTACCTCAAACACCGCTCTCACTACTGGAGCTTCTATTACCCTTACCAAACCATCAGGAGTAGAAGTGGGAGACTTGTTATTAATCATGGTAGGAAATGACGATAATACCGCTACTGCTCAGTGGGATAATGCGACTCTTAAGCCATCTGGTTTTACATTGATAAACGAAGCTGGAAACGCTACGGCTGATGCACATACAGCTGCTTTCTACAGAATTGCTGACGGTACCGAAGGAGCAACAATCAATGTACCTTCACAAGCTAACGCTGATTACTGGGGATACTACGTTCGCGTTTCTGGAGTTGATCAAGTGACTCCAATAAACGTAACCGGAGCAGATTATATGTCTGGTAATAACACCAATCATTCAGTCACCAGTGTTACTACTGTGACTGACAATTCATTGGCATTTTATCTTTTGGCTGGAGACGGTGGTGATACTTTTCCATTTACAGTTTCCGGTACTGGCTGGAGTGAAAGTTCAGAAATACAAGCTGGTACCGGCTTTGGTAATGCTGCTGGTGCTTGGGGAACTCGTGATATGACAACTGCTGGTGCTACCGGTAACGCTACTGTGGGTATGAGTGTTAGTGATGGTGCGTCTGGTTTTCAATTTGCTTTGACGCCGGCGTCTATAACTTCAGGAACGATTATGTCATCAGAAGTTGATTTTGATTGGGTGTCTAATGAAGACGATTGGGGAGATATTAGTTGGAATGTCACTGAGCCGGCAGGAACCGACACATTTTTAAGTGTATATTATTCAAACGCTACTACTTGTGATACTTTGGTTTCTGATGTGGATTTACCTGGTAACAGCGTTGGATTTGATGCGACTTCAACCGGGATGGTTATATCCTCACTCTCCACCTCAACCTATAATCGTATTTGTTTAGAGATGACGCTTGATTTGGGTACGGGTACAACTTCACCAACTTTAAATGATTGGAGTATTAACTGGGATTTGCCAAATCAGGTGCCAAATATACCAGAGTATGATGTTCCACCAGCTTTTGATAACCTTCTGGCTACTTCAACACCTATTTTAGGAGGTTTTGTATCTACTGATTTTGAAAGCGACAACATGGAATACGAGTTCATCTTAGACAATGACTTTGATTTTGGCTCGCCGCTCTTAACTAAACAATCTTCAAATTATCCAACTGACGCCGGTTGGAGCGCTGCCACTTTCGCTTCAGGTGCCACTACCACCTACACCATTCAACCGGCTGACGCTCTAACTGATGGTGTGACGTATTGGTGGAAGGTACGAGCTCGTGATCCGAGTGGGTCTAATGAATGGTCTGATTATTCTGAAGCTAGAAGCGTGACTATCGATATTTCAGTTCTAGAATTAGCTTGGCACCAAACATTGGGATATCAATTTGAAGACGGAGTATTTGATAATGCAGCAACGACAACGGGAGGTGTTTGGCTGGCTTCTACCAGCTCTGCAAGTAGTGTCCCCACCATAGAAAGCTTTACCTCAAACACCGCTCTCACTACTGGAGCTTCTATTACCCTTACCAAACCATCAGGAGTAGAAGTGGGAGACTTGTTATTAATCATGGTAGGAAATGACGATAATACCGCTACTGCTCAGTGGGATAATGCGACTCTTAAGCCATCTGGTTTTACATTGATAAACGAAGCTGGAAACGCTACGGCTGATGCACATACAGCTGCTTTCTACAGAATTGCTGACGGTACCGAAGGAGCAACAATCAATGTACCTTCACAAGCTAACGCTGATTACTGGGGATACTACGTTCGCGTTTCTGGAGTTGATCAAGTGACTCCAATAAACGTAACCGGAGCAGATTATATGTCTGGTAATAACACCAATCATTCAGTCACCAGTGTTACTACTGTGACTGACAATTCATTGGCATTTTATCTTTTGGCTGGAGACGGTGGTGATACTTTTCCATTTACAGTTTCCGGTACTGGCTGGAGTGAAAGTTCAGAAATACAAGCTGGTACCGGCTTTGGTAATGCTGCTGGTGCTTGGGGAACTCGTGATATGACAACTGCTGGTGCTACCGGTAACGCTACTGTGGGTATGAGTGTTAGTGATGGTGCGTCTGGTTTTCAATTTGCTTTGACGCCGGCGTCTATAACTTCAGGAACGATTATGTCATCAGAAGTTGATTTTGATTGGGTGTCTAATGAAGACGATTGGGGAGATATTAGTTGGAATGTCACTGAGCCGGCAGGAACCGACACATTTTTAAGTGTATATTATTCAAACGCTACTACTTGTGATACTTTGGTTTCTGATGTGGATTTACCTGGTAACAGCGTTGGATTTGATGCGACTTCAACCGGGATGGTTATATCCTCACTCTCCACCTCAACCTATAATCGTATTTGTTTAGAGATGACGCTTGATTTGGGTACGGGTACAACTTCACCAACTTTAAATGATTGGAGTATTAACTGGGATTTGCCAAATCAGGTGCCAAATATACCAGAGTATGATGTTCCACCAGCTTTTGATAACCTTCTGGCTACTTCAACACCTATTTTAGGAGGTTTTGTATCTACTGATTTTGAAAGCGACAACATGGAATACGAGTTCATCTTAGACAATGACTTTGATTTTGGCTCGCCGCTCTTAACTAAACAATCTTCAAATTATCCAACTGACGCCGGTTGGAGCGCTGCCACTTTCGCTTCAGGTGCCACTACCACCTACACCATTCAACCGGCTGACGCTCTAACTGATGGTGTGACGTATTGGTGGAAGGTACGAGCTCGTGATCCGAGTGGGTCTAATGAATGGTCTGATTATTCTGAAGCTAGAAGCGTGACTATCGATATTTCAGTTCTAGAATTAGCTTGGCACCAAACATTGGGATATCAATTTGAAGACGGAGTATTTGATAATGCAGCAACGACAACGGGAGGTGTTTGGCTGGCTTCTACCAGCTCTGCAAGTAGTGTCCCCACCATAGAAAGCTTTACCTCAAACACCGCTCTCACTACTGGAGCTTCTATTACCCTTACCAAACCATCAGGAGTAGAAGTGGGAGACTTGTTATTAATCATGGTAGGAAATGACGATAATACCGCTACTGCTCAGTGGGATAATGCGACTCTTAAGCCATCTGGTTTTACATTGATAAACGAAGCTGGAAACGCTACGGCTGATGCACATACAGCTGCTTTCTACAGAATTGCTGACGGTACCGAAGGAGCAACAATCAATGTACCTTCACAAGCTAACGCTGATTACTGGGGATACTACGTTCGCGTTTCTGGAGTTGATCAAGTGACTCCAATAAACGTAACCGGAGCAGATTATATGTCTGGTAATAACACCAATCATTCAGTCACCAGTGTTACTACTGTGACTGACAATTCATTGGCATTTTATCTTTTGGCTGGAGACGGTGGTGATACTTTTCCATTTACAGTTTCCGGTACTGGCTGGAGTGAAAGTTCAGAAATACAAGCTGGTACCGGCTTTGGTAATGCTGCTGGTGCTTGGGGAACTCGTGATATGACAACTGCTGGTGCTACCGGTAACGCTACTGTGGGTATGAGTGTTAGTGATGGTGCGTCTGGTTTTCAATTTGCTTTGACGCCGGCGTCTGGTGTAGTGGGGTCTGTGATTTCACCGGAAGTTGATTTTGACTGGGTATCTGGACAGACTAATTGGGGTTTAATCGAATGGAATATCACAGAACCAGTTGGGAGTGATACATTGTTACAGGTTTATTATTCCAGCAGTACTGTTTGTGACACTTTAATACCTGACGGTGATCTTTCTGGAAATGCTGTCGGCTTTGGTATTGATCAAAATAATTTGTTTATTAATTCACTCTCCACCTCAACCTATAATCGTATTTGTTTGAGTGTGTCATTTGACCTCGGAGTGGCCGCTAGTTCACCAATTCTTGACGATTGGACTATAAGATGGGTAATACCAAATCAGGCTCCAAATACACCAACTTTATCGGAGACACCAGCTTTTGATAATTATCGCGCCACTACTACGTTACCAAGTTTAGGAGGTTTTGTATCTACTGATTTTGAAAGCGACAACATGGAATACGAGTTCATCTTAGACAATGACTTTGATTTTGGCTCGCCGCTCTTAACTAAACAATCTTCAAATTATCCAACTGACGCCGGTTGGAGCGCTGCCACTTTCGCTTCAGGTGCCACTACCACCTACACCATTCAACCGGCTGACGCTCTAACTGATGGTGTGACGTATTGGTGGAAGGTACGAGCTCGTGATCCGAGTGGGTCTAATGAATGGTCTGATTATTCTGAAGCTAGAAGCGTGACTATTAGTACTGCTATTACTATACCAGAGTGGTTTCAGACCACTGACGATCAATTTGCTTCAAACTTTGCATTAATAAACGCCACTACCAGTGATGGACTTTCTATTGATGCAAGTCCGGTATTGGTAGCAGAGTTGGATGGTTGGTCGACTGGTAACACAAAAACTATTAGTGATGGTAGTGATAGAGCTTTAATAGTAACTATCATTTCTGAAGATTCTGGAACAAACACAAATGTCGATACTGTCACATATGGTGGGCAAACTCTAACTGAGATTGATGATCAGCAAATTGGTACCGGTTTCAGTAATGGAGCTTGGGTTGGTTATTTAGACGAAGCTGGTATTCAAGCTGCAGTTGGCACCACTATTACTCCAAGTTGGATTGGTGGTGCACCTGGTAATGGTTTGCAGTACATGTCTGCTGTTTACGAAAATGTTAATCAAGATAATCCTGTTCGAGATTATAGTGGTAATGCTTTGACTTCAGGTACTACAATTACTCCAACTGCTTCAATTGATGTTTTTTCCGGTGACATGATGATTTATGTAACTGAGACAGAGGATAGTTTAACCCACACTGCCGCCACAGGTTACACTGAAGGAGTAGAGCAGGATACTGGTGGTAATGGGTTTGTAAACGCCAGTGCTTACAAAGCTATAACTAGTGATGGTAGCGAATACCCTGAAGCCAATTGGTCTGCCTCAGGTAACAGATTATTGATGATAGCTTTTGCTTTACAACCAAGTCCAGAAACTGGTTCTGTAATGTCCTCTGAAGTTGATTTTGATTGGGTGCCAAATCAAACTGATTGGGGTGAGGTTATTTGGCATGTGAATGAGCCGACGGGCACCGAGGTGTTGTTGCGTGTTTACTATTCTAATTCTGCTACTTGTGACACATTGGTACCAGACGGTATTTTAGCAGGTAATTCAGAGGGAATTGTTTCTGGGGGAAGTCCGCTTGATATTTCAAATCTGTCAACTTCAACCTATAATCGTATTTGTCTAAATGCTACCCTTAGTAAAGGAATAGCGAGTGTTTCACCAGTCCTTGAGGATTGGGCGGTAAGTTGGGAGAAAAGCCCGATTTATGAGCAAAATGGTTTCTGGTGGTATAATAATACTAATGCTGTTACGCCAACTGATACTTGGCCACCAGGAGCCACGACCGGGGAGTTGTTACAAAATGAGGTAATTAATAGTACTTATCCAACTAAAACTGGTGATGTGCTACGTTTACGTATGGGGGTCGGAGTGACATCAGTGAATTCTTCTGGATCTTCATTTAAATTGCAATATGCTGCTGGAGATATTTGTTCAGAATCATTGGAATGGAGTGACGTAGCTCCAATAGGTAGTAGTACAGCATTGTGGAGGGGATACAATAATGTTTCGGTTAGTGACGGAGATACTTTACCAAGTGCTAGCTTGTCCGCAACAGACAAGTTTGAAACTTATGAAGAAGAAAATGATACATCAGCAATACCTAATGCTATTAATACAGGAGAATACGGAGAATGGGATTGGGTTATAGAAAACCAAGCTGATTCTGGTACCTCGTATTGTTTCCGTATGGTAACACCTGATGGTAACCGTTTTAAAACCTATACGAATTATCCAAGATTGGTAACCAACCAATCTCCGACTGTGGTGTCATACCCTGTACCATTTGATAATGAAAAAATGGCTAGCACTTCGCCCTGGTTTGAATTTACTGGAGTTGATCCGGAAGGAGAGAATATAGACTATCAGATTCAAATTGATGATGATGTTGACTTTAGCTCACCTGTTGCCGACCACAATTCTGTATCTAATTCAATTTACTTTGAAAACCAAGATACGATTTCTGATAAATCACCGTTTAACGATAGTGAGGAAATACGTTACGTAATACCGTCAACTCTTTCAAATGATGTAACTTATTGGTGGAGAGTCAGAGCTATTGATAGTGAAGCTTCGGCTAATTATGGAGATTGGACAACAGCTAAGAGTTTCACTATTGATACAGGAGTTACAATATCTACTTGGTTTCAAACCACTGAAGAACAATTTGATACTGACACGTTGGAACAAACAGATGCTACCATATCTGACGATGTTCAGTTAGCGAGTGGACAAAGTTTTGGTACTACAACTAGTAGTATGATTGATTTTGATTGGGTAACAATCGGAAATGCTTGGGGTGAATTTTCATTTACTGAGACAGGATCTGCTAATGATATTCTTTATCATATAGAATATAATAACGGATCTTCTTGGCAATTAATTCCAGACGCTGATTTAGCGGGGAATGCTTCTGGCTATGATACTTCACCAGTTGATCTGATTGATCTAGATACTGAGACATATAATCAAATCAGGATTCGTGCTAATTTTGAAAACGGCAGTCCGTCAATTCAGGATTGGACTGTTAATTGGGGGCTTCGAGTTTCGGTACCAACACATCAACTTTTATTTGATAATGAAAAAACTGGTACTACGTCTCCAACATTTACTTTCTATACCACTGACCCAGAAGGTGATGACTTGGAGTATGAATTTTCATGGTCGACTGATGTTACTTTCGCATCTGGTTCTACTACTGTAAATTCCTCTTCTTCACCAGGTTTCGTTAATATCGACAACGGTGCTGACACGTCACCTTATTTTACTGGAAATACTATCAGTTACACTATGCAAAGTTCACTAACAGATGGTGTAACTTATTGGTGGCGTACTCGTGCTAAAGATCCGACTGGAGGTAATAGCTATTCGTTCTGGTCTGAGCCTTGGAGCTTTACAGTTGATACCACTGCTACCACTTCAACATGGTTTCAGACCACTAAAGAGCAATTTGAGACAGACACATTGGCTAGTACTATTGCTTCTACTACTGATTCAATAAGCACTATTCCATCTTCTGTGGTAACTTACAATTTTAATGGAGTTACAAGTCCGAGCGCTACACATGTCGGGCGGGATTTTGAGGTAGATGTGCTTGATCCAACTGATCCACCAACCGTTGACGCAATAGATACTCTTACTGTGCTTGGTACTTCTGCTAGTACTCCAAACTTACGTTCTGGAATCGCTGGTTATGCAAGCGATGCAGAAGCCACAAATGGTCAATATACTTCACTTTCCTCTAGTGATGATAATAGATGGACTATTACTGACCCAAACGCTGGTGACAACGCTGTTTTTTGGGCGGAATTTGATATTGCAGAAGATCCAACTAATATAGATCAAATAGATATTACACTTGAAGGATTTCAAGGAGCTGCAACCGATGTGGCTTGGCTTGGTATTTGGAGACCAGGAACAACTACTCCGTATTGGCAGGAATTAGATCGTTTTCAGCAGACCGTTACTGACGGTACTTATACAGGTACTATAACAACTAATATCTCAGAATACTTTGATGGTAACAATAAAATTCATGTAATTTTCTTCAATGAAGATGATAATGACTCGCTGTTTGTTGATTATGTGGAAGTGATAATTACTAGTAATAGTGCCAGCTCTGGTTCGGTTATAGGTACACCACTTGACTTTGATAATGGAAGTGGACCAGCTTGGGGCAGTATGTTTTGGAGTGATAGCGAGCCAGGTAGTAGTTCCTTATATTATCAAGTTGAATATTTGAATGGTATTGGTGAATGGGAATTGATACCAGATTTAGATTTGTCTGGTAACTCTGCTGGATTTACTACTTCACCAATAGATTTAAAATTACTTAACACTACTACATACAACGAGATTAGACCGGTAGCAAACTTTACCTGTGTAGCTGCTGATTGCCCAACCTTAAACGACTGGACTATAGAATGGTCTCGTGGGTTCACTGTTTCTGGTACAGCTTATGAGTATGATGGTGTGACTGCCTTAACAACAGGTACTGTAGCGGTAGCAGTAAATGGTGTGTTGCAAACAGGTAAAACTGCAAGTATCTCTGCAGGTAGTTGGACTATTGATAACGTTACATATTTTGAAGATGATATCGTTACTGTTTTTATAAATGGAGCGACTGATGCTGAAGAAGCGGTTGCGGTAACAGCATATGATGGTGTTCCTGATATAACCGGCATGAGATTACAGCAACGACATCTTACAATTGGTTCTGATGATAATGTAGCTATTACTAATGCAAATTTACATACTTATGACTTTACTAATGACGAGGATCTTTTCTTTGATGTGGATGGCAGTAATGTGTTGAGTATGTGCGCTGATGTTAGTTGTGAAGATGCAGGTATTGTAGTGTTACCAAACAACACCTATAACCCAGGCGCAAATTTAACAACACATGATTTTACCAATGCCGGGACACTAGTGTCAGGAGTGAATACCTTAAGAGTGTCTGGCTCTTGGGTAAACTCAGCTACCTCCACTATGACTGGCTCAACTGTCATTTTCACCGCTACTTCTACTACTGAAACTATAGATTCAACTGGTGCGGTCAGTCCAGCGTTTAATAATGTGACATTTGGAGAAACTGCTGGTACTGCTACTTGGACTCTCGGTAGTCTGTTTGATGTTAACGGTGTTTTGACTATTGATTATGGTACTTTAAATCGTGGAATAGAAGAAATTTCGGTGGCCGGAAACATTATTACAAATACTAATGGTTATTGGAGCGGTATTGGTACAACTACCATTGATGGTACAAATCCAACGACTTGGACAGATAACAATGCTGTTAACCAAAATATAGGGTATGTAGTAGTTGATGGGGTAAGCAAGGTTCTGTTGGCTGGTAGTAATATAACTATGCAATCTCTAACCATTGAAGCTAATGATATATTTGATTTAAATAACCAAACAGCAACGATAAATGAAGGATGGAATAATCTAAATACTTTCACTCCGCGGTTGGGAACGATAATATTTGCCGCTACCACAACTAACCATTCAATTACTGTTGGCGGTGATTCATTTTATAACCTTACTTTCAATGGTTCGGGTGGTAGTTGGGCGTTTACAGAGCCTGCACTTGTAGTTTCAAATGACTTTACTATCGCAACAGGAACTGTGACTATGCCTACAGCTACAACTACAATTTCCGGTTCTTTTGATTCCACAGGCGGAACTTTCGCTCATAATAACGGTGTGATGTATTTTAATTCTGGTTCGGCTGAGACAATTACTTTTGATGGTGGTTCGTTCACTAATGCTTCTTACGATTTAACTTTTAATGGAGCTGGAAATTGGACTGTTAATGACGTAAATGCTACCAGCTCAAATGATGTAACAATTACTGCTGGAACACTTAATTTTCCTACTGGTGTGTTTTCAATTGGAGGGACGTTAGTTGATACTGGAGGAGTTTATAACGGAGGTAGTGGTACAGTTTTGTTTTATAGTAGCGCCAGTGAAATTCTGACTGCCGGTGGTTCTGCTTTTAGTAATCTTGAGTTTGATGGAATTGGAAATTGGTCGTTTAGTGACACAAATGTTACAGTGTTTGGTGACTTAGTCGTTACTCAAGGAGCTTTAACTTTACCGAACGGTACTTTTAATCTTGGTGGATCGTACACTAATAATAGTACTGTAAATCCTGGAACAGGAACTTTGAAATTTAATTCAAACGATATTGGTGAGATATTGAATTTTGGTAGTTCATCACTTTATGATGTTGTTTTTGACAATGTGACAGGAGGTTGGACTATTTCCACTCCAGCCACAACCACGAACGATTTTACTTTAACAGATGCTAGTGACTGGACTTTGGCCAGTGGTCAAGTTTTATCGGTTGGTGGAGTATTTACTAATAATGTCGGTGGTGCCTCGACTACTTGGACAGGTACGACTTTATCGCTTGAAAATGGAAATTATAGTATAAATACTAAATCAGACTTAGGGGATAATTATGAAACATTAAGTATTGCTACGAGTACCCATGTTAGAATGTGGAATTCATTGGCTAACTCTCATGTTGTTGACTCCGGTGGTTCACTTTATTCACAAGATCACAATTCTGTGGATGGAGATTTGTATATATTTGGAAATTATATAAATACAAATGGCGTGGATTATTGGAGTTATGCCACTGACTTTGACGGTGCAGACTTAAGTGGAAGTGAACGTCAGTCAAACGTACGTTTTGCAAATGGTGCAAAAGCAACTTTTGTAAATAGTATAGTAGATATTATTGGAACAACTTCAGCTTCAACAACGATAGCTAATCAAGGTGCGGGTACATATACGGTTGATTTTAGCGGCGGAACTACTACAGTTCAATATTATGACTTTACAGATCTGGGTAGCACTGGTGTTTCATTTTTGGATTCAGTAATCGTTCCTGTTTTAAGAAATGGATCTTATACTGTATCAACACCAGGTGGTTCGGCCATAACTCTGTCTTCAACTACAATTGATATCAATCCGGCTAAGCAGGTTTATAATGTTACTTTCGCCACCACGACTCCTATGAGTGGGTATAATATCAGTCAAACTGACGGTACTCCTACTTCGTATTGGTGGTTTAGAGAGGGATCAGGTAATCTTAATGGTGAAGCGAATGATAATGATACTGGTGATCCTGGTTCAGTTCGTTTTGATGATAGTTCACTTACTATTACTGTTGCTGGCGCAGTGTATCAAGATGATGGAATCAGTCCGATTATTGGTGGTACATGTGATGGAGTTACAAATAGTGTTCGATTGGTGGTTAATGGAAGTACTACATATGATGGCTCTTGCAGTAATATAGATGGTACATATAGTATTTCTGGTGTGGTGATAGTAGGTGATCCAACTTTGACTATTTATCTAAATGATGCATCAGGCGGAGAGAAGGGGTCAGTGATAACCCGAACACCAACATCTGATATTCTGGATCTAGATATATATGCCAACCGAGTTATTGTTCGTAACGAAGACGTTGATGCTGTAACGATAGCCAATATGGCTACGTACGATTCAGACGATGATATTGATCTAAGTTTCACTGCTTCCACAGGAACCACTCCTGTGCTTGTAACTAATCAAAATACAGAACTTTATGTTTGGCAAAACAAAACCTTTGTTCCTGGTGGAGCAATTACTCTTAGTGCAAACAGTCAAGCAAATAGCTATGATGGTTCTTTGGTGTTAGCAACATCATCTACGTTTGTTGCTAACGGTACCAGCACTTATATTATTGGTGGGCGGTTGGTGCAGGGTAGTGGAGCTTCTTTCGTACCGGCTTCTTCTACTGTCATTATGAATGCAACTACTAGTGGTAAGAGTATTACTGCTAATGAATTGGTCAATTTCTACGACCTAACCTTTAGTGGAATAGGTGGTGGTTGGAACATTGGAGCAAATATAGAGGTGGATAATAATATGCTTATTTCCACCGGAACAGTTACTGGTACTGGAGATATAACTATCTTAAATGGATCGTTGACTGGTGACGGAACTTTGTCATTAGGAGGTGGAACCACCACTATGTCTGTCAGTAACAATTTGGGTGGTAATACCGCTTGGACTTTCTACAATTTAACTCTCGGTAACGGTCTAGTAGTCGGAACTACTACTCCATTGTTTACAGCTACTACCACAGTGTCAGGTACTTTAACAATCGCTAATGCACACTTCTTGGATGCAGGCAGTACGATTTGGGATTTGGCAGGAACAGGTACTGTCTTTACTGGATCTGGAACTTTTATTTATGATACTAGTACTGTGCGTTACAGTGGAGCAGGAGCTGATGTAACGTCACTTAATTACTACAATCTTGATATAAATGCTGGATCTGGTTCGCAGACTTATACATCTACTGGTCTTGGGATCTCTGTTAATAACAGCTT
This sequence comes from Candidatus Nomurabacteria bacterium, assembly GCA_023898525.1. Lineage (NCBI taxonomy): Bacteria > Candidatus Nomuraibacteriota > Candidatus Nomurabacteria bacterium. Next base: position 21,283 of record CP060227.1, read on the forward strand.
AACCATCGGTGGAGAAGCTAGTACTACTTTTGACCTAAACACCAATGATGTTGCTGTTGCTGTTTCTGGTGACGTGGTTATTCAGAACAATGGTTCTTTTATAGCTAGTGATAGTGCATTACTGTCTGTGGCTGGTGATTGGTTAAACTATGGTAGTTTTACCCATAACTCAGGTACAGTAACCTTTGATACACCTACTGCTACAAATATAAATGCTGGTTTATCAGCTTTCGGTTCTGTTGATATCAATGGGGTTGGTTCATTTACTGTGTTGTCGCACGCTACAGCTACTAATGCTTGGTCACTTTCTAATCATTCTTCATTTACGCTTTCAGGTGGTCAGACTTTAGCAGTGGGTGGAATTTTCTCAAATAACCTGGCTGGTGGCGCTACTACTTGGAGTAGTTCTACTTTAGCTTTGTATGGTGGTGGTAATTATGAGATAAATGCTTCGACCACAAATGACACATATGGTACATTGGAAGTTAGAGATACAACACAGATTCGAATGTGGAATTCCGATGCTTCTAGTTACGACGTTAATTCAACTGCTTCTTTATATTCACAGGATCATGGTAATGTTGATGGAACGTTAAATATTTATGGAACATACTCCAATTCTATACTCGTCGATGAATGGAGTTATACCATTGATTTTGATGGTACCGATTTAACTGGCGGAAATGAGCGGCCAGTTACTGTACAATTTGCTTCTGGTTCAGGTGTTGTTTTGTCAGCTGGCGGAACATTAAATGTTATTGGTAATCCAATTGCTTCAACTACTATCACAAATCAAGGGTCAGGTACGTATGGTATCTCTGTAACTGGCGGTAGTACAAATTGGTCTTACTACGAGTTGCGTAACTTAAATGCCACAGGTCTTTCGTTTTCAGGAACTCCAACAGTAACCACATTATCTAATGGAGATATTGAATTAGCTGTAACTGGTGGTACAGGAATTTCTGTAACTGATTCTGTTATAGATAATAATCCAGCTAAGACCTTTACTGGAAATAGATTTGCTCTTGGCGCTGCAGCTACAGGTTTTAATGTGACTGCGACTGGTACTTCAGTAAGCTCTTGGCGCTTTACTAATCACTTTGGTGGCTATGATGGTGAATCTTTTGATAATGATCCTGACGGTGATCCGGGGTATATAGTCTGGGATGATTCAGCTGCCTTAATCACAATATCTGGAAAGGTTTATAGTGATGAAGGTTCTACCATATCCACTATTTGTGATGGAAGTACTACCAATATTTCTCTGGAAGTGGCTGGTTTAACAAATTACCTTGCAAGTTGCGATTCCGGTACTGGTTCTTATAGTATTACTAACGTAGCTTACAGTCCTGGAGATTCATTTGTAGTTTATATTGATGGAGAATCTGCTAAAGCTGCTACTGTAAGTTCCGCTCCAATTTCTAGTATTGGCAACTTTAATCTCTATGAAAATAGAGTAATTGTGCGACACGAGGGTGTTGATCCTTTGACCATTGATGATATGTCAGTATGGGATTCTTCTGATGATCCTGATATACCATTTACAGCGATCAGTAGTAGTCCAGACACTCTTGATTTGCCAGCTAACTATAAATTGATAGTTTGGACAGGAAAGACTTTTACTCCCGAAGGTGATGTGACCATTGCTGGGGGTGGAGCTGGTCAACCTTATGATGGAACTTTGGAATTATATGCTAATTCAGTCTTTGATTCAGGAACCGGCAATACACACACTATCGGAGGTAGTTTTGTTGCTAGTTCAACAGCGACCTTTAATGCCGGTACTTCCAATATAATTTTGACTACTACTGGTAGTAATCGTTCTGTGTTAGTTAATGAAAACCCTTTCTTTAATTTAACCTTCAACGGAAGTGGTAGTTGGTATATTATTGACCCTAATATTTATGTCAATAACGATGTAACTATTACTAGTGGTGTAGTTACTATGCCGATTGCCACCAGTACTTTTGCAGGTTCGTTTGAAAATAATGGTGGAAGCTTTGTCGCGAGTGCAGTCTCCTTGTTCACAAGTACTTCATCAGGTAAAAATATTAGATTTGGCGGTTCTAGTTTTACTAAAATGCAGTTTACTGGTTTTGGTGATTGGACCATTATCGATACAGATGCTACATCAACTGGTTCAATAATTAAAACTGATGGCGCGCTTACTTTGCCGTCAGGTCAGTTTGCTGTTGGTGCAGATTTTCTAAATGAATCGGGTAGTATTGATCATAATAATGGTGAGCTTGTATTATTCAGTACTAGCTCAAATATGCTTCAGGCAACAGGTTCAGACTTATACGCAGTCACGTTTGCCGGTAATGGAAACTATACTATACTTGATACAAACTTAACTTTAATAGAATCGTTAACGATTTCAACTGGAACAGTCACTTTCGCTTCAGGAACTTTGTCGATCGGTGGGTCGTTTGATGCTAGCGGTGGTTTATTCAATAATTCAACTGGAACTGTGTTGTTGAACAGTACTACAACTGGAAGAATTATTGATCCAGGAACTAGTGCGTTCTATGATCTGCAAATAGGCGCTCCAGCTGGAGGATATACGTTAATAGCTTCTGCAACCACCACGAATAATTTCACTATTGCTTCAGTTGGTAATTTTGTTACCCAAAGTAGTCCTACCATATATGTGGGTGGGGTGTTCACGAATAGTGTGGGTGGAGGAGCGACTGATTGGGTGGGGAGTACTTTATATCTGGATGGTCAAAGTGCTTATACTATTAACACAAAAGCAGTTGGTGGTGATAATTATAATGTGTTGAATATTGGTGTTAATAGCGATATAAGAATGTGGAATTCTGCAGCTACTACTACACAAATAGATACAAACGCTTCCTTGTATTCACAAGATCATAATGTTGTGGATGGGGATCTGTATATTTATGGTGATTTTACTATTGCTACTACTACTGAGTATTGGAATTACGCGACTGATTTTGATGGTACTGATATTTCTGGTTTTGAGCGTCAAGTAAATGTTCATCAAGCTACAAATTCAACCACTACACTACAAAGTGGAACCCTTAATGTTGTTGGAGTGAATGGTAATAAAACTAATATAACCAATCAGGGAAGTGGTACATATGCCTTTGATTTAACCGGCGGTACATTTAATGCTTTATACTATGCTTTTAGCAATCTTGATGTTAACGGTTTAAATATTTCAGGTACGCCAACTCTTACTTCTCTCTCGAATGGTGATTTTGAATTAGCTGTAAATGGAGGTACTTTAATTAAAGTAACCGATCAAGCATTAAATGCTAATGCTTCAAAAGTTGTTACTGGTAATAGTTTTTCTACTACGACCGCGATCGCTGGAGCGAATGTGACTTTAGTTGGGTCGACAACCAACGTGTGGACATTTGTCAGTCATACCGGAAACTTAGATGGTGAAGATTTTGATGTAGATGATGGTACAGAGTGTGGATCTATACGGTGGAGTAACAGTTCGTGCCTTTTGACGCAACAAACAAATTTCCGTTGGCGAAGCGATGACGGAGGAGCGCAGGTTCCAGACAATGAATGGTTTGATGTTAATTGGAATGCTCGCAAACAAGTTCGTATTAAGAATGTTGATCCAGCTACTTACACCGATGCCGCTATACAAATTTTTGTAGCTTATGACACTGATATGCAAGCTGACTTTGATGACCTTAGATTTACTGATAGTACCGGAATAAGTGAGATACCTTATTGGTTAGGTTCGACTACTAATGCTGTGGCTGCAGAGGTATGGGTAAAGGTGCCAAGTTTAACCGCCAATGAAACTACATCAGTTTTCATGTATTACAATAATCCAACTGCCACATCTACTAGTTCAAGTACCCAGGTATTTATAGCCACGGATGACTTTGAAGATAATAATATTTCTGAATACAGCGGTCAAACAAGTCTATTTGGAACCGGAACTAGCTATAATTATGATGGAACATATGGCCTAGATAATCTAGGGAATGAGTCTGGTCGTGCTAACCTTGGTGGTATTTATAGATTTGATCAAACTGTAAGTCAAGGTGAAACTTTCAGATATTTACAATATATTGATACATCAGCTGGTTCTGGAGATGAGGTTTGTACTATGTTTGGTGTTCAGTCACCTGGTTCAACTAACCAAAATTACGCAGTTTGTTTGGAACAATTTGGTATTGATAGAGTGTCTTTGGTGAAAGATGTGGTTGATAATGATAGTTCAGGTACGATTCTAGCCTCGTCTACTATTACATATTCAACTGGTTGGTATGAAGTGGAAATTGATTGGGGAACCGATAATAATATTTTTGTTTCTTTGTATGATTCTGCCAACACTTTAGTAGCTACAACATCAGTAACTGATAGTACTTATACGTCTGGTGGTTATGGTTTTACTTATTGGTTCCACAATGGTGGATGGGATAGTATCAGTTCACGTCCAACTTTAACAAACGAGCCAACTATTTATTTTGGAGTTGAACAAGTTGATGGTGGTGCGACTTGGGAGGCTGCGCAAAATAGTCCTACATCATTTAATGTTAGTGATGTTGCTCGACTTAGAATATCAATTGATAATACCGGTTTACCTATTACAAACCAACAATTTTTGCTTGAGTACGCACCGCTTGGTGTAGCTCCAAGTTGTGAAGCTGTCGCTTCAATTGGTTACTCATCTGTTCCATCGCAAGCTAGCTGTGGAACATCCCCAGTCTGTATGCAAAGTTCAACACATATTACAAATGGTGAATCTACAGTTGATTTGCTAACAAATGTAAGTGGAATATTTGTTCCAGGAGAAGTGAGAGAAGATCCGACGAATATTACCAGTAATCTAGATGTTGACCAAAATGAATATGTAGAGTTGGAGTATGTTATTATACCGACCAATAATGTGGTTGATGAGAACTTATGTTTTAGAGTAACAAATAATGGTGTTGATTTGGATACATATTTAAGTGTTGCAGAACTTCAATTAAAATTTGACCCGACTTTTGGAGCGGTGAATTTAAATAGCGGTCTTGATATTAGTTTAACTTCAGGAACTACTACTTTAGTTTATGCAACTGGGACAGTGACTGATCTTAATGGTTATAGCGACTTAACTAATGCTACAGCCACTATCTACCGCAGTGGTGCTGGAGCAAGTTGTACAGCTAACAACAATAATTGCTACATATTAAGTACCGAGAATAATACTTGTAGCTTTACTGACTGTTCCGGTAATAGTTGTACTCTGTCTTGTGTCGCTGATATGCAGTTCCATGCTGATCCAACCGACGCTGATACCTATGAAGGAGAAGAATGGTTGGCTTATTTGGAGGCAGAAGATTCAGTTGGGGGTTATGATTTTGCCTCTGCGCCAGGAGTTGAACTTCTGACCTTGCGGGCCCTGGCGGTAGACTCAAGCATAGACTATGGGTCCCTGACCCCTAACTCTGACACTGGTAGTTTTAACCCGACCACTACTGTGACGAATCTTGGTAATGCACCGATTGATGTTGATGTTACAGGCAGCGATATGACTGGCGGATTATCTTCAACCATTCCGGCTGATCAGCAAAAAGTAGCCACCTCCACCTTTACTTACAGTGCATGCCCAACTTGCCAGCAGTTGTCGTCGACTACTCCGGTGACACTTGATTTAAATATGTCAAAACCAGCTACCACTACACCACCGGTAGAGTCTGATGTGTACTGGGGAATAAATGTACCGTTCACCACCGGCAACTCAGCTCACTCCGGAGTTAACCTTTTCACGGCTATTGGTATTTAGAGTTAGTCTAAGGAATGATATGATTAGTTTAATGTACAAATCTAAGGAAAAGTTCTTTGTCACATTCCTGGCTTTAGCTATGGTATTCACTTTTATACCTCCTACTTTTCTTTCTTATGCACAGAATAATGATAAAGAACCTCCGCAAATATCGAATGTTGAAGTGGCTGATGTGACTGATAGTGAGATTACTATTACCTGGGAAACTGATGAAAACGCTGATTCAGCTGTAAACTTTGGTCTCCAGCCTGATTTGGGTATAGTTCGTATACCGGTGCCTGATCGAACCAAACATTCAATTACCTTGCAAAACCTAGAGTCTGGTAGAGTTTACTATTTTCGTGTAGTTTCTGCTGATGATAACGGTAACCAAGGGATTTCAGCTGATTATAAGATTCAGACTAGCGGTAAGCCAGAAATAGGTTCAGCGGAGGGAAGTGGCAAAGCTGATACTGAATTCACTACCAACAATCCTCCAGCTAAGGAAACTAGTACTCAAGAAATAATTAATCAGATAAATCAAATTACCGACCCACTTCAGCTACAAGAAATTGTAAATGAAGTAGTAAAGGCCATTCAGGGTATCACCGAAGATCTTACTATTGTTGGTCCGCCAACAGTAATTCCAGAAACAACCAGTGCATTGGTTAGGTGGACTACTGACCGTGAGTCCACCTCTGAGGTATTGTTTTCACCTAAGAAAGGATTTGATGGCCTAAACTATGCCTATTCTCAAGCATCTACTGATGCGCCCACAACTGAGCATGAGATTAGATTGATTGGTCTAGATCCATTCACGGACTATAATTTTAAGGTCAAGTCGGAAGATAGCTACGGAATTATTGGTGAAAGTAGAAATTTTACTTTTAAGACCAAAGCTTCATTGCCAGAAATTAAGAATCTGCGCGTAGTTAAGGTGGAGGAGAACGCCGCTACTTTAGCCTGGGATACGACTGTACCAGCTAAGGCGTTGGTGGAATACCAAGACCAAACTACCGGTGAACAAAATTCTGTCGGTAGACCAACTTTGACCACCTCTCACCAGATGCGCTTAGCAGACCTTACTTTGGGTTCGCGGTACGTGGCTTATGTAATCTCAGAAAACTCCGGTGGCGATCGGGTACGGAGTCAGCCAATTCAGTTTGTGACCATGCGGGACATTGCCGCTCCAATCATTTCAAACGTAACTAATGAGTCAACTCTTTTTCCGGGTGGAGAATCCAGAATACAGACGATCGTTGAGTGGGTGACTGACGAACCGGCCGACTGTGTTATGACTTACCGTGAAGGGGTAGCCGGTGGTACCGAACCGACTGTACGAGAAAAAGAACAGGCTGAGTACGAAGTTCAACACGTAGAGGTGGTCGTGGACTTTGCACCGGCTACCGTCTATCAGTTTTGGCTTAATTGTGCTGATGAGGCAGGTAATGATGTACAATCTGAAAATTTTGTACTCTTCACACCAATTCAAGAGAAAAATATCATTGACTTAATTATCGAAAACTTCCAGAGTACCTTCGGTTGGGTTAAGAATATTGGTGGGTAAAATTAGCAAATAAGCGCAGCGACTAGTGCGAATTTTCGCGAGTAATTTTTATCGAAAAAAAATACAGGAGAATTTTAAATTGGGGATAGTGTGTGCAGATTATAAATCTCTGTAATGGCATAATTAGGTCATGGCGAAACCGCTGATTGTTTGTCGTGACCTATCGATTATTTACAACAAAGGAAAGTCAAATGAATTTAAGGCTCTGACCGGGGTAAATACAGATATTTATGAAGGTGAATACATCATCTTGTTTGGTGCGTCTGGTTCTGGTAAATCTACTCTAATGTATTCCATCCAAGGCTCTTTACCCCCGGGAGAGGGTACGTTATTGATACGCGGAGATGATATATATTCTTATCCACCAGAAGACCGTGTGTATTTTCAGCGTTACGTAATGGGTATTATATTTCAATCCTTCAACTTGATTCCCTCGCTTTCAGTCTTAGACAATGTGGCTCTGCCAATGATCTTTTGTGATGCTGACAAAGCCAGTCGCGAGCGGCGAGCTCAATCGTTACTAGATCGCTTTGGGGTTGGACATGTCTCCCACAAAGTACCAGCCATGCTTTCTGGTGGTCAGCAGCAGCGTGTGTCAGTGGCACGGTCTATGGTTAATGATCCAAAAATTCTTTTGGCAGATGAGCCGACTGGTAACCTAGACTCAGTTTCAACTCAGCAAGTGATGGATAAGATAGACGAAATTAACACATTTGATCGCCGCACGGTAATTATGGTGTCACACAACGCGGCACACCTAAGCTACGCTCATCGTGTGTACTATTTAAAGGATGGCCATATTGTGCGAGAGGTGGTAAATCCTCAACGTAAGCAAATAAAACCTGTGAAGGAAGGGGAGACGATAGTGACTGAGCTTGAGCAGTTGGCTAGACTTTTTCCTTATGACTCGGTTGATACCCTTCGAGTAAAAAGTATGGTTAATTTTTTGACTCAGTCACTTACGTATGACCAGCTTATCCGATTGGAGCGGGCCATAGTCTTGTTTATTAAAGGTAAGCTTGATAAAAGAGCTTTCATTAAAGGTCTCATTGAAACAGAGGAAAATGGTGGGGTAGAGGTGTCATTAGCAGAAGCCAAAAGAATGGCTTCAGTAGCTGAAAAACTAATTACTCAGTCGGACGACATTAGACGCTTTAGAGCAAAAAAAGATAATGCTGACATTTTCTTCAGTCAACACCAGCTGGCTGAGCGTTTACGAGACCATTTAATCGGCACATTTAAGATTAAGCTAAACAAGGATCAAAACAACAACCTAGTTGAATTAATTGCTGATCGGGTGACTGGTGTAATAGAAGAAGCAGAATTTAATGAATACCTGAGTAAAAGTATTCGTAATGATGGGTTGAGTTTAGATTCAAAGGAAGCCGATGAACTGACACGTTATTTTGAAAAACTAATTGCCCAGGGAGTCGATGTGAGTTATAAGAGTTAGTGAGTACAACTTGAGATTTATAACAACTTTTGATGTTACTATAATTATAGTCGCTAGACACTTTGTTTAAATGGTTTGTTCAGGAAAGGTTTGGTTGGTGTTACGATTTGGAATATTATAATTATAAGTTTGTAGAGATGTTTTAATTTTTTGCGTGCGTTCGACCACAAGCGTCCAGCAATTTTCTCAGGGAAAGAAAAAATTGGGACGTAAATTCAGAATAGTCGCTACGCTCGTTTCTTCATTTAATGCGAGTTCAAGACCTAGCTCAACTTTCAACCAGAATGTTTAAGACCAATCCAATGCGTACTTGGTTGACGATTTTAGGTATGGGTGTTGGTACTGGGGCGGTAGTGGTCCTGGTGGGTCTCGGCTTTGGGTTGCAAAAAATAATTCTTGAGCAAATTGTATTTGGTGAGACCTTACTTTCTCTGGGCGTGTCCTCTACAGGAAGTCAAAATTTAAAACTAACTAACGATACTTTAGAGGAATTTCAAAAAAAACCTGAAGTTTTAGATGCTTCTCCTATGGCTAGGTACCCAGCTCTGGTTACGTACAAAGGACTAACTGGTAATGTTTTTATTCAAGGCATTGAACCACCATATCTACGTTATGCTGGTATTACAGCCACTGATGGAGAGGTCTTTACAGATGATGATGCGGGCAACACGGACTCGGTTATGCTTTCACCAGCTATCATAAAACTATTTGGCGTTGATGATCCAGCTTCGTTTGTAGGTGAAAAAGTATCATTTCGACTCTTGGTACCAACAGAAGATGGCTCAGGAGATATTCAAGAGGTGTCGATTGATAAAGAGTATACAGTCCGTGGAATTACCAAAGAGGAAGGTGTTTTGAACGTTATCATGATGCTGCCCGAACTAAAAAACTACGTGACTGTCGAGGAGTATGAAAGAGTCCAGGTTAGGGTGGATAGTAATGAAAATTTACCAATTGTTGAAAAAGATCTTATCGAAGAAGGGTATAGGGTGACTGCCTTATCTAAGACAGTGGAGCAAGCTTCTAAAATATTCCAAGGAATTCAGGCCGTTTTAGCAACTTTTGGTGGTATTGCTCTAGTTGTGTCGGCAATTGGTATGTTTAATACCATGACTGTGACACTCTTAGAGCGAACCAAGGAAATTGGGATCATGCGAACGATTGGTGCGTCTCCAAAGGATGTAAAGAATTTGTTTATTTCGGAGTCAATTGTAGTTGGTTTTTTAGGGGGAATAAGTGGAATTGTGATGGGTGTTGTTATAGGCGTTACCATCAATGTACTGCTTAATATTGTAGCTGGACAATTTGGTGGGCAGGCAGTGACGCTATTTTCTTTCCCCATCACTTTTCTTCTTTTTATTGCACTTTTCTCCGGAGCAGTTGGGTATCTCACCGGTGTTTTTCCCGCCCGTCGGGCTGCTACTTTAAACCCACTTGATGCGATACGTTATGAGTAAAAGAGTATAGATAAAAGTTGTGTGTATAACTAGCAAGCTATTTAAATAACAATTAGATACAATTAGCAAGTAAATTAAATTTAAATATATTCAAATCATGTTGTACAACTTACTAGGGAATTCAAATAAATTGCATACAGCTGGGAAAATCACTATTCTAACTGCGGCTACCGGACTACTTATATTCATGTTTGCTTTTGTTTTTAATGCCGGAAAGACTGAGTTAATGAAAGTCGAGGCCCAAACAGCCACTACTACACTGACTGTTTTGAACACTCCTCCACAGTGGATTAGTACGACTACTGAAGAAGTTGAATCTTCGACTTCAACACCAACAAACTCTGGAGACGAAGTTTCCTGGATTGCTGTAGCTGACAACTCTGGCTCAGCTCCTTATTTTTTGCTGATATGTAGCACAAACGCAACCCCTACACCTAATGCCGCAGCTGATCTTGGGAGTTTAGGTACGGCACCGCCAGACTGTGGAGGAGGGGTACAATGGGGAGTTTCCACAGCAACGGCTGCTTTATCACAAGCTAGAGTAGCTACTACCACCACTGAGGCTATGTCGGAGAGTAATGACTGGTTTGCTTGGGTGTGTGACGACGATCCGGTAAATCCAAGGTGTAACGATACATATACACAAGGTACAAATGCCACAAACTCGTCACCGTTTATAGTAAACCACCGTCCAGTATTTACTACGTTCTATAATAATTCTCCAGCTGATCCTGGCGTTACTTTTGACTTTTTCTCTACATCATCGGATCCAGATGTACTTGGAGGTGATGACGCCATTAAGCTTTATGTTTGTAATCTAAACGATTTTGTTGCCACATCATCTGATTGTGGTCCGGGGGGAACAATTGCCAGTACCACGATTACCATTAATGACAACGCAACATCCACCTACACATTACCGAGTGTTATACAAGATGATGTTTATGATGCATGGGGATTCATTATAGATGAACATGGTCATACAGCTTCTGGTGGTGCACAAGCCACGAATGTTGGTTTCACAGTCAATAACGTAGCGCCAACAACTGTTACTGGTAATGTCAATATAAATGGAGGAGTCGATATGCCACTAACAGTAGATAATGGTGAGACAACCGGATTTACTTTAGACTTTGAACTTTCAGATGCTAACAGCTGCCAGAATGTCTCAGCTGGTGACGAAATCACAAATTTCACTGTTGCTCTACAGAGATCTACGGCTGCCTGCGATGGTACATCTGCCTCTTATGATCCAAATAATTGTTATACGAATCAGGTCGCTACAACTACATGGAATTTGTCATGTACAGCGTCAAGTACTAGCTGTACCGGTGCTACAGATCCAACCATGCGCTGGGATTGTACCTTCCCACTGTGGTTCGTGGCCGAGCCAACCGATGCTCCGTCTCCGTACGCTGCGAACGACTGGATTGCTGTTATTGCTGGCGTAGATGATAATAATGCTACAGGTACAGCCGCTACAGGAACTATTCCGGTAGAGCTACTAAGTTTCCCGGCAATTGATCTTCTGACAGCAGAAATACCATACGGGGCACTTGAACCAGGAAACAACACTGGAACACTGAATGCAACTACAACCGTTCAAACGGTAGGTAATACTGGCCTTAACGAAAACGTTGATGGTGATGCCATGTGTACAACATATACACCAAGTACACCATGTCCAACCTCAGCTACGTCTACTATTCCTGACTTTGAGCAAGAGTTCGGTACCTCGTCAGTGTCTTATGGATCTGGAACTAGTTTGTCATCTAGTACGCCGCAGCTAGTTCTGCTAAAGGTACCAAAGACCACTTCAACCTCTACTCCTAATTCAGGAATTACATACTGGGGTATCAATGTTCCTTCTTCAATTACATTATCAGGTGCTTACACTGGCCTCAACACGTTTGCTGCAGTTGTCTCTTCTTCGACGGATTGGTAACTAGGCATTAGTGAATACATATTGTTTCAGCCGCTGTTATCCAGACAGCGGCTGTTGCATTTTATTGTTATTTTTCGGATAATTATATGTGTGTATCAAGCACGAGTAATTTTTAAAATTAAAATATTAGTGGCTGCTTGTCTGCTGTTTTTTATGGTGGGCACACAAATTGCTAGTGCTGGTTTTGGTATTACCCCTCCATATGTTCGCAATACAAGTTTGACAAAAAATTCGACTTACGAACAACAAATACTCCTAGTTCGTGGTGACCCAGATGTTCCGCTAAAGGCTCAAATCACGATAGATGCTCCGGAGATTCAGGATTGGATACAAGTTATAGAAGGTACTTCAATTCCGCTACCTCGTGGAGAGCAAAAGGTGCCCATGACAGTCCGTGTTGTTGTGCCAGATGACGTTGAGTTTAAAAATTATAAGGGCGTTCTAAGAATTAAAACCCTTCCTGATGACACGCAGGTGGCAGCGGGTGCGGTCAATATTTCTCTAGGGGCACAGGTTGATATTGATTTAACAGTGATTGATCGAGAAATCAAAGATTTTCGCGTTCGTAAGATATCAATGTCTGACTTGAATGAAGGACACAAGCTGGCCTGGCTCTATTTTCCAGGAAAGATAAAGTTTGGAATATTACTTGAGAATACTGGTAATGTTGATATAGCACCGTCAAAAGTTGAGCTACGCATCTTTGATTTTTCTGGAAATGTTCTACTAGAGGAGACAGCTCAGAAGGGTAAGATTAAAAAAGTTGCACCATACTTGACTGATGAAGTTATAGCTGAAATACCAACTAGACTCCCGGCTGGCAATTACGTGGCTAGATACACTATTTATAACGATGATGAAATAAAACAAGAGGGTGAAGTTAGTCTAAGTATTTTGCCATATGGCACGCTGCAGGAAGCTGGTTTTGGTTTTGGTGGATTATCTCTCGCTCACAAAATATCTGTACTTCTACCAATCTTTATAATAGTAATTTTAATTCTTTACTTTATACATAATCGTAGACGGTCGAATTAGTTAGATATGAAACTGTATTCTTTCCTGTTTCTTTATCTCTTCTTAATTTTATTTACTGCACCAATTACACTAGCAGTTACTGAAGGGACAGCAACCACAACCCTTACTCTAAGTATATGTGGTAATTCATTAGTTGACCCTGGAGAACAATGCGATGCACCTGGAGAGACTGGTGTATACAGCACAACCATTGTTGGAAGACAGTGTAATGCTTCATGTAATTTTGGCCCTTACTGTGGTGATGGTGTATTACAAACATTCTACGGCGAAGAATGTGACGACGGTAATAATGATAATTCAGACTTTTGTTCTGCAATCTGCAAAGTTGAACCAGCTGGATCGGGTGGTGGCGGTAGTAGTGGTGGCGGTGGTGGCGGTGGAGGCAGTAGTCGTGATCTAGGCGATACGCAAATTAGTGTAACTGGTATCGCCTACCCGGGTCGCACGATAAACATATTATTGGATTCAGAGCCGGTTGGAAGTGTTCGCACTTCAAACTCAGGTACCTTTGATTTTGCGACTGACGCATCACCCGGAACAGCTTCGCTTAGTTTTTGGTCAACAGATGTTTCGGGAGTTCGCTCAATCACATTGAATACTACTTTTGATGTAACACAGGGTGCAATCACGAATATATCAGGAATTGTATTGCCGCCCACGATTAGTGTAGCAAACCAAAATGTTAATCCCGGTGATATTGTTACTGTAACAGGGCAGTCGGCTCCAAACGCTACAATTGAGCTTCATGTTAATAATAGTGAGCTAGTTGAAACTGGTACCTCAAGTGCTGATGGTGTTTGGTCAATTAAACTTGATACTGGTAAATTACAGGTTGCAGAACATACCATTAAGGCTCGCTCAATATCTAAGTCTGGTCAACTTTCTACTCCAAGTAGCTTTAGTACAGCCTTACAGTTATTTGTGGGCGTAGAAGGAAAGATGACCACTCCATCTGACCTAAACCGTGACGGTAAGGTAAATTTAATTGACTTTTCAATCTTGATTTTCTGGTGGGGCTCAGATGGAGGTAACTCAAGTCCGTCGGCTGATATAAATGGAAATGGTAAAGTAGGGATTGAGGACTTTTCAATTCTTCTGTTCAATTGGAGTGGTTAGGAAGCATTTATGTTTTTACTCGAGGACTGTCTGCGTAATTGTGTATAAGTTTATCTAATATTTCTTTCTTCAAGATACAATATAAAAGTACTTGTATTGGAGGTAACCAATTAGTGTTGCTGCGAATAAGGTCGCGATTGTTCGGATACTTCAGCCGAGTATTACAGTGCAGGTATGTTTGCAGTGCATTATTTGATGCACAGTGTGGAGACTGTTCATCGTATGAACATTTTGTTCATCTGAATGAACATGAAGTCGCGGCATGTCGAGTTCAGACTGCAGACTAAAATACAACGTAGAGCATATGATAAGAACGCAATCTTCGTTCTCATTGCTCCAAGCTACTGCAGTACTAAGCATAATAGCGGTCATTCTTTGGTCGCTAGGTGCCCCTGGTATCCGTTTTGCGGAAGCTGCAAATGTCAATTCATTTACTGACACACTCTCGGATTCGGCACCATCAACAGTATCGAACCACACGATTACTTTTGTAACGCCGACCGGACTGGCGGCTGGTGAAGCAATCACACTGACTTTCCAGTCAGGATTTACAGGAATTGCATCACTGGTTGCTCAGGACCTTGACCTTTTTGCGTCAGGAACTGAAAGAACGCTTATTGATGGAGCTGCATCGGGTGCTAGCTGGAATGTAACCGCATCAGGTCAGGTTATCACTATTACAAGTGGTACCGATACTATCGGAGCTAACGCTACAGTCACCATTGAGGTCGGTACAAACGCAACGTCTGGTGGAACCGGTACTAATCAAATTAGTAATCCAACCACTGGATCGTACACGATTGATGTTGCGGTCGGTGCTAGTGACACCGGAACAACTATGGTTGCAATTGTAGATACAGTTACTGTTACAGCCGCTGTTAATACCATTTTCAACTTTACGGTTAATGGTGTATCTAACGGACTAACTGTAAACGGTACTACAACAACCGGTACATCAACATCTACGACTGTACCTTTTGGTACTTTGTCAGCTGATACCGCCGCAACCGTAGCTCAAGATCTGGTAGTAAACACTAATGCCGCCAACGGCTTTATTGTTACTGTCCAGACTGACCAGCAATTAAAATCCGCAAATTTAGCAGATATTGATGGATTTGCGAATGGTGCGTTCACTACCACACCAACATTTTGGTCCGGGCCATCTCAGACCATAGGTCAAGAAAATACTTATGGACACTGGGGTATAACGACAGATGATGACACAATCACTGCATCATTGACTGACCCGTTTGATGTTGGTGGTTCTGGACAAAAATATGTGTCTGCTTCAACTACTCCAGTTGAGATTTTCAGAAATGATGGTCCAGCGAATGGTACTACTAGTGGAGTTGGTACAACTCGAGTAGGTTATACAGTTGAAGTAAGTTCACTACAGGAAGCTGCAGATGATTACACAGCTACGCTGACATACGTAGCAACACCAGTATTCTAAAATATTGGTACCAAGCTTGGGGTAAAACAAGAAACCTATCTCCCACCACGAGACGGGTTTTTTGTTTATCCTTTGCTGTGTACAGTCCTAATAAGCAAGGAGGTAATTTTGTTATAATTTCAAAATGATAAGAACATTAGCAGCTTTGCTTATTTTCATTTTTGCAACTCCGGTCGCTCTTGGGGCTACGTTATATATTGACCCAGGAACAGCAACTTTAAACCGCGGTGATGCTGTTACGTTAGCTGTTAGACTGGTACCTGACAAAGATAAAGGGGAGTGTATAAATGTGGTAGATGCTGAACTCAAGTATTCTAACTCAATTCAACCCGTGGATGTATCAATTGGTCAGTCTATACTGAGTGTCTGGCTTGATGAACCGACGATCAATCGTGACCAGAATACAATTACCTTTACTGGTGGGATTCCAAATGGGTACTGTGGCCGGGTGAGTGGAGACCCAAGAATGACAAATATTGTTGCGGAAATAATTTTTAGGTCACCCGGAATGCAGGTAGGTGTGTCAGCTGCTTCCAGTGAGGCAAAAGTGGAGTTCACACCCAAAACCCAACTTCTTCTAAATGATGGTCAAGGTACAAAAGCTGAGTTACGCACCTTAGGTGCAACCTTTGCTTTGACTAACTCAGCCAGTTCAACCGTATCGGACGTTTGGAGACAGAACGTTAAAAGTGATACCATACCGCCCGAGGAATTTAGTATAGAATTAGTAAAAGATAATGATGGAATTGATTTTAATGGAAGATATTACATAGTTTTTACTACAACTGATAAACAAACCGGAATAAGCCACTACGAAGTAATGGAAGAACCCCTCTCTAAGTTAAACTCGTTTACTTGGGGAGGCGCAGATGTACCATGGAAGAAACCAGATCATGCAAATGTCTACGTATTAGAGGATCAAAGTCTTAATAGTACAATCCGCGTCAAAGCCGTAGACAAGGCCGGAAATGAATACATAGCTACGCTGGTACCAGATGAGTCATTAAGAACTATCACCAACAATCAGATATTTAACTGGGCGATTCTCGTGGGAGTGATAATTATCCTAATTATACTTGGTGTCGTTGCTGTCATTATTTTACGCAGACGTAGAAACTCAGAGACTAGCGTAGATTCTGCAGACAGCAATGATCCTGATTTAACGTCAAGTAACTAATCGTTTATGTGCAATTTTTTTTCGCTAAAGCTACCTGAATTAATTATTCTCGCCGTTATCATTTTTTCTCTGCCTAACTTTAGTTTGGCTGCTTCACTTTATGTAAGTCCGGATACTGGCGTATATGTGGCTGGTAAGACTTTTACAACCAAGATTGCTATAAACACCAACGGAAAACCTATCAATGCTGCTGAGGGAACACTGAAATTTAACCCTCAAGAACTGAAAGTATTGTCCATTAATAAAACAGGTTCAATTTTTAATCTCTGGGTCACTGAGCCTACTTTTTCTAATTCGGCTGGTACCATTAACTTCAGCGGTGGTATGCCGAGTGGTTACACTGGGAGTTCTGGAACTATTTTCAACGTAACCTTTACAACTACAGCAGCGGCTACAGCAAAACTGTCATTTACTAATGGGTCAGTTTTAGCCAATGATGGAATGGGTACTAATGTACTCACAGGTATGAAGGGTGGTACTTACACTATACAGCCACAGACTTCACAGCCAGCTGCTGAAGTTGTTGAATACGTTCCTCCAGCTAATACTCCTGGAACTCCGCAGATAAAATCAACAACACATGTAAACGGGGAGTGGTCAAAGAATACTACAGCAGATTTATCTTGGACTATACCGGCTGGAGTCACAGCTGTTCGGACCAATTTAGATAATTCTCCCAACACCATTCCAACCAAAGTCTATGAGCCTGGGATCAGTCAAATAACTTTACCTAGTCTTGATCAGGGTATTTCATATTTTCATTTACAGTTCCGCAATTCTGATGGTTGGGGCAAGGTGGCCCATTTTCAAATAAAAGTTGATACAGAAAAACCACTTTCAGTTAATTTAAGTTCACCGGCTGATGCTG
This sequence comes from Candidatus Nomurabacteria bacterium, assembly GCA_023898525.1. Classification (NCBI taxonomy): domain Bacteria; phylum Candidatus Nomuraibacteriota; species Candidatus Nomurabacteria bacterium. The sequence goes on from CP060227.1 coordinate 39,097, forward strand.
ATTTTACAAATCCGGTTCAGCAAATAAAAGTTGAAGCTAAAGATGAGACTTCGTTGGTCTATAGTTATAAAGTTAAGATTGATAATGAGGAGCCTTTTGATTACATAGACGAGAATAGAGAAGGTGTTATTGTTTTGCCACCACTTCTGCCAGGGTATCACTCTGTGATAATAGAGGCTTTTGATGAAGCTGGTAACGGTCTTGTAGCCACGCACTCTTTTACGATTCTAGCTTTCGACAAGCCTACTTTTACTGAATATCCTTCCGAAATAAATGAAGAAGTAATACCGGTAATACGCGGATTGTCGAGACCAAATGCTGAACTGGAAATTTTCCTAAAGAAGTCAGGCGCAGAGCCGGAAACCTACAGTATTTTAGCCGATAATGGAGGTATATTTACATTCATACCTTCAGGCACATTAAGTGTTGGTGTTTATGAGCTCTCAGCTCGAGCAACTGATGAATTTGGCGCTCAGTCAGAACTTTCAGATATTGTTAAAATAGCGGTGCAGCAACCAGGGTATGTGAGGATTGGAAATTGGTTAATTAGTCTTCTTTCTATTGTTATTCCACTCGTTGCTCTTCTAATATTACTAATATTATCAGTTCTATACCTCATTAATAGAGCTCGTCGCTTCAGAAGTAGAGTAGCTATAGAGTCTAGCGAAGTTACACAAATTGTAGAAAAAGAGTTAGCTGGTCTACAATCATTACTAGATTTCCATAAACTAAAGTTAGAACAATCAAGAAAGACAAACAAGCTTACAAAAGCCGAAAGTGGTATGATAGAGGAGTTAAATAAATCATTAACACAAGCCAAGACCAGAATCAGTAAAGAGGTAGCAGATGTAGAGCAGGTAGTAAAAAGGAAGAAATCTAATAACTAATATAAATAATACCTATGACAAATTTTTTCAGAAAGAACGGAATATATGTAGCAGGGGTTTTGGTAGGTATATTTGTAGTACTTGTCTCAGCACAAGCAATAACAAATCAAAAACTGAGCAGTCTTAGGTACCATATAGATAATGAAATTACTCTCCAGACTGCCAAAGTCGAGAATTTAGCGAAATTAATAGGGAATGGAAAATCTAATGCTAAGGCTGAAGCACTGGTTAAAGCTTGCGCCTCGGCTGATAACGACCTGTACGAAAACCTTTTATCTAAGTTAGATAACGGTCTTGGACAATCAGACTTAAAGACACTAAACAGCTTATTTGATGAATGTGGTTATGTTTACGCAAACAGGAGAGCTGATATGGTCTATCAGTTTGAGTACGAGGTTAATAATTTACTTTTCTTAGTCCAAGAAAGGAATTATTTTGATGGAGAAAAGGTTGGCTTACTAGATAATTCTCTCAAATGGAATGAATTGCTTTTGATAGAAGATAATATCAGAGACAATTTTCTTGAGCTGGTTGTAATTCAAAAGCACATCATAACGACTCTACTTGCTGGAGAAACCAAGGATTCTTATGCGGTTCAAGCCTTACGTGAAGATGCTGAGGAGGTTCGAACTAACTTGTCAGAATCAACCAAAAAGGCATCTACGCTAAGATCAGAACTTATAAAATCATGAAATCAGTAATTTCTCTTTGGAAGAATATAAGAGGAAAGACACCAAATACCGCATCAGTCAGGACTATAAAATACATGTTTCCAATGTTTTTTGGGGCAATTGTAGTTTTGTTCGCCAGCATAATTGGCTCTGATAAGTCGTACGTAAAACTAGTACCATCTCAAACACTGGTAATGCAAGGAGAAAATTTTTCTGTGGATGTCTACGTGAATGCTCATATTCCGGTTAACGCCATTGATGTTAGAGTAGCTTTTCCAAAAGATAAGGTTCAAGTTCTAGGTATAGATAAAGGTGGTTCAGTCTTAACCATTTGGACTGAGGAACCGATAATAGAAAACAATACAGTGAAATTTAGTGGCGGTACATTTAAACGTGGTTTTCTAGGCGAGCATTTGATTGGGACTATCAATGCTAAAGCTAAATATACCGGTAAAACAGAATTTGCTGTTACAGAAGCTCAGCTTTTGGCGGGTGATGGGGCAGGAAGTGTTGTGGCCATTGATAACGAAAGTACAGAATCTAAAACCAGCTTTTACATTTATGACCAAAATGAAGATCCAACTAAAATATCAGCCGAAATTGGCGTCAATATAGTCGGTGACCTAGATGGTGATGGTAGTGTTAGTATTAAGGACATCAGTGTCTTCATGGCAAATTGGCGTTCGAAAAAGATGGTCTATGATTTTAATAGTGATGGCAAAATGAATTTCATTGATTTCTCAATAATTTTAGCTAGATCTTTCTTTAATTAACAGTAGACCGCCAATACGCTTATTTACTATGTGTTCATGTTGATAATAAGCAAATAATTACGGAATATTATTTGGTATTATTATATAAGTGATGGGTGGGCTTACTCTCTGCTACGCATGGCTGCTATCTGATGAGTAAAAAAATAATTAACAATTCAGTTGTAAGAACTAAGACAAAAGCCAAGTCAATTGGGCGGCGTTTTATTCGTGCTCCGGTTATTGGCACAGACAAAACTGTAATTCAAACAGTTCCTCTATATCGCTACGTCTACTCAAGCCGATACTCATTATTGGTGGTTTTCTGGTTGCTTGTGTCATTGTTTATGCAGGGTATTCAGCTAGCATATGCTAATGAAGATACGTTACAAATAGAAAATGAAGCTGAGGTTCAACAAGAGGAGTCGCCAGTACAAACGGCAACGGAACCAGTGACTGACTCTGTAGCTGAGGAAGAAGAGTTGGTGGAACCGAAAGAAGAAAATATAGACAGCTCAAATGATCAAGAAAATATATTAGTTGATGAACCAGAGCCTGCTATCGAAGAAGAATATACACAAAACCCAAACCCCTCAGCTCCTTTGCTACAGCAACAAACTAAACCGGATAAATCAACCGAAACCACAGAACCTACGAACCTCTTGCTTGATTCTGATGTTTTGGAGGGAGATGATACAATACTAAACCTGGTAACATCTGAGAGTGAACTTACAGCTAGCGGTACAGTTTTGGATATAAATAAGCAAACTACAACCAACGAAACACCATCTTCTTCTACCTTAGAAAGAGATACGGCTATCAGTACTGAAATTTCTTCAGCTACCACAAACACAAATTTAGAAACAAGTACACCGTCCAATAATTCTGAGCAGCCTGTAGACTCAACCGATCAAGTCAAAGACCTTGATACTTCAGGAAGTGGAAACAACGGAGATAGTAGCTCGGATAATTTAGACAAAAAAATAATCAAAGAGCTTAATAACTCAACAACAACTGAATCTGAATTTCTAGCGACGACTGGCCCGGTTCAAGAAACAAAAGAATCTGTTTCAATAGTACAAAGTGATAGCGACTATGCTTTTAACAAAAGTGAGTGCACCGAAGTGGCTGACGGGTCTTTTTACTGTCATCAGCCCAAAGCTACTATACTGGACGACGCTCTATTTTCTGCCCCCGACGCTGATGGTGACTTAGAGATTTTTGTTGTTAGAGAGGGGCAGCAAACTCAAGTTACTCATAACAAAATAGATGATGCATCACCTTATTACGATAGTAAATCAAACACTATCGTTTGGCATAGGCTTATAAATGATCGTTTTCAAATTATTTCTTACGACCTAGAGACAGGAGAAGAAGAACAAATAACCACAGGCAAGGTTAACAATATGGAACCAACTAGACAAGGTAAATATATTGTCTGGCAACGATGGATTAATAACAGTTGGAATATTGTGTTGTTCAATGGTGAGGAGGAAATACCGATCACAGCTGATGACAGTCATAACATATCCCCACATATACAAGGTTCCCTAATTATATGGAACAAGCACACTCCTAGTGGTGATAAAAAAATCCAAATGTACAATCTGGATAGTCAATCCTATGTAACTGTTAATGATCCCGACGGGCTGACGGTCGATAATCCAAGGATGGTGCTGGTCTATGACTCACTTCATGCCAACGGAGACATCATTACAAAAGGGTTTGATATAATGACAGGCGAATTCATTGATCTAGATACTCTACCGAGAAAAGTACCGGAAATCCCCGATAGCGAATCAACTCCAGAGACTAGAGCCTTAATACAGGCCAAGCCAGAGATTGAACATATAAGTAAGGATAAAGCTGGATCAGTTCCTCTTGATCAAGATCCTGACCAGATTGAGAATCTAGAACAGTCTACATCAACAACCGTACCAACTCTGGATCTAAGTACCGGAACATCAACAAATAACATTTCCACAACTTCTGATGGTACCATTGAGGATATTAAAGATTTGGAAATTAGTTCTCTAGTGACCGATGAGGAGCTAGCTAAGGAAGAAAGAGTAGAGGCTATCCCTGACTTGGAAATCCCACCATTTGAAACTGAAGATACTCAATCAATCAGCCAGGGCATAGCTACATCGACTGAACTTGTGCAATAAACACTAAAAGTAAAACAACTTGTAGGTTACAATTAGACAAATGGGTATGAAAGTCCTAGGTGTGTTAAATGCGTCAAGAAAATCTACAACTACTATCTTGGTGGGTGTCATTTGCTTACAATTACTTGGCGTAACCTTGATACAATCTCTTTTATACCCGCTTGTGGCCGAGGCAGCTGTAGTGGTAATTGAAGGAGCTCCCAGTAGCACTGGTGACGATCATACGGTAGCCGGCTCTGACACTGTATTTATTGACGATAATGTTGGTTACAAGTTTTATCGTTCAGGAAGTGGGACTTGTGATTACAAAAAAACCACTGATAAAGGGGCGACTTGGGGAACGGCGGTTACGGTTGATAATCAGACCGACTGCATAGGAGTAGCTGTTTGGTACGATCGCTGGACACCTGGAGACACTGGTAGCTATATTCATATTGCGACACTTGATACTTCACTGGATGAAATGTTTTACAATCGATTAGACACGACAAACGATACGCTTTTAGTAAGTACTTCAATCAGCACAACTCCAGCATCAAGCGCGGTTTACACCGCGTCAACTAACCGTATAAATATAAGTAAAGCAACCGACGGTAAGGTGTATATGGTAGTAGATGACGGGCAACAAACAAATCTGGTCTCGTGTACCTCGAGCTGCCAAACATCGGGTAACTGGAGTGCTGTTGGTACGGCGCCAGAAGGAAACGCTGATAGTTGGAGTATTTTAATGCCTTTAGCTTCAGGAGACATGATGCTAATCAACCGCAGCACCAGCGATGTATTAAGATCCAGTAACTGGAACGGCTCGTTTTGGTCATCCATGAACACCATTGACGCGTCAGCTATTCGTAGTACTAGTTATGACGTTGGTATGGCAGCTACAGTAGACATAGACTCGGGAGACATATACTTAGCGTATGCCGCAGATAATGACAACTTCAACACGGCCGACCATGACGTTCGTAGTGCAAAATATTCAGGTGGTAGCTGGGCTCTTAAGACAGATCTGATTACTAACTACTCGGGCGCAATACTACAAGTGGCTATAAGCCGAGACCAAAATACTAATGATATTTATGTTGCCTATACGGCTAGGTCGGCTATAAAGACTGCTGGTTCAGCTAATTTGTATTATAAAAAATCTACTGACGGCATGACTACTTGGGGAACACAGCAGGGTCCGGTCAATAGCACCTCCGGTGATTTTTATGGAGTTGATATGAATATCATGTCCTATGAACGTGTATACGTTACTTGGTTTGATAATATTACTGCCGTCCGTGATATTTTTGGAGAAACAATAGCTGACCTTCAGCCGGACACGATACTTTCATCTTTAGGCACACAGAAATCTCAGATACGAGACAATGTGACAAATACCTACATTGGTGGCTCATTTGCACTACAAACTAATACATCTAAAACAGTTAGCAATGTGGTACTTACCGAAAGCGGTACAATAGATGCCAGTGCTAACTTAGCTAATATTAAGCTATATTATGATTTAGACACGTCAACTCCTTATGACTGTAATAGCGAATCTTATAGCGGTACCGAAACCCAGTTTGGTTCAACTGTCACTGGTGGTTTTTCAGGAGCTAATGGTACGGCTTCATTTACCAATACACCAATATCAATATCAACCACTCAGAGCATATGTTTCTACGCTGTAATGGACGTATTAAGCGGAGCCAGTGACGGTGATACTATAGAGATTAGCGTCAGTAACCCAAAAACCGATGTTATCGTTTCAGGTGGTGTATATGTCTATCCATATGAAGAGGTAGCTATTGCTAGTACCACAACAGTTGTTAGTCCGGATCTGACTCAAAATGCTTATCATTTTAGAAACGATGACGGTACAGAATCAGGTGCTACCTCAGCGACCGGGGGAACCGAAAACACACCACTGGCAGCTATGCAAGCAAACGACAATATAAGAATTCGCTTCGCTTTAGCCAACCAAGGTTCTACCTCGTCCGTCCCAACCACATACCGTCTTGAGTACGGAGCTGCGGCGCCGACATGTGCTGACGCTAGTTGGTCTGTGGTTAATGACACTAGTGCTCTTTTTCTAATGTATGATTCATCAAACTTAACTGACGGCAACAACACAACAAACATTGCTACGAGTACTGGAGGGGTTTCAAATCTCGGCTCTAATTTTATAACGAGTAACGGCGGTATGCGTGATACATCAGTAAACACAGGCACCTTAACTTTGGATGTTAATGACTATATAGAGTTCGAATATTCAATAATTGCGTCATCCACTGTAGTGGAAGGTGAGACTTACTGTTTTAGAATTACCGCTAATGGTACAGCCCTTAATAGTTACACAAACTATCCGAGTGTAACTATTGCAGCTGATGTCACGGTGGATACTTTTGGTACCCAAACTACTAGCTTTGATATACCAACTACCACAGCTTATATTGGAGGTGGTTTTAGTATTAAAGAGAACACAGTGGCAAGAAATATAACCAGCATCACAGTTCATGAAGCTGGTACAGTAGCAGGTGACACCGGTATCAGTAACCTGCGTCTCTACTATGAACTTGATACCTTTGCTCCTTATGATTGTGCCAGTGAATCATATAATGGGACAGAAACTCAATTTGGTGCTACAAATGCTGGTGGTTTTTCTGACACAGGAGAGAAAGCTACCTTCAGTGGCACGATCCCTATCTCACTTATTAGTACCGCCTGTATTTATGTTGTTATGGACGTAACAGGTCAGGCAGCCAACGGCGAAACTATTAACGTGCAGATCTCATCACCAAATTCAGATGTTGTGGTTAGCGGAGGTGGTTCAGTTGGTCCGTCAGGTCTAATTGAGATTGCTAGTACAACAACTTTACAAGGAGGTATATTAACTCAATCTAACTACCACTTCCGTAACGATAATGGTAACGAAACGGGAGCAACATCAGCTACCGGTGGTAGTGAAAATACTGTTATAACTGATTTTGCTCAAAACTCGAGTATTCGTGTTCGTTTTGGTGTAACCAATACCGGTTCCGTTACATCGGTTCCAACGCGGTTTCGCTTGGAATATTCACCAAAAATAACTACTTGCAATGTAGCAACAGTGTGGACAGATGTAGATGCGGCTGGTGACGGTTGGGAAATGGAGGACTCGATAAACTTAACCAATGGTGAAACAACAACTAATATCGCTGTTGCCAATGGTGGTGTGAGTGATGGGGTAGGGACATTTATCGGAACTAACGGTGGTGTCCGTGACACCGAATCACAGTCTGCCACTACTACTATTACATCAAATGACTTTTTGGATTTGGAATATAGTATTAAATCAAACACTTTGACCAACTATGACACAACCTATTGCTTTAGAGTGTCCGCTGCCGGCACACCTATTTCAGCTTATACTAACTACGCAGAGATAACTACATCACCCAAGCGAGATTTCTTTATCCAAAGAGGCTCCACTCAAGTTTCTGGTGCCTCGGCCACACTTCTACCTGGAACAGATTACACTGCCCCAGCTAGCAACACCCGAGCCTTTGTTCGTATCACCAACTCCAACATAACCGGAGCCGGAAAGGATAGCGGAGGAGGTGCACAAAACGCTGACGACACCACTGCCTATATATCGTCATCAACAGATTTAGCTGCATCTGGTTTTACAATCTCTCGCCCGGCTGCTGCCGCCAATAATACGAGGGTTGATTGGGAAATAGTCGAGTTTATCGGGTCACCGGGTACAGATAATGAGATAGAAGTGCGTACGGTAGACACCGTACAACTTGGTAGTACAGCAACCACAGCTACCGGCACGTCCTTGAGTAACGTTGCCGATGACACAAAAGTGGTCGTATTCATAACCGGTTCCAGCAACGAAAATACTGCCAGTAATTTTTATGCAGGACAGGTTACAGCCGAGTGGGACACAACCACACAGTCACCGGTATTTAAACGAGGTGACAACGGCTCTAGTATCGTAGACGTAAGTTATGCAGTGGTTGAATTTGTTGGTGTCAACTGGAATATACAAAGAGTCGAACATAATTACACCGATCCCGGAACCACCGAAACGGAATCAATCACTTCAGTTAACAGTTTGGCAAGAACCTTTATCCATGTGCAAAAGCGAATGGGTGCGTCAGCTAATGTTTTAGACTTTGGTCACGAGGTCTGGATGTCCAGTATTGGTGCCGTGTCATTTTATCTTGAGCCAGGTGCAGCCACCTCTACCGGTCAAACTTCTGTAGCTTGGATAATAGAAAACACACAAACCAGCAGTGGCGCTATGCAGGTACAACGTTCCAACGGGCTCACAACCGGTGGTACAACCCCATTTGCCCTTTCGGTAGTTCTAACTACACCAGTAAGTGCTACCAACAACTCATCCATCACTGCTACCACAAGAGCGGCTGGTGCTAACACCACCTACCCACGACCAATTGCTGGCTTTACTATAACAAGTACCTCGACTTATCAATTATGGAGAAGTAACACCGGATCAGATATGTCGTATCGAGTAGAAATTGTTGAGTGGCCCGTGGCTTCACTTGCCTTGAGGCAGAATTACTACCGTTTCTATGATGATAACGATGCTCTAAAACCAACTGACCCATGGCCTCCCGGAGCAAGTGATTTAGGAGAAAATACTTCAATCACGGACCTTGATGAGCCACTTGGTGTAGGTGATCAGATTCGTGTTCGTATGACAGTTCAGATATCAAATGCAAATATGCCAGCTGGTTTTCAAGATTTTCGTTTACAATACGGACTTAGATCAACCACCTGTTCGGCAATTCCGGTTAATGACTGGATCGCGGTTGGTGGAGTTGGCAGTTCAACAGTGTGGCGCGGCTATAGCGGTACCGGCACCACAGACGGGCAATCGCTATCTACTGATCCTCCAACCGCTGGTGATTTAGTTATTTCAGTTTCTGATAGAGCAGGGACATTGGAGCACGATGGAGTATCAGCTGCAAACCCATTTTTAATATCTCAAGGTGAAAACGTAGAATATGATTGGTATTTAGAACACAACGGTGCTAATGCCAAGAGTACATACTGTTTCCGTATGATACGAAACGACGGTACCACTCTGGACTCATACAGTAATTACCCGCAAATTAGAACCGTTGGTTTTTCACCAGCCATCAAAAATTGGCGTTGGTATAGTGACCAAGAAAATGAAACACCAACCTCAGCACTAGCGGCTGAGTCAGTGGCCCCGACTGGCACTCCAGATAATGATACATTAGCACTCCGAGTAAATGTTAAAGAGAAAAAAAATATCAATGGTGATAATATTAAGTTTAAATTGCAGTATTCAAAAGACATAACTTTTGCCTCAGTCTTCGACGTTGTATCAACCAGTAGCTGTACCGCTGCGTCAGAGTGGTGTTACCTTGAAGGAGGGGGAGTTGATAACCAAACTATAACAACTGCAGTATTGAGTGACAGCGACACCTGTCTGGTCGGTGTCGGTAACGGCTGCGGTATCCACAACACGATACCCAATTCAGCCAGTACACACAGTCACCCAGCGAGTACAACAGGGGAGTACAGTTTTACTATTACACAAAACGACGCCGGTTACGGATCTGTCTACTACTTCCGCCTCTATGACATAACAAATGATTTACCTGTGGAGCCTTTAGCGAGCAGTAGCTACCCGTCACTCGTCACTGAAAGCACAAATCTGGTATTTACTGTAGCTGGAGTTAATTCAGGTACCACAACAGCTGGTGTAACTACCAACATTTCAACTACTCCAACTAGTATTGGTTTTGGGGATTTACTCTTTGGCACTGAGCATATTGGAGCTCATAGAATTACCATTAACACAAATGGAAAGCAGGGTTACCAAGTATTAAAATACGCCAGGCAACAACTATTAAACTCTTATGGCACCTCAATACCTTCTGTATCCGGAACTAACCCATCTCCATTAGCTTGGTCAAACGGCTGCACCGCGACTTCAACCGGATGTATTGGCTATCACACTACCGACGGAACCCTCAGTAATGCATCAACACGTTTTGCTGCCGACGACACATACGCTGGATTAGATACCAATCCGGCCGAAATTATGTACAGCTCAATTCCTATCAACGACACTCATGATATAGTGTACAGAATAAAAGTAAACGAAATGCAGGAAGCGGGAGATTACCAAACAGAAATTGTTTATTTAGCTATACCTTCATTTTAGTAATATGACTTTATCCACCTTCAACAGAGCATCACTTGGAATTTTCTGGTTAGCAGCTGTTTTCTTCTTTTTTTCTATATCAGAAGCTTACGCAGAAGAAAATATATCAGTATCGCCACTTATTATTGATCATGTAACCGAAGCTCGTGACATCTTGAAGCAAGACATAACTATTAAAAACAACGGTGATAGACCGGTTCGTTTATATGCAACTGTTCACGAAATAAAAGTTGGTGACGACAATGAAATACAGTCCTTCGTTCCGCCGTCTATGACTGATCGCAAAACCTCCATAACCAGTTGGCTGGAAATCTCAAGAGCACGGATCAGTTTGCAGCCGGGTGAGGAAACTAAAATACCTCTTACTATTAGAATAAATCCAAACGCTAAACCTGGTGACTATCACGCTTTTGTCAGTTTTCCAAGTGGTGCAAACGCGGATATCGCTGAGGCCAAAGCGATAGCTGGTGAAGCTGAAGGTTTAGTGGTAAGAGTGTCCATTGATGAAAAACAGATTGAGCTCCTCAGATTAACTTCATTTGATGCCGATACGTTTGTGCTTGATGACAGCCACAATTTCACTTTTTCCCTGGAAAACGCCGGCGACATAGATGTCGTTCCCAGTGGTGAAATAATTATTTACAACTCTAAGGGCCAAGAATTAACAGCCATACCAGTAAATGACAATAATGTAAGTATACCGCCGCAAGCTAAAACAGATTTCTCTATACCAGTACCACAACTAGATGGTTTTGGTAAAAATAAAGCATATTTGTCGTTAGAATATGGTGAAAAGAATCTCGCTACCGTCTATGACACTATTTACTACTACTCTATACCGTGGCTATTAGCAATAATAATGTTATCATTACTCATAATACTTCCGGTAATCATGACGCTTGTCTTTCATCGTATCGCTAGGCCAACCTATCCGGATTATGAACATATTGACGAGGGTATAGAATTGCCACTTTTTGTCCGAAAATCACATGACCACAAAATTCACGACCATGATATTGACCTTAAAAAGAAAGACTAAAAAATACATATATCTTGCGACTGTACTTTCTTTAGTATTACTGTTTAGTATTCCTAACTCTCTAAAAGCTCAAGAGTCTTTGACCCTTAGTGTTTCTCCAACTTTGTTCGATATGTCTGCCGAACCAGGACAACATTGGCAAAGTGGAATAAAGATCATAAATGTAAATAACTACGATTTAACAGTTTATGCCAATGTAGTTAATTTTGTGCCCCGTGGAGAATATGGTGAGGCCAGCTTTATACCCACTGATCCAAACGACACCAAAAAAGACAGCTTAGCAAAGTGGATATCTATAACAAATGAAGCCATTATTATTCCAAGAGAGCAAACTGTAGAAGTACCGTTTTCAGTTGATGTACCTACAGACGCTAGTCCAGGTGGCCACTATGCAGCCATCATGATTGGTACCAAACCTCCGAGGGAAGAGAACAAAGAGACAAGAGTACAAACATCACAAATCGTTACAGCCCTTTTATTCACCAAAATTGCTGGGGACATAATTGAACTTGGAGATATTCGCGAGTTCCGTACCACCGAAACTTTTATGGACAAACCAGAGGCAACGTTTGAAGTTCGTTTTGAAAACAAGGGTAACGTTTATATTCAGCCACAAGGAGAAATAAAAATCACTAACATGTGGGGAGAGGAGAGAGGAATTATTCCAATAAACCAAAATTCTCAATACGGTAAGATCCCACACAAAACCGATAACACTAGCGGTATAAGAAAATACACTTTTAACTGGAAAGGTGAGTGGTCATTGGCTGATATCGGACGATATACTGCCACCGTTGCTCTTGGTTACGGGAGTGCTGAGAAGAAATTTGCTAATGCTAAGACCACCTTTTGGGTTATCCCATTTAAATTACTTCTTAGTTTACTTATTGGCATAGCAATCTTTGTGTACGTCTTTATTTGGCTTGTTCGACTCTATATAAGAAAAATGCTAACGATGGCTGGTCTTGATGTTCAAGAATACAACAATTTTAAAAGATCTCGATCGACTACGCAGGAGTACCCTCAAACACAGCATGATCTAAGGATTCACGCCCCGGTCAAACAAGGTATCAAAGACCTAAAAGATCAATTATCTTTAACTTCAAATACCATGGATTACATAAAAACCTTCCTGAAGTTCTGTTACAAAAACCGTCTATTTATACTAGGTGTTGCTATGGTGATAGCGCTAGTCAGTTCACTTATTTGGTACTTCAAGAGTGCTAATACTGATCACCGAGCCTACGAAGTAACTTATGTAAACTCTGATGAGAATGTTAATCTAAGTTCAGAGGATATAATTTATAACGAACTTGTTTCTGACGACCCTGCAGATAGTATTGTAATTTCTGAAGAAATTAATAAAAAGACACCCATTACCATAATTAATCGGAGTGGTGTACCGGGGATTGGGGCAGAAGCCAAAATTACCGCGGAAAAGAATAGTTTTGCAGTCAGCGAACTAAAAGCTGATTTTTCTTCATCACAAGCAAAAACTGTCATTCTTTATACCTCAGACAATCAAGAAGAAGCTTTACGTTTGAGTAAATTATTTAATAACGCACTTATTTCAATCAATGATGAATCAGAACACACTTCTGGCGACTTAATAATATATCTAGGTAGTGATATGGCAGACTAAACAGTGTATAATTAAACAATTGCACACTTAAGATAAATAATTATGTCTAAACGTTCAATTATACTATCGGTAACAACTTTCATTCTTCTGATTACTGGTATGTTTGCATTTACTTATATTCAAAAATCTAATCAAGATAAGAATGTGATTGTGACCAACAACACAGCTCCAGCAGCCGAAGACAAGGAGCTACCGTGGTACTTTGCTGATGGAGTAACAGCGAAACACTTTTACATAGATGGTACACATACCTTGGCTGGAGAAGTAACCCTACCAACACCCTGTGATTTATTAGAAACGAAAACAGTAGTACGAGAATCATACCCAGAACAGGTTGAATTACAATTTTCGATTATTAATACAGCCGATAACTGTGCTGATGTCCTCACCACCCAAAGGTTTAAGGTTAGTGCAGTTGCTTCTAAGGATGCGGTAATATCAGCCACTTACGATGGTCTTCCTGTCAACCTAAACCTTATCCCAGCTGCGCCAGGAGAAACACCGGAGGAATTTGAAATTTTTATCAAAGGTTAATAATTAAACTAAACGATGACAAACAATTACACTTACATAGCAGTTGCGATTTTTCTTGGTTTTGCCATGATTGCCGGAGCTATTTTATATAAACTTCCATCACCCTCTACAAATACCCAGCAATTAGCTAATCACAATTCTCCCACCGCTAATTTAGTTAATTTAACTAAAGACGATATTGTCCGAGCCGAAGATCGTCATTATTACGGTTCACCCGAAGCAAAGATTACAATTGTTGAGTTTTCTGATTTTGAATGTCCTTTTTGTTCGCGACTTCATCCAACTCTAAAGCGAATTGTAGATGAATCTGCTGGTGATATTGCCTGGGAATACCGACACCTACCACTACCCAATCACCCAAACTCCTTTGCTGATGCAGTGGCGAGCGAATGTGTTTCTAAACAACTCGGTAATGATGCTTTCTGGTCTTATGCTACAACACTCTTCAATAACCAGTCAGTCCATAGTGCGGATTTTAGACTAAAAGAAGCTTTGGCCTTAGGTGTAGACGAAGTAGCTTTCGAACAATGTATTACAGACCAAAGTATATCCGAATTAGTACAGAGCGACTTAAGTGTTGCCACTAAAGCCGGAGGTTCCGGTACGCCTTACAGTTTAGTCATTGACTCAACCGGTAAAGTTACTCCTGTTTCAGGAGCTGTACCATACGAAAGCTGGAAAAAACTACTATCGGCACTAGATAAATAGCAATGACTAGTAAAACCGTCTACCTGACAATAATGAGTACAGTGCTTCTGCTTGTAGCTGCCGTAACATACTATGTTGTTTACCAAAATAACCATTCAATAAATAAAGTCACGCAGGAGATTTTTGCTGAACCCACTGCACCTGAGGCCGAACCATACACTGACCTTGAAGGGAACAAATCTGATCTGGAACAATATCTCGGCAGAACAATGGTAGTAAACTCTTGGGCGAGCTGGTCACCATTTTCTAAGTCTGATTTGGAAACTTTGGCGATGCTGGCAGAGAAGTATCAACAAAAAGATGTTGTTTTTTTGGCAATCAATCGAAAAGAATCAAAACAACAGGCTCAGCGCTTTTTAAACACCATACTCGGTAACACTAATGTTCAACTTGTATTAGATCCGAGAGATCACTTCTACAAATCCATTGGTGGCTATGCTATGCCCGAGACAGTGATTTACGATTCCCGCGGTAACATGGTAACTCATATTCATGGCTCTATAAACCAAAGGGAAGTAGAAGCTGCGCTCGACACTCTCTTGGAGAATTAACAGGCTCTATGTAGCTGAACTAGTGAAAATCTATTATTATTGCTATAGTTATGACCATGTCAATCGGACGCATTGTTGAATATGTGTATTTTTTTGCACTCCTTGTCGGTGTCGGCTATTTAGCTTGGCTTGTCTTTTCTCCATTTATCTCAGCTTTAGCTCTCTCTCTTATAACAGTAGCTATTGCTTACCCTTTGCATGAATACTTTCAAGCCAAATTTTTTAAAGAAAGAAAGGGATTGGCTGCTCTATTTTCTACCCTAGTAGTAGTAATTGTCGTTATAATACCGCTTTTATTTATCGTTTCTGTTTTTGTCCGTGAATTTACAAGCTTTTACCAAGCCTTGAGTAATGGCAACGAAGTCTCAATTGAGCACTATCTTCAAACTGTGGAGGATACTGTACGTTTAGTTGTTCCAGAATTTGATCTGGATCTTTCCGCCCAAGTAAAAGAAAGTGCTGAATGGTTTGTAAAAAATCTGGGTAGTATTTTTGCGGGTACGATAACCACCATCTTTATGGTGTTTATATCATTAGTAGCCTCCTTCTACTTTTTTAAAGACGGTAAAGAACTACTTAAGGTTATCGCTAAAGCCAGCCCGCTACCGGACCGCGAAGACGCAATTATATTTTCTCGAATCGCCCAAGCTATGCGCTCGGTAGCAGTTGGAGTCGTCCTAGTTTCCATAATACAAGGTGTCGTGGCCGCTATCGGTTTTACTATTTTTGGCATAGACAGAGCTATTTTATGGGGGGCGATCGCTGCACTGTTAGCTATGTTACCTGGTATTGGTACCAGTGTGATAATGATACCGGCTATTATTTACCTCTTTGTCACTGGATCGCTCTTTAATGCAATTGGACTACTTATATGGTCCATCATTGCAATAATTGTAATTGACAATATAGTCGGGCCGCAGCTTATGAGTCGTGGAAACAACCTCCATCCGCTTCTAATTTTATTGTCAGTTTTAGGTGGAATTTCCATGTTTGGGCCACTTGGATTTATAATTGGCCCGGTTATTATAACCCTATTTATGGTATTGCTTGAGATTTATAATCAATATATAGTGGGCAACTCTACAAGCGAAAACCAGAGTCGAAAAAATCTTAAATCATGATACAGCGTAGTCAATTAGAATCAATCCTAAAAATTAATGGGGTTAACCCAAGTTCATCAGATGAAGTTATTCGTTCGGTTTTAGTTAGTGCTAGATATAACGACGACGAGATTGATACAGCCATGATGGTTCTTCGCGAAAACACTAAAGACAACACCACCAGGGTAGATGGCCTACACAAAATTTTTCGGACTGACGATGCCCTAAGACCAAAGGAAATATCAGCCCTCTTAGGAGTTGAAGTTTCAACGGAGGATCCTGGTGAAATCCGTGCGCAACAAAGAAAACAGTTGTTTTATGTGCAGACTATTCTCGTCATAATTTTCTCTGTTATTTTGGCGGCAATAAGTGTTTTGGTGGCAATGTATATTTACAAGGTCGGACTTTTTCACGAGACAGCTTCAGCCTTTCAATACTAAATCATTATGCATAGGACATTGCTATATAAGCTGACTTTTGTCTTAGCGGTCTCACTGATGTTGACTGCAATAAATCTGTACTCAGTAATATCAATTAAATCGGGTCTGGATTTCGTACTGGGTAAAATTGATAATATTACTCTGAAAAAATCGGATTCCTCACTGGAAACCGTATATTGCGACGGGGATATTTATTTTACGGGAGACATAATGTTAGCTCGGCATGTGGAAACTTTGTCCAGCGAACATGGCTCAGACTATATGTTTGAGGGCCTTGATTTTCTAAAGGAAGCTGACTGTGTAGTTGCTAATTTTGAGGGCAGTATACCAACAGAACATGTACAAACCCCTGATTTCACCTTTAATTTTTCGGTAGACAATACTAACATAAGTGCTTTAACTAACGCCGGGTTCACACACTTAAGTTTAGCAAATAACCACAGCTATGATTTTGGGGAGCTTGGCTACTCTAACACTCTATCTGTACTAAAAGGCGAGGGCTTTACCTCCTTTGGGCATCCAAATACCATAGCCACATCATCGGTAACCTTTATAGATACTAATAACTCAAGAGTGGCTCTGATCGCTATAAATACTATAGGTCAGACAATTGATCACGAGGATACCAAAAACACACTTAGTTGGGCAACAACACAAAGTAGTAAGCAAATCGTTTACATTCACTGGGGTAATGAATATAAGTTAAACCAATCTGAACAACAACAGGACTTGGCTAAGGAATTGATAAGTGACGGAGCTGATCTTATTATTGGACACCACCCTCATGTGACTCAAGGAATTGAACAAATTGACGGAGTACCTGTAATTTATTCATTAGGAAATCTTGTTTTTGACCAATACTTTAGCCAAGATGTACAGCAGGGTCTAATTGTCGCAATTGATTTTCAAAATAATCTTACCGTAAACCTCTATCCGATCACTAGCATGCAAAACATATCGCAACCACACCTAATGTCTGAAAAACAGAAAGTGACCTTCTTAGAAAAACTCACAAAACATAGCCCACCCAACCTTAAAGACGCAATTATCTCTGGACAGATAACCCAGAGGTCAGAGCTTGCAAGTTCACGAGAAACAGTTATTATGACTCCATAATCAATAAAATATTATGTTAAGCAAATTTGAGGTAGTAGGCATTGGCCTCAGTATTGTATTTATGGCACTAGCACTATATTTAGTGCGTGTAGAAAACGTTTTCTTTAAGACTGTTGGCTCTAACTCACAACCAGCTGGAGTAGCTAATTCCGGAATTGTGTTTGTAGGCGAAGGTGGCGATCAAAATCAGGAACGTGCCAATGCGCTTATCACAGCAGCTGATAATAGTAGTAATTTAAAAGATATGGTGATTGATGATATTGTAATTGGTACCGGAGAACCAGTTAAAGAGGGAGACACTGTTTCTGTTCATTATGTAGGAACACTTCAAGACGGTACTGAGTTTGATAATTCAAAGAAACGAGGCCAACCTTTTGTTTTTACAGTGGGTGAAGGTAAGGTTATTAAAGGCTGGGAGGATGGCCTGATCGGAATGAAGGAGGGTGGTCAGAGAATTTTAGTTATTCCACCTAGTTTAGCCTATGGAGACAGACAGATTGGTCCAATTCCAGCCAATTCAACTCTGGTTTTTGCTATAGAATTATTAGAAATCAAATAATTCTATAAACTAATAATTATTAAGTTTTTGAAATGTCGGTGTTAACACCGACATTTGCGCTTATGAAACCAATCAGTTTTACAATTGAAAATACGAGTAAAAAATCATTAGCGCGAGCTGGTGTCATTAGTACACCCCACGGAGACATCAAAACTCCGGCCTTTGTAGTAGTTGGAACAAAAGCTACTGTCAAAGGCATTAAACCTGACGATCTCTATCCAATGGTAGGTAACCAGGTCGCTCTCGCTAATACCTACCATCTATTCTTACAACCGGGGCATGAACTAATCAAAAAGGCCGGCGGATTGCATGAGTTTGCGAATTGGCAATTACCAACCATTACGGACTCTGGTGGCTTTCAAGTTTTTTCACTGGGAGCGGCTTTTGGTAAAGGAGTTACAAAATTTGCCACCTCTGATCTCAAACCAGAAGAAACCAACGGACTAAACGTCTACAGCCAAGAACTGGCAACCGATCATGGTAAGTTATGCATTATAGATGAAGAAGGAGTTACTTTTACATCCCATATAGACGGATCAATGCATCGCTTTACAGCAGAACGATCAATTGAAATACAACATGCTATTGGTGCAGACATCATAATCGCTTTCGATGAATGTACTAGCCCGACCGCCGATTATAACTATCAAAAAGAAGCTATGGATAGAACTCATCGTTGGGCCAAAAGAAGCATTTTGGCCCATAAAAACAACTACCAAGCACTAAAAAAACAAGGTTTATACGGAGTAATACAAGGTGGCCGACATCTAGACCTGCGGGAAGAGAGTGCTAGAGTGCTAAGCGACATGGACTTTGATGGTTATGGTATTGGCGGCAGCTTTTCCAAAGCTGATTTAAATGAATCACTACAAGTAGTAAATCAAACCTTACCAAGCAACAAGCCAAGACACCTACTAGGCATCGGAGAGCCAGAAGATATCGTTCAGGGCGTATTAAATGGCTGCGACACATTTGATTGTGTTAACCCAACTCGAATAGCACGAACCGGTACTATCTATGTTCATACTGGTAATTACAGAACCTCAACTTGCGGAACTTTGACTTATCCAGAAATTGCAAAAATAAATCTACGCAATCAAAAATACCAACAGGACTTATCTTTGGTCGATGAACTGAGTACCAGCCCTGTTGGACAAACCTACAGCAAAGCCTATTTATCGCACTTGTTTAAGGCTAATGAAATGTTAGGTCCACAGTTAGCCTCGATCCATAATTTGCAGGTTATTGTTAATTTTACCGATAATCTCCGAAAACAGATACTAGAGTTATAATTTTTGCTGAGAGCTTTTATTCACGCTATACTCAAACTATGAAATTTACTTTAGCGACCGACAAAAAACCGGCAGGTGACCAACCTAAAGCTATAAAACAACTTCTCAACGGACTAGAGTCTGGCGCTCTACATCAAACCCTACTTGGAGTTACAGGTTCTGGCAAAACCTTTACCTGCGCTAACGTAATTGCAGAAGTTCAAAAGCCAACACTGGTTATTGCTCACAACAAAACCCTAGCCGCTCAGTTGGCTCAGGAATATAGAGACTTCTTTCCGAATAACGCAGTACATTACTTTGTGTCTTATTATGACTACTACCAGCCGGAAGCATATATGCCAACTAGCGATACCTATATTGAAAAAGAGGCACAAATAAATGAGGAGATAGACAGACTAAGACACGCTTCAACCCAAGCTCTTCTGACCAGACAAGACGTAATCATTGTCGCCTCAGTATCTTGTATTTATGGCCTTGGTTCGCCAAAAGAATACTTAAAAAAACATTTAAAGTTTAGTCGCGGTTATGAAACTACACGCACTGAAATGCTACGAACTCTGATAGACATGCAATTTTCGCGTACCAACGCTGACCTAACGCCAGCTCAGTTTCGCGCTGTTGGTAATGCTGTAGAAATAATGCCTACCAACGAAAGAGTAATATATCGATTAAGTTTTGTTGGCAATACGATTGGCAATATCACTAAAATAGATGCCATAACTCGCTCTATCACAGCTGAGCCGGAAAGCTTTTTCCTGTTTCCGGCTAAGCACTTTGTGACACCGGAAGCAGAACGCAAGTTAGCAATTGAAGAAATCAACCAAGATCTTAAAGCTCAACTTAAGAAATTTAAAGCGGAAGGTAAATTACTTGAAGCAGAAAGACTGCGACGACGAACTGAACATGATTTGGCCCTGATTCGTGAAGTTGGTTATTGTAACGGAATTGAGAACTACTCAAGACATTTTGACCGTCGCAGTGCCGGTGAAGCACCTTACACTTTACTCTCTTATTTTCCACACGACGAAGTAGGCAGGCCAGACTTTCTAACTATCATAGATGAATCCCATGTCACGATCCCGCAAATAAACGGTATGTACGCTGGTGATCGTTCAAGAAAACAAACCTTGATTGAACACGGTTTTAGACTACCAAGCGCCCTGGACAATCGACCGCTAAAATTTGCTGAGTTTGAAGAAAAAGTGGGACAAAGAATCTATACTTCAGCCACACCTGGAAAATATGAATTTGAACAGGCCAAGGTTACGAATATTCCGATGATTGAACAAATCATTAGACCTACCGGTCTGGTAGATCCAGAGATAGACATCCGTCCGGTCACAGCCACCGGCAGTTACGAAGGACAGATCAAGGACTTTTTGGAAGAAGCTGAGCAAGTAATAAAAAAAGGAACCCGCGTCTTAACAACTACTTTAACTAAAAAAATGGCCGAAGACTTGGCGGACTTCCTTGAAGACAGGGGAGTCAAAACAAAATACATTCACAGCGATGTAGAAACCATTGAAAGAATCGAGATTTTGACTGATTTTAGACGCGGCAAATTTGACTGCTTAGTTGGAGTGAATCTACTCCGAGAAGGACTAGACCTACCTGAGGTCGAGTTAGTAGCCATCTTAGATGCCGATAAAGAAGGGTTTCTAAGGAGCGAAACAGCCTTGATCCAAACCATTGGCCGAGCCGCTAGAAATGTTAACGGGCGAGTACTTCTATATGCTGACCAAATGACAGATTCCCTACAAAAAGCTGTTGACGAAACCAGGCGCCGGCGCAAATTACAATTAGATTACAATAAAAAACACGGTATCACACCAACTACTATTACCAAAGAAATAAAATCAATTGCCGATCAATTACGGACTGACCACGACGAAACTGTAGATACTTTATTAAAAGTTGATCTTGAGCTTTTCAAAAAAAATCCAAAAACGCTTTTGAAAGATAAACGTAGGCAAATGGAAGAAGCTGTTCGGGTATTAGATTTTGAAACCGCCGCCATTATCAGAGATGAAATTGCCATTTTAGACAAACAGCTAGAATCAGTCAAAAAAACCCCAAAAGCTAAATAACTGTCAATTAGTAACTATATGCCTACTCATTGTATGTAATAATAAGTACTGAACCTTAAAACATAAACACTCATGACAAACAGTACCAAAGCCCTCTTAGGAAAGAAAATTCTTGTGATTGGTGGAGATTATAATTTCTTAAATACCATTGAGCGTATGTTTATATACGCTGGGGCGGAAGCCATAATAGAAAATTCACTATCCAAAGGCTTGTCCTCTATGAAGACCTTAAAGCCCGACCTTATTTTACTTGACGCTAGCGTGCCAGACCTTGACCCAAAAAGCGGGGACATCTTAAAAGCTATCTATGATAACAATGAGCATAATCTACCGCTTATTCTAATTACCAGCGATTCAGATTCAGCGAATACACCCAAGTATGAAGTTGATTACGTTGTTCAAAAGCTAGGGATAGACCTATTAGATTTAATAGAGAAAATTAAGAAGACACTGCTGGTCTCAACAGAAAACAGTGATACCGTAATTGATATATCAGAACACGACCAGACGCCAGTATTAACAAAAGATGCTAAAGCAGCCAGAGTACTGGTAGTTGAAGACGACCCTCTTTTACGTAGCCTGTTATCTGTGCGGCTAACTAAAAGTAAAATATCTTATCAATTCTGTCACAATGGAAATAATGTTATCGACATAATGAAACATTATCATCCAACTATAATTATTTTAGACTTAATGTTACCGGGAAGAAATGGTCTGGACGTATTGCAGGACATTAGAAAAATTGATGGATTTAAAGCTATCCCGGTTGTAATATTTTCAAATAAAGATAGTGATAGCGATCGGGCTTTAGCCCAAAAACTTGGTGTGAAGCACTTCTTGATTAAAGCCATGACCGATCTTAATTCGCTCCTTAAGATAATAATTGAATCAGCTCCGAAAACCGTTGATAAATAAGTAAACACACTGGTTCAAGCTAGTATAATGACACCATGGCGAGAACGTCTACTAAAAAAAAGGGGGATAAACCAACTAGAACCAAGAAACCAATGAAGACCGATACTAAAGCACGGCAGTCTACACGTGCGCCTAAATCTGACCCAACTATCAAAATTAAATCGTCTTTAAAGCAACCAACAAAAGCTAAACCAAAAGTAGCAACGAAGTCAAAGAAGGCAGAGGCTGTTGTTTCTTTACCACCAGAAATTAGCCCAGTCATGCAAGCTAAAGCTGATCGATACAGACACTTGTTTGATCTAGTGTTACCAAAGGTTATGCTTAGAACTGCCTATATCGGTGGATTCTTATTTGTAAGCCTAGGTTTTGCCCTTAGTTTTTATGCTTTAAATTACTCAAAAGGTAATTTTAATCTATCGGCAACTATTTGCACCACCACAGACTGTACCTCTACCTCCAGCACCACATCCTCCACAGATACTACAAGTCAATCCACCACAGAGAAATCTTCCGTATCATTTGCTTCAAATTTTGACACCAAACCACAAAGCGATTTTACCACCATTATCACAACCAAGTCTGTTCATAGCATAGCTGCTTTTGTAATAGCAAAAGATACAAATAAAGCAACGGAATTATCAGCCAGAAAAATCAGCGAGACTCAATATGAGCTATTAATACCCGTTAACAGTTTACCCGTCGGAGATTACTACATCAAAGTCAAAGCTACCGCTTTAGATACTGTTACCATATATACATTTAGTGGCCCAGGTTTTTCAATTGTCAGAGAAACAAATACGGATAATTCCGCTGCCACCGAGACAACCATGACAAACACTGTTGATTCTGATAATGGAAACAGTGATCCAATGCTTATCCAAGACACCACAAATGAATCTTCAATGGATTCAGACAGTACTGTCTCCAATACAACAAACGACAATCCAATCACCTTAGAACCAGTTTCTAGCTTATCTGAAGACAGTGAATTCGAAACAAGTGACATAATTGAGCCAACTCCACTAACCACATTAAATCGAACAGGTGAGCCAGGACTTTATTACCTCAATATACTGTCACCTGAAGCTAAATTTGTTGAAGTCTACACAAAACCTGAGCTGTCGAGCACGAGACTATTTCTAGGACTAGCCACACTTCGTGATAAATATTGGGTTTTCCTAGTTGATGGATCAAAACTTCCTGTTGGTAAGTACCTGATTATAACTAGTTCGTTTATAAATGGAAACATGATTGAATCAAAGCCTCTGCCTTTTACTGTAACTGCTGATTACTACACTGACGAAGATTCCCGTAGAAATAACAACGAGGCTGAAACCGCTATTTTGACAGAAAGAGTTAAGTCTGCGCTAAATGACAACACCGAAGACTTTTTAGAAGATTCTTCAATTGATACAAATTTATTAGAGCAAAGAACCGACTATTATAATGCACCAGAAGATTCAAGCACCTATTCAAACGTTGACCTAGGACCAAGGGAAATTAGTGTTGACCTCAATGAGTCAGAGTTAAACAACTTGCTTAAAAAGTACGCCTCAGCGCTACAGAGTCGTGACGGAAACCTAATTAGACTAGCTGAAGATAGTTTAGACGAATTTGAAAGTGATGTGCTGAAACCAACCGACGACACTGACTTAGATACTAATAACACCGATCTTTCTAACTTTTTTGACGAACTGAAGGCTAAAGTTGCCCGTTATGAAGATATTATTTCTGTTCGCTCAGAACTCATAAATAAAGATAGCGATCAGGATGGAATTAGTGACTTCGATGAAGCTACACTATATAAAACAGATCCGTTCACAGCTGACACAGACATGGATGGCTTCATTGATTCAGTAGAAATCTTGCGTGGCTATGACCCACTGGATCCAAATCCAGAGGCCGCAACTAACTACAAGTCTCCAAAAGATGTTAATTACATTGACGAAGACAGACTGGTTATTCAGTCTATAGCTCCTGTTATCCAAGTGGCAGACGAAACACTGTCAGATACACCAATACAGGCTGAAATAAAAGGAAAGGCTCTACCAAGCAGCTTTGTGACGCTATACGTATATAGCTCACCAACCATAATTACAATCAAAACAGATAGTGATGGTAACTTTGCTTACACGTTTGACAAAGAATTAGAGGACGGTCAACATGAAGTTTATTTGGCCATTACTGATAACACAGGTTCCATTGTGGCTCGTAGTGAACCATACCGTTTCGTCAAAACAGCCGAAGCTTTCACGACAGAATCAAATACTGCGTCAGCTGCCAATACACCAAAGCCACTTATTAACGAGAGCTTTGACCTTTCTGCTTATGGAACATCTGCTGCACTAGGTATAGTCTCTTTTGGACTAATCCTACTCATGATTGCGCAGACACTCAGACTTAGGCCCGAAGAAGACGAACCGCAAGTCCAACATGAGACAAAAACTTAAATATGCTTTAAGGGTTCTAAAAACGAACACACAGCTCTTGCTGGTTTCTATACTGCTTGTTATTTTCCCATTTTCTTTTATTTTTACTCTTAACTCAGTAATTGACGCCACCAGAGCCAACACTAACACTGTAATAACCCAAAAGATAAATACTGTCCACGACACTATTGAAATCCTCGTTCGCTCTGATGCCAATACTCTAGGGTTCGTAAGACAACTATCTACCGAACAAAATGATCTTATTGACTATATTTTAGTGTCTGAAAAGGCCAACAATCTCACGGTCCTGGAACAACTTGGCGAAGACAAAATTGGAACTACAGATATTAATGATTTTCACTATAAGAGCGCACTAATTGCACTGGGTGAAAGCTTTTTATTCCCTCTAGATGGCCAAACCCTAAGTAAAGTAGTGGCCACCAGAGCTTTACGTCTTACGGATGATTCGGTTGTATATCTGACTACTGAACACGATTTTTCACCTCTGCTTTACACTTTAGACAAGAGAATATCAGAAACCTATTATGGCTTAACCTTTATATTTATCTTCCTCTTGCTCTTGGCTTACTGGATAATCAAGCAAATAAACTACCGCCAGAAATATGAGGATAGTCTAGCTAAGATAAATGAAAAGGACTTATTCATAGATGGTTTGGCTCATGAATTTCGCACTCCGCTTACAGCCATTCGTGGCTACTCAAGCCTGATATCAGAAACCGACGCCTTGGCCGAAGCCCGAGACTTCTCATCAAGAATTAATAATGCCACAAACCGCCTTATTACCTTGGTCAACGATTTTCTTGAAGTCGCCCGCATACAATCAGGCAAGGTCAAATTAAGCATAGTTCCTACAATGGCTGGTGACATAATAGACAATGTTATCACTGAACTAAAACCACTAGCTGACATAAAAAATCTTTCGCTAGAAACAAATTTACCGCCAAAGCAAGAACCACTGAATACAGACCGTGTACGTTTGCAACAGATACTAACCAATATAGTTAATAATGCTATCAAATACACTGCTTCAGGTTCAGTTATCGTATCCCTGGAACAAAACTACACTTATACAACGATAACGGTTGCGGACACAGGTGGAGGAATCAGTGCTGAAGACCAAAAGAAGTTATTCAGACCATTTTCTCGGGTAGGAGAACATGAAAACGACAACGAAACCGTTGGCTCAGGACTAGGGATGTGGGTGGTAAAACAACTAACAGGACACCTTAATGGCGAAGTGTACGTGGAATCAATCAAAGGTGTCGGTACTCACGTCATTATAAAGTTTAAGAATCTAGAGACCTAAACCCACTTTGCACACATTCATAAAATCGTTATACTGGGATACTTAGCGTATATTTATGGCAAATAAACCAAGCAAAAAAAGCAGAGTGACCTGGCAATCGGATTCTGAACAAAAGATTATTGTTCGTGGTGCCCGAACGCATAACTTAAAAAATATTGATGTTTCGATGCCGCGCGGCAAAATGATTGCCATCACCGGCCCATCTGGCTCAGGTAAATCGTCCTTAGCTTTTGATACTATCTTTGCAGAAGGACAGCGCCGGTACGTGGAGTCGCTTTCGCCCTATGCTCGCCAATTTCTAAACAAGCTACAAAAACCAGATGTCGATGAAATCAGCGGCCTATCACCAGCTATCTCTATTGACCAAAAATCTGCATCACGAAACCCACGTTCAACCGTCGCTACCATCACTGAAATATATGATTATCTCCGTATTTTATACGCTCGAATTGGACAACCTTACTGTTTAGATGTAGATGTTCCGATTCAAAAGCTTTCGCAAGACGAGATATTAAATATCATTCTTAACTCGATTGAATCCAAAGAAGTTAAAGCTGCTACCAAGAAACAATCTAGGCAAGTGTTAGGCATTGAATTATCTAAAGGGCGAGTCGCAATATTTGCACCCGTAGTGGTGGGCAGGAAAGGGGAATACTACCAACTCCTCTACGATCTTCTAGGCAAAGGCTTTGAAACAGTAAAAATTGATGGCGAGATAAAGCAGCTCAGAGAAAAAATTATTCTCACCAAGACAAAACGTCACGACATTGATGTTCTAATTGACGAAATCTATATTAGTGAATTCACCGACGACCCAAAAGGTTCAAGAGAACGACTTTCGGAAGCAGTCGAATTGGCTCTTCATGAAGCAAATGGAATGGTTAAGATTGAAAGTCCAGATGGATCAGTCCGCACCCTATCAGCAAAATTTATTTGCCCAATTGACGGGTCTTCATTTCCCGAAGTAGAACCGAGACTTTTTTCATTTAACTCACCTTATGGTGCCTGTTCTGAATGTAATGGTCTGGGTGTAGTTGGTATATTTCAAAGTGACACCTGTCCAACCTGTAAAGGGGCTAGACTTAGGCCGGAAGCCTTACGTGTATATCTTGGTGGAGATGGTAAAAAAGATCTCGGTATTAATATCGTCTCTTTCACCCAAATGACTATTAAGCAAGCTACAGATTTCATTAACAGATTAGAGCTTACTAAAAAACAACAAGATATCGCCTGGCCGGCCCTTCGAGAGATTATACAACGCCTCGACTTCATGAATAATGTTGGTATTGAATATCTTACTCTGGATAGACGAGCCAACACCTTATCTGGTGGAGAAGCGCAGCGAATCCGCCTAGCTTCGCAGTTAGGGTCTGGTTTAGTTGGAGCTTTGTACGTACTGGACGAACCGACTATTGGACTACATCAACGCGATAATGACCGACTGATTAGGACCCTAACCGAACTTAGAGATCTCGGTAATACGATTATTGTGGTTGAACATGATGAAGACACGATTCATGCTTCAGATTATCTGGTCGATATCGGCCCAAAGGCTGGGGTGCATGGTGGGGAAGTGATAGTATCGGACTATCTAGACACACTTCTAAATGCACCAGACAATAAATCCAAATCTGTTACTCTAGACTACTTGCGCGGTACAAAGAAAATTACAGTACCTGACAGACGTACGAGTGAGAAAGGTGCCATCAAAATCCGTGGTGGAAAGGCATTTAATATAAAAAATCTTAACGTAGACATACCACTCGGTAAGCTTATCTGTGTAACCGGAGTTTCCGGCTCAGGTAAGTCAACCTTCATGTATGAAATAGTAGACAAAAATCTAAAGTCACGTCTAGAAAAGAGGTACCGCACTCCACACACTTACAACTGTAAGACCTTTACCGGCACTGAGTATCTTGGCCGATCATGTCTAATTGACCAATCGCCAATTGGCAGAACACCACGCAGTAACCCGGCTACCTATACCGGTGCCTTTACTCACATTCGCGATATGTTTGCCGCCACTAGCGAAGCTAGGGCTAGAGGCTGGAAACCTGGCCGCTTTAGCTTCAACGTTAAGGGTGGGCGTTGTGAAGCCTGTCAAGGCAACGGGCAAGTGGCTGTAGAGATGCACTTTTTACCAACTGTTTATGTGACTTGCGATATCTGTGACGGTAAACGCTTCACTAAAGAAACTTTGGAGGTCACTTACAAAGGTCGCAACATTAACGAAGTCTTACACATGACCGTTGAAGATGGTTATCAATTTTTCAACGACGTACCCGCCATCGCTGAACGTCTCAGAACCTTAATTGAAGTTGGTCTTGGCTACTTAGAGTTAGGTCAAAGTGCCACAACCTTATCAGGTGGAGAAGCGCAGCGAGTCAAAATCGCTTCGGAGCTCTATAAGCCGCACACTCAAAAAACCATTTATCTACTAGACGAGCCAACTGTGGGGCTCCATTATGAGGATGTCAGAAAGCTAATTGAAATACTCCAACAACTAGTGAATCACGGTAACACCGTTATGGTGATTGAACATAATCTTGATTTAGTTAAATCAGCTGATTACATTATTGACATCGGACCGGAGGGTGGAGAAAACGGAGGTGACTTGGTTGCTAAAGGTACTCCGGAGGAGATAGCAGAAAACCCCAAGTCACACACTGGCCACTACCTCAAAAAAATACTATAAACATGACCAAGGCAGATCTTAACCTAAGTAAATTACCGGATAGTCCTGGTGTGTACTTTTTTATTGGAAGAAAGAAAGAAATACTTTACATTGGAAAAGCTACATCCATCAAACAGCGGGTAAAAAGCTATTTCACGAATGATCTAACGGAAAAACGGTCAGAACTAATAGCTAAAATGGTAAAAGAGGCACTACAAGTTGAATTTACAGTTACGGATAGTGTCATAGAAGCACTAATACTAGAAACCAATCTAATCCGCACTCACAAACCACTCTACAACACTCGCACCAAGGACGACAAAAGCTACAACCACTTAATAATTACCAAAGAAACTTGGCCCAGAGTTTTGGTTGTGAGAGGTAAAGATCTAAGTGAAAAATATACCGAGGATCAGCTCCAGTATACCTTCGGACCTTTTATTAGCGCCAGCCTCCTTAAAGAGGCACTGAAAATTACTAGAAAATTATTCAAGTTCTACGATACAAAAAAATCAGTAGAGCGGTCCAAAAGCAAATTGGCCCGCGGCATTATAGATTTCAATCGACAAATTGGACTCTACCCGAAAGAAACTGACATTAAGACGTACAAAAGAAATATACACCAATTAGCTCTTTTTTTCTCGGGTCAGAAAGAGCAAATCATAAAAGAATTGGAGAAAGAAATGATGCAATTAGCCAAGAAAGAGAAATTCGAAGAAGCGAACTATACCAAAAAGAAGATCTTCGCTTTGAAGCATATTCAGGATATTGCTCTTGTAAAAGATGATTACCGAACCTACAAGGACGACACCAAACAGAGAATTGAGGCTTACGATGTTGCACACCACGCCAGTAAAGATATGGTGGCCGTAATGACTGTCATAGAAAATGGCGAGACAAGGAAAAGTGAATATCGTAAATTCAAAATAAAGACAGTAACTAAAGCCAATGACCCAGAGGCTCTTAAAGAAACACTAACTCGAAGGCTAAATCATTCAGAATGGCCGCTACCACAAATAATTGTAGTTGACGGTAACATCGTCCAAAAAAGGGTAGCTGAACGAGTTTTAAAAACTCTTAATTTAACAATACCAGTAGTGGCAGTTGTAAAAAATGATCAACATAAGGTAGACAGGATTATAGCCAGCGACAAGATATTAAAAACACACAAATTTGACATTCTTCTTGCTAACGCCGAAGCTCACCGTTTTGCTATTAGCTTTCATCGAAGGAAAGCTCGTTTATCTCTACTTAAATAATTTACACTTCTTGGTTACCAAATAGTAAGTAATATTCGTACTTATAAACAAGTAGTTAGTCCAACATTGACTTTTACTTGTTATTATATTGATAAGTTATTTTAAAACGTATCATTTTATGGAGCCAGAAAAAAAAGAAAACACTATTTTAATGTTTTTGACGTATTCGCTTTTGGGAATTCTAATGCTAGTTGTGAGCGTATTAATGTACAAAGAAACCAGAGAACCACACATAGTTCAATACGATGAACCATTTACTATTCCAGAAATTCAACTTTTAACACCAGAAGAAGTTGAAAACGAAAAGCTTGCGTTAAGACAAGCAAACCCAATACGTATCACACCCACCAACAGCACGAATAATGAGGATATAGAGCTGGAACCGGCCCTGATCCGAAACAATATAATTATAGACGAGTCTAGCATCACACAATCTGCCACAATCCAAGTAAAGCCGCAGACGTCAGACGGCTTAGTGGAAGTAAAAAAAGTACAAGAAATCAAGGCGGATGGAACAGTAATATATACCACTGAAAAAGTCGCGCCGAGTAAATACAGCCTTGCTTACGCCACTTACGATGAGGACACCTTTAAAAAACTCTCCTCAACTGGAGAAACGATTGAAATGGCATTTACAGGTGATATAAATGCTATAAACCCCGAAAGTGGACAGCTCACCCTTGTACAGTCTAATGGATCGGGACTGGCTTCAGTCTGGAATACCTCCAATACCTCTGTCACTATCAACGGCAAACAGATGCCGTTTGCACAGCTCAGAATAGGGGATAAGATAATTGCCACCGGAACCGGTTACGCTGGTACATCACATCTAAAAGCTACATCCATTGCATTAGTAGGTACCTTTGAAATTAACTAAATTTGATATGACACTAAATATTCTCACACCATCAAGAAAAACGATAATTATTTTACTCATACTCATCATCACTTTCTTTATGGGTCACTCCAAAGCACTTGCAGCTGGTGCTTACGGATGGTTTGCCACCAAGGCTGATTACGCAGATGACAACTTGAGCAACTGTAGCGATCCTGTCAACCAAGTCTCAGTTCAAATAAACTTAGTTAAACCTGGTACAAGAAATACCATATCGGCTCCAATAGGCAGTTGGTCAGTAACAGTCAGATACAAAGCAGACGAATCTATCAAGTTTACTAATACATATAGCGGAGAAAAACAATCAGATCGTATTTGTTATAATCCAGACACTGAAGGTATCCAAGTTGGTGTAGTAGAGAATTCTAACTACTTTGCCTACAAAGGGCCCACTATTTTTGAAACAAGCGCTCAAAATAGTTCCATAAAAGGCCATAGCTTTATAGGATACGTTGAATTAAGACCAAAGGCACCCAGTCCGTCGGCACCAGACATTGAGTCAGTTCCTGTGTCACAAGGTTTCTTCGCATCAACCGCTTCACAAGAGCTTTCAATAAACTTAAACACACTTAGTACACTGTTCGGAAACGGTGACGTCCGCAAAGTGAAATTCTATATAAAGAAACAGGACACTCCAACCTCATTAACTGAAATTGAAAGTTTACTTAGTACCCCTGCTGGGGCAGGTAGTAGTCTTGTCTATCAACTGACTGGCAGCAACGCGCTTGGTAATGGTCACTACCTCTGGAGTTTCAATGTAGAGCAGAATAATAGTAATACAACTTACAAAAATACCCCACCAGCAATGAACTGGACCTTTTCCAACATCCCTGCTTCATCAGTTCCGAATGCTGAATATTTTGTGGTAGACACCTTAGCACCCATTTCAAATATAGATGCATTTTCAGTGACGTCAATTAATTCATCAGATCCTACTCTAGCAGACCTCCAGTTAAGACTTGAGGTAACCGATACATTGTCTGGCCTAGATTCAGTCACTCTCTTTGTAAAAGATATGACTGACAACTCGATAATTTCTGTTCCATACCTAGGTCTACCTAATCCTACGCCAAACCTTAACAACGTAGTTAGCCTAAATAACATGGTTATCGGTCGAGATTATGAATATTACACTGTGGCAGTAGATCGCGCCGGAAATAGTGTTGAAAGCTCACATGTAACCTACACCATTCCAAATAGCTTAACCATTCCAACTATTGTTTTTGCAAACCCAGCCTACAGTGGAGTAGTGTCAGATTTTGCTAGAATAAATACAAACGTAACAAATAAGTTCAGTAACCCAGTTAGCTTAATAAGTGCTTATCCATGTTGGTCAACCGATCAAGCTAAAATTGATACCCTAAACGACTTAACCGCTTACGATACTAACAATAACGGATTACTTAACATCTACGATCTTGGTGATGGGGTAATCTGCGAAAATCAAGCAGGTACTGGTATAAGTTGGTTTAATGATCCAAATAACAGTAGCACCAATCTAAGCAGAGAAATTACCACTATGCCGTATGATACATACATTTACTACAAAGTCTTTGCTTACAATTATTTTGGTTGGGGTCACACTACCACAGGCGGTTTAAAAACTGCTGCCTTTGGAGAAGGTGTGGCAACTGCAACTAACTATATTTTTGAGCATAACAAAGTACCGCTTAGTAACAGTGATGATATAAGTCTCGGTCAGGTTTATGTGAATGCTGCCGATTACAACGCTGGAGTTTACGCTAAAGCAGGTGTAAATCTAGCTGTAATTGACCAGACATATGATCCAACTACAGGGAACAGGTACACCGGAAATAAAGTTTATCCAAATTCTAATGTAAGAAGCGTTAACTACATAGCCAAAATTGATTTTGGTGACAATGGTACCTTTGATCAAACAGTCACAGGTTCAATCGCTACATTAAAAGATACTACAGCGTCGACTTATGATGGATGGTCACTTAAACGTATAAATTTCACTAATGTACCAGAGGGAACAATCAAAATTGAAGTTACAGCTAATTACGATGATCAATTTCCTTGTAATTTAGTTGATGATCCAGACTGTGTAGATATCAGAACTGAAACAATAACCGTCAATTTACTTAGCCCAGGTTCGCTTGAGGACAACGCGACCGGTAATAGCAACTCAACAGGAGAGCTAACTGACATCGACCCCCAAATCTTCCTAGAAGCTGTGCCAAAAATTATTCGCAAAGAGGGTACCGCAGATATAAACTGGGGTCTGGAAAATATTGATATCAGTTGTGTATTAACCGGGCCAAGTGGCTTTTCGCAAACGATTAACCCATCTACAGACGGTACTTTGAATTCAAGCACGAATCGAAAGGAAGGCACAATAACTTCGCCGCCACTGCTTAACACACAAATCTTTACTATGACCTGCTCTAACTCAGTCTCTACCTATACTGCCACCACTCGCGTTACTGTCCTTGGCGAACTGCAGGAACTTTAATGTTACTAATTTCACATTAATAATATATAATTGTAGTCATGTTACAACAATTTGTAGCCGTCATTAGAGGTGGACCAAGTTCAGAATATTCTGTGTCGATGAATACCGGCATGGCTGTTTTAGATTCTTTAAGAAGCCAAGTTTACCGAGTTGTCGATATAGTTATTTCTAGGGACGGAGACTGGCTTCGAGAAGGTAAGACGGTTACTCCAGAAATTGCACTGGAAGGTATTGATACTGTTTTCATTGCTTTGCACGGAACTTATGCCGAAGACGGAGAAGTCCAAAGAATACTAAGACGTCTACGTATACCATACAATGGTAGCGGGCCTTTAGC
The DNA here is from genome assembly GCA_023898525.1 of Candidatus Nomurabacteria bacterium. Lineage (NCBI taxonomy): Bacteria > Candidatus Nomuraibacteriota > Candidatus Nomurabacteria bacterium. The sequence continues at coordinate 73,145 of CP060227.1, forward strand.
ATCAGCTATTGCTTTCAATAAACTACTAACGAAAGAAACGCTAATGCGCTATGGTGTTCTAATGCCCAAACACGTAAACCTCAAGAGGACAGACATTCAAAATATTGATGACATAATTTCTAGCGTAGAAGTTGAATTTGGTCCCGAGTACATTATTAAACCTCTCAGCAATGGATCATCAATTGGTGTTCAGCTTGTCCATGCCGGTCAACCGTTAAAACAAGCTGTTTTGGATAGCTTATCTACATTCGATAGCATTCTGGTCGAAGAGCTTGTCCGCGGAAAAGAAGCAACCAGTGCTATACTTGAAAATTATCGCGGAGAGGATATCTATAGTTTTCCAGCCATTGAAATAGCCTTGCAGCCAGACACACAATTCTTTAGCAACGAGGCTAAATATTCTAAACCTACCGAAGTAATTTGTCCCGCTAGATTCTCATTTGAAGAACGCGAGCTACTCTCTGAAGTCACCCAGCTTGTTCATAAGACACTCAATCTACGTCAATATTCACGAAGTGACTTTATAGTTCGAGACGGCAAGGTTTACTTCCTGGAAGTAAACACGTTGCCCGGACTGACAAAATCTTCACTGTACCCCAAGGCAGCCGAGGCGGTAGGAATGACATTTGACCAACTGGTAGAACATTTGGTCCAAACTTCTAGTATCTGTGAGTAAATTACTATATCTAGCTAGATAACTGCTATATAATTATATGAATATGGAAGGCACCAGAAACGAACGGGTAGCGATTATCGCCACCTCATACGTAATAGGTTTCGTTACCGCTTTTATTCTGTTTGGTATAAATAACCCAACCGATACTGCCACTACAAATCTAGCTAACGTAGCTGAAGTTAGTGCTGCCGATGTTTACAAAGAACCAAAATTAACCCCAATACCTATAGCGATTACTTATGAAAATGGTAGTCTGATAATAAAAAAGGGTGATAAAGATATTATTTTGACGCAAAACCCCATACTAGCAACCACTCTGATAAAGCCAGAGACCAGATTACACTACAATAACCTTAGTTGGACTCTCTCAGATAACAACTCATACCTTTTCTTCTGCGAGCAACAAAACACTGAAGGCAACTACTGTATAGGTGCTATTTATGATATTAGTAACGAGACCGTTCACACACTAACAACTGACGGGGTAAACCTATCTCTTAGCTTACCTGCCTCTACTCTAATTCGCTGGAAACAAGAGTCCTTGGACATAACAGGTTTTACAAGCAGCGACCCAGCTAAACCTTGGATACTCCAAAGTAATTAGACTTGACTTAAGGGACTCAAATTCGTATTATAGTGTCACTCTTTTAAGAGAGCAATTTTATGGGCCCGTAGCTCAGTTGGCTAGAGCGCCTCATTTGCACTGAGGAGGCCGGGGGTTCGAATCCTCTCGGGTCCACCGCGTAAAGAAAAACAGCACCTGCGTGCTGTTTTTTAGCGGTGGAAGGCGGAGACATGTTTTTCTGTCCTTCCTAGGCAGAAAAACGGTCGAGCCGGGGTCGCGAGTACTTAGCAGAATAAGAGCGTGCGCGACTTTATTTTCTTATTAGCTGGCGAATTAGAAAATAAGAAGTACCCTTGTGGTGAATTATTATGCTTAGTAACTTGTGACCACGAAATAAGCTAGAAGGTTTCTATACCCAAACACTGCACAGATTCTGTAAGAATCGAATCCTCTCTACTACAGTTTGTTACAATTAGAGATACATGAAAGAGATAATTATACTACATGGTACCGGTAGCACTCCAGATTCATACTGGCACCCATATTTAAAATCTCAACTTGAAAGAGCAGGACACAGAGTTCAAATACCTCAATTACCCAACTCTGAGCTACCTAAACTCGAAGAGCAGCTGTCCTATGTACTAAAAAATTGCCAACTGAGTACAGAGACTGTTTTAGTTGGACACTCATCAGGGGTACCGCTTATACTAGGAATACTTCAGGAAATAAGCAGTAGAATTGCCACATCTATTATGATTAGTGGTTTCTTTAAATCAATTGGGGGGGTAACTCAAAGCTGATGGTTAGAAATTCATACGACTGGGACATTATTAAAAACAATTGTAGTAATTTTATTGTACTTAACTCAGATAATGATCCATGGGGCTGTGATGATAAAGTAGGTATGGAATTATCAGAACATTTAGATGGTAAATTTATTTTAATGAAAGACCAAGGACATATGTGATCATCAACATATAACCAACCTTACAAAGAATTTCCACTGCTTTTAGATTTAATTGATTAATTTACAATACAGTTTACCTGAATGAATATGTTATAATATCACTAACAATCTCATAGCGAATCAAGAGAGACGGATAGGGTTTTGGCCCGCTAAGTCGTCCAGCAACTTGCTTGAAAAAGTTAAGTGCTACATCCAACCCAACTAGGGGAAGATTCATGTTTATAAAAACAATCTCTTCCGTTAGAGATTGTTTTTATAATTAATTTTTAAAATATGAGCACCTTAATGAAAACCGCCGAATCAGTAACTCCTTCACATCCAGATAAGATATGCGACCAAATAAGCGACGCTATACTAGATGCTTGTCTAAAGGAAGATCCTAATACCAGGGCAGCGATTGAAGTCTTGGGAGGACATGGACTTATTACTATCTGCGGTGAACTCACAACCAAAGCGCATGTAAATATGCGTGACGTAGCCACTAGAGTATACAAGGATCTTGGCTACAAAGAACAAATTGGAGTCACTATCAATGTAGTAGAACAAAGCCCTGAAATAGGCAGTGGTGTTGATGCTGAGGGGGCAGGGGACCAAGGAATAATGGTCGGTTACGCTACAAGCGAAACCTCAGAATCATTACCACTAGAGCTAGTATTAGCGAGAAAGCTTACCAAAGCTATGGGCCCAAGAGACGGTAAAGCCCAGGTAACAGTACAGGATGGAAAAGTAGTAAAAGTTCTAACATCAGTTTGTGAACACTGTGATTATGATGATACAGAGCTAGAAAAAGTGATAGAAGAAGAAATTACTCCACACTTACATGAAAAAGTTACCGGTCTAAAGGACATCTGGATGAGAAATCCAAACGGGCGCTGGACCGTTGGTGGATTTGCAGCCGACACCGGACTAACTGGTAGAAAACTCGCAGTAGACAACTACGGACCAAATATTCCACTCGGTGGCGGATGTTTTTCCGGTAAAGACGCCACCAAGGTAGACCGAAGTGGGGCTTATATGGCAAGAAGAATAGCTGTAGACTATTTAAAAGAAAGAAAGGCTTCTGAAGTATATGTACACTTAGCTTATGCCATTGGTGTAGCAGAGCCGGTAATGGCAGTAGTTACTATAGACGGTGTACAGGAAGAAGTAAAAGGCTATGACTTAAAACCGCAAGCTATCATCAAAACACTGGATTTAAAGTCGCCAAAATTTGAACAGACAGCAAAACACGGACACTTTGGAAATGGATTTAGCTGGGACGCTTAAAGCCTATAAACAAGAGGAAAGTACACAAAAAGCACTAGGTTACTTCTAGTGCTTTTTGAGTCACAAGCTAAATGATACTCCCTGAAACTAGTATTATGTATTTTATTCAATTCCTTTTCATGCTAATATATCAGCCGTCAGGGCCCTTAGCTCATCTGGTAGAGCGCATCCATGGCATGGATGAGGCGAGCGGTTCGAGTCCGCTAGGGTCCACGAGAGAACAAAGTGAACGAGTGAACCCTAAGCAAGCAAACTACTTTGCTTGCGAGCGGACTCGAACCGCCGGAATGATGTGAGTTTACGAACGAATGAGGTGTGTCCCGCTGCACCAGTTATTTTGTGAGGCAACGAAACAAAATAATTTGGTGACAGTCAGGATCAGTCCGCTAGGGTCCACACAGCACAGGAACTTGAAAGTATAATTAACTTGCTCTAATTATCTCCAAAGCCTTGTCTCTCATTTCTTTCATTAACTCTTCTGTATTAGCCTCTAGATTTAGCCGCATGACTGGATCGTTAGCAGAGGGTCGAACATTACACCACCAATCATCTGCTTCTAGAGTAAGGCCATCAAGTTTATTAACCTTCATGTCTTCAAAATACTCTTCAAGATCTTTGTAGATGTCAGCCGCTTCTCTGGTGACAGTGCTGTTGATCTCGCCTGAATGATAATAATTCTTCACCTCGGCAACCAATTGACTGAGGGTTTTTTTCTCTCTGTTAATTAATTCCATGATAATAAAAGCTGCCAACGGGCCACCTTCAGAAAAATAAGATTCTTTAAAGAAAAAGTGACCTGAAAGCTCAATTCCCAGTACAGCATCCTCTTCACGCATCCTGCCTCTAATATTGGTGTGACCAACTTTTTCACGAACCGCTCTACCTCCCAGTCGTTCAATTTCTTCGACAACAGCTTTGGATGACCTGATATCACAGACCACTACACCACCTTCGTTTTTACCTAAAATATAGCGGGCCAATAAAGCACCAATAATATCACTAGCAATAGGGGTTCCTGTTTCATCCACAAAGCCAAGCCTATCCGCATCTCCATCAAAAGCCACACCGAGATGAGCCTTTTTATCAACCACCTCTCTTCCTAAATGAACTAAAGTTTCATGTTTAATTGGGTTAGCTTCGTGATTTGGAGCAGTGTGATCAAAATCATCAAAAATAGTATGTACTTTTATGTCTGGCTCAAAGGCTTTAAAAGTATCTATTTCTAATATACCAATTAGATTTGCCGGATCAATAACAATTGAAATATTTGAATTTGTTAAATCATGCTTTACCTTAAATTTTTTAATCCAATCTTCCTGCATGGAATGATTAATAACATTTCCATGCTGAACTTCCTCTGAAAAGGTGTGATTACCCACAATATCCCGAATTGTTTTCAAAACATCACTAGTCACCGGCTTTGAGTCTTCAATAGTAATCTTTAAGCCATTGTAATCTGAAGGCATGTGAGAAGCGGTAATCATAACAGTCATATCTACATCACTAGACCCACACATGTGATAGGACATAGGAGTAGTACACAGACCGATATTTACCACATCTACACCGCTTTCATTAAAACCACTGGCAATGGCATCAAACAAACTTTCTGCTGATGGTCTAACATCATATCCAACCGCTACTTTTTTTACATCAAAATGTTTGGTCAGCGCTTTGGCAATTTTTTTTACTTCCTTCTCATTAATTTCCTCCGGATACTTACCTCTAATATCGTAATCTCGGTAAATAGTTTTTAGGTGATCGAATGACACGTTTAGTATGGCTAATTTCTAAATAATACTTAAAGTATTCAATAAAAAAATTATATCATAAGAAAGATATGCAGATAATACTGTATTTTGGTGTCAAAAAGCTGATATACTTTATATATTATGGAAATATTAATTTTAATTACATTGATTATACAAAGCATGGGCGTTAGTCTCGGCGTAGGATCATCAACTTTAGCCGTTTTAAATTTCTTCACTGCCATCAAAGATGGTGTTATCGACGAAAAGGAGAGAAACTTTATGGGAGTAACCTATATCGTGTTACGAGTGTCCATGGTAGTACTCCTCATCACCACAGCCATCCTTATATATGCCGGTTTTTCACAATACGGTACTGACTATTTTAACGGATATGTACTAAGTCAGATTCTAATTATAGCTATACTTTATTTAAACGCTATTTTGATGACACTACACATGATGCCAAGCACTTTCGGCCCTGCTATTCAGGCCTCAGCTTGGTACAGTTTAGGTCTGATTTTTGCCTTAACCGCCGCTGGATTGGTAAATCTGCCAATTCTTACTTATATACTAATCTACCTAACTCTCTTTATTGTGGCACTGATTATCATCAATGGAGTTATGGGATATCTAAAGAAGCAAAGCGCCCCACAACAACAAACTTAAGCAGTGAAGTTGCTGCACTTCGCATCATAAGATAGAATAGTTTCATGTTCGGTGGTGAACTTACCGTAATCTGGATGCTCATCGGTTTTCTTCTGGCGGCGTATTCAGTTATCGCAAACGATAGTGTACAAACACTCGGTACTTTCATAGCCTCCAACCAAAAAACCAAATGGTACTATCTGTGGGGTTTTACCTCACTTATACTCATTGCTACCTTATCAATCAGCTATTTCACCAGCGGGGGAGACATAGCTTCAGGTAGACTCGAAAAAATTCCCTTTGTAGAAATACAGTGGTACCACGCTCTAGCGCCTTTGGCGCTAGTTTTGTTGACTAGATTCGGTATACCGGTCTCTACCTCACTGCTAGTTTTAAGTGCCTTTGCATCATCGATAGTCTTTTCAAGTATTCTGACCAAGTCAGCCCTTGGTTATGGTATCGCTGCCGTCACTGCTTACGTGCTTTGGGTAATTATATTTAAGTGGGACAACGCCAATAACCCAGTACCGGAAAACCGCCGTGCACTCTGGCGAGTATTGCAATGGTCTGCCACCGGTTTTCTTTGGTACACCTGGCTCTCTCACGACATGGCCAACGTTGCTGTGTTTCTACCAAGAGAGCTGACATTACCACAATTTCTTCTGGTCATCTTTATTTTTGTAGCTGGGTTAGCGTATATCTTTTGGAATCGAGGAGGGAAGATCCAGCACATCGTACTGGAAAAGAAAAACACCAGGTATATACGTAGCGCCACCATCATTGATTTTGTGTACGCCTTAATCCTTATCGTATTTAAAGAATGGAACAGTATACCAATGTCTACTACCTGGGTCTTCATTGGACTTTTAAGTGGTCGCGAGCTAGCCATGTCCACTTGGATAAAAGACTACAAATTTAGTGATGTCTTTCCAATCGTCGGAAAAGATGTTTTGCGACTACTCTTTGGTCTCGCTGTCTCTATCCTTATCGCTCTACTAATCCAAAACAGGGAAGCGATTGGAGTATTTTTTAGCGGCATATTTTAATCACATGAGTCCAAGTGAATATTTAAATTCTCTTCCTAGAATTACAACACAAAACCACTGAAGGCAAATCTGTCTACAGTGGTTCTTATAATTTACTATAAATATTTTAATTCAAAGCTTCATCTCTAACACCTTCTTTAGTTCTAGATCCAAGACCGATCCGCTTTCTAACCTTGATAGCATTTACTATATACAGCAATAACTCGGGATTTTCCTTATTAACTTCTGTGAAATAGTAAATAGCTTTCTCCTGAACAGTTTTGAAACTATCAACCTTAACGTTAAGCACATTTTCAAAATCTGAAACCACTTTTTCGTTAACTGATACTTCAAAGAACAGATTTAATTTAGTGATAACAAAAAAGATTCTTGATACCGATGCCCTTTTTCTGTCGTCTACGCTGTAACCACTTTTTTTAGCAATCTCCATAGTCTCTGACATATTCTGCCAATAAGTGGGCATATTTATAAACAGTGCTAGTACGCTACCTAAATAAAAGATCAGCCCAACGCAAAAAATCAACCACACTAGAAAGATAAAGCCAACTAAATAAAACCCATAAGAAAAACTAATTGTAGCCATAAGAGCTATAGCTATTAAAGGGTAAAGTTTCATCTGTTATATTCTCCTTACAAACAAATCTATTTTTAAAATTACTATTTAATTGTGTATTTGTAAAATCACATATAAACAATAAGGCAGACATCTTGTCTAGTGGGTAGCTTTCTGGTAAGGTTGCCGTGGGATAGGAATCAAAATCCTTGTAGCATATTGACATGAACTTCTTACTTTAATTCAAAAAGGAGAAAAAAGTGAAGACAGAAATCACAATTACAAAGCCAGACGACTGGCATCTACACGTACGTGACGGATCGGCAATACAGACAGTATTACCATACAGTGCTAGGCAATTTGCTCGAGCTATAATAATGCCGAACCTTAAGCCGCCGATAGTGAATGTGCAGATGGCTCTCGACTACAGACAACGTATAGTCAGAACTACACCAGTAGGATTGTCATTTGACCCTCTCATGACGATCTACCTTACAGATGACACCACTCCAAAAGACATTATGGAGGCAGCTAAGTCACCATGTATTCTAGGTGCTAAACTCTATCCGGCAGGAGTCACTACAAATTCAGGCGATGGTGTTACTGACATCTGGAGACGTCATGAGGTTTTCGAGGCTATGCAAGAGTGCGAGTTGCCATTATTGCTCCACGGGGAATCGCTGGTGGACAAACATGGTAATGAGCTGGACATTTTTGATCGAGAACCCTATTTTATTGAAAATGTTTTATCAGAACTGGTTGATGAATACGAAGGACTAAAAATCGTCTTGGAGCACATCACCACTCGCGAGGCAGTTGATTTTGTAATGAGCAGCAGAGAAGGAATAGCTGCCACCATTACCGCTCACCACTTACTTGAAAATCGTAATGCAATATTTAGAGGTGGTATTCAGCCACACAATTATTGCCTTCCGATTTTAAAGTCTGAAGAAGATCGTGAAGCTTTAGTGGGCACTGCCATTTCTGGTAATCCTAAGTTTTTTCTAGGTACCGACTCAGCCCCACATGCAAGAAGCATGAAAGAAAACGCTTGCGGCTGCGCCGGTATATTTACCGCTCACGCTGCCCTTGAGCTCTACGCTGAAGCATTTGAACAAGCTGGAGCCCTAGATAAACTAGAGTCTTTTGCCAGCTTTCACGGCGCTGACTTTTACGGCTTACCGAGGAATACTGACACCATCACTTTACGAAAGGAGACTTGGCAGATTCCCAAAAGCATCCCATACACACAAGGTAATGTGCTAATACCGTTTAGAGCTGGAAAAAATATGAGCTGGAAGCTCGTAGCATAAAATAAATAAGTTTTTTAGCAAAACACCCTAAGCAAAATATTGCTTAGGGTGGCTTTTTTTGAAGGCTGTCCAGAGACGCTTCTCTAACGACCTTGTCTCAATTCCTCTTTTCTGCTACCTTTGACGTCGGACAGGAGATCTTTAACAAACCTCCAATCTTCCTTTAAATCAAACACAAGGAGAAATACTAATGATTAAACTTAATGGTGAGCGATTTGCACCTGTTCATTGTGCTACGGGTGCCAGATCGCGCCTGCCTGTGAAATTTCATGCCGCGAGCTTGTGAGCGGTGTGAAGGGCGGGGTAAGGGCGGCTTTACTGCCCGTTGTACTCCTCAATAAATGTTATTAGCCTTGAGGTTACACAGGCCATGTCAACTTCTCCCGCATTTACTCCAAATGCGACATTGTAGTCTGGGTAGTTGGCTATCATCCTCGTACCTTCGGTATTTATGCTTTTTTCAGCAGGTTGTCCAAGTTTCTTTACCACATCGTTGTAACTGTTGTACTTTCCTAGGCCAAATATTTCGTCTGAATACTTGCTGCTACAAATTCTGTACACTCCTTCTGCAGTATTCCAATTAACCATTAAAAATGATGAATAATCCTTGTAATTGAGTGAAGATCCACCCTCAAATTCTATTTCATCAGATGGTTGTCCCTTTATTAAAGTTACGTCAACCTTTTTCATACCAAGTGATATCCCAGCCAGCTCGGTTACCTCCTTAGGTCTTTCTGAATAGGTTTGATACGCATAAACTCCTCCCCCTATCAAGAGTCCAAGCAATATAAGCCCACCTAGAATTTTACCAACTAATTTCCACTTTTTCTTGTTGTGAATTAACCTGATTCCATAAATCAGACCTCCAATTATTGCAATGGTTATCAAACTATCACCTGTAGTCATAAAACAATTACAACATATAACTACTCTTTTGTCCCGCTAAATCAGGGAGTAATGAGGATACGATCAGGAGTAATGGGGATACGTTCGTTATTTTTAAGGAAAATGTTGTGGTTCTACGTAGTACGATTTAAAACCAGGATGTAAGAAAGTTGTAAATTTTAATCAAAAAAGGTCGAAAGAAAAATTCTTAACGACCTTTTAGGTTGTTGTTTATGCTAGACGAAAGACAATTTTTGAAATAAGGATGTAAAACCTACGCCCTAACTAAATAATTTAACTTTTATCCCACGAATCTATAATTTCACAATCGAACTCGTCGGCTCTATCAAAGATTTTTCTGATGAAGTTTCGCCGCTTAATCTCTTCACCCTCATAATGAATTACGAGATTGTTGAATATTATAAAAAGATCATCATGATTTACTGCCAGCTCTAACATTTTATTCCACAAAAGTTCATCTAGATCCTCGTAGCCTGCATCAGATTGACACCAAAGATTATAAGCTTCTTCTGTGGTTGTAATTTGCAATAGTTTTTTCCGTAAACTGATTTCTAGTTCACCCACTTCGGGTTCCTGTGGTTCAGTACACATTTCTCTCTCCTAGGTTGATTACATCAAACTTTTAAAAGTGAACATACGTTAAAATAGTGGTCTAATAGAACAATACGAGAAAAATTATATTTGTCAAACCATGACCCTACACGGAATGATCCTGACGGTCACCAACGTACTTTGCTCAAAGCTATGATTTTGGGTGAAAATATTTGTGGTCACGAATCACTTAGTGCCACGGGGAATGATCCCGCAGTTTCTAATTCGCTGACGCTCATAAGAACTTCTGGACGCAGCTCGCTTGTTTTCTGCGCTAGGAAAGGCGCATAAAACATAGCTCCGCTGGTTCGATTCCCACGCAAAGTGCGCAGGCACTTTGCTCGTGGGATCACAGCTATTTTCAAAAGCAAAAAGCACCTAAACGGTGCTTTTTGCTGAGAAAATATGCTGTGATGACATACTAGCCTTTGCTCGAACCCATTTCGAGGAAAGACCATAACTACAACGCGCGGAGCGCGTGGTGGCTTTGTACCTCAACGTACGCATTGGGGCACATGGTGATGCTGTGCGCGCCTCGCGGCCTCGCCAGCTCGGCCCCCAAAACCAAAGAAATATCCTTACAATCAAATTTTCGGTGGAGGGGTCTGGGGAGGAGCCGACAGAAAATGGAAAGGATATTTCTTTGTTTTGGGATCGCCGCTTCGTCCTCCAAAAGGCTCCGTTTCAGTCTCCATTTATTTGAGAGTCTTCCACTTCGCTTTTCTCCGTACTCGCGGCGTGCGAGGCGCGCTCCCGTAGCCAACCCGCGTGGTAATTCTAGAGTTCGCTCACTACACCCTAGCACCTCCGCACAGCTCGCTCACTCTGTTCGCGCGAGCTGCTGCGGTGCTTCCGTGTGTGAGCTTGGTGACTTCGGTTGAGTTCGTGGTTTTCAAAGCTGTTTGCGCTGAGGCGCAAGCAAATCTGTATGTGCTTGTCCCGCCCACCCAATACGCGAACATTGGAGCTTCGCTCCTTGCTCCCAAAATAAAACCGCCCACCCCGAGGGGAAGGCGGATGAGTGCAGAAACACCGGTTCAGTTCCGTTGTGCACGGATACGAAGTCGGTTCAACTGATGTATCATCTCGACTTCGGTAAGAACTGTGTCTCGTTGGTCAGGATTACCAATCGAGTGACAGATGTCTTCGTTGCCGACAGCAAGCAGGTCCTCCTTGAAAGTTGGGTCCTGTTCGTACACGGCATCGTAGATTCTGGTGATCAGTTCCTGATACTCCCGCGAGTTGCGGGCATAGGTGACACCGCGCCACCAGAGCATCTGTCCTTGTTTCCAAGCGTCTCGTTCCGAACCAGCTCTTTTGGCCGGTTTGCCGGACATTGCACAGATTTCCACTTGTGTTTCAAAATGGAACTCCTTGAGCGACTGGAGTATCCCCTCAATGCCGGCACACTGTACGCCGTCAAAGACGAAAGGACGATCGGTAAAGTTGCTCAAGCGAGCGGCTCGTGAGTCTTTCGACCCACCTTTGATGTCTATCATGTTTGCCTCCTCGTCTATTGACGTGCAGTGAGAAGTGCTTGGTCAACAACCTCCGACATCGTTTCGTAGAACGGGAACGGTTTGCCGAAGGCTTCGCTGAGCTCGAACAGGATGACATCGAGGCCGTGAAAGTCACGATGGCCACCCACCACCATGCGGACGTTCATCATCTCCGCATAGGCAGTGAACTTGCCGATCTCACGGCGCGTATCCATGGCGTACGGCTCAGGGCCGGGGTGGGGACGCTTGGTGCTCTCCAGACCCAGCCAGAAGATGACGCAACCAGGGACGTTCGGTTCGAGTCCAGCCTGCTTCAGGTAGTGGCGTTCCCACACGAGCTGACGGTTGTCGGCTTGCGAAAAAGGTTGGTGGAAGTCCTTGGTCAGCGGATGGGACGCATCCCACCGGGATGGACATGCGACAAGCGCCGACGGCTCACGTTGCAGTAGCTGCTTGGCCATGAACGCTTGCCAGTCACCGCCACCACGGATCGGCCCCGCCAAGAAAAACAAGGGGGAATCGACAGTGGGCGTGAGCGGTACGATTTGTTTCGGTATGTAGATAGGCATTTCGCCCTCCTGCTGAAAGGTTCAAGTAGACGGAGAACTTATAGGGTTCAACCCAGAAGCTGACCAAACAATATAATGAAAATGTTGGTTTGTAAAGACTTCAATTTTCCTCCACATTTTCAACGATGAACTTTGCTCTGTTATATAGTTCATCAAAAGTGACAATGTCTACTCCATGGATACTTTTCCTGAATCGTTGGAATGTCTCACGTTTGCTTCTACTGTCAAGCAGGGTTTCCAGCTTTCCGATAACGATGATTCCTTTTGGTTGTATAGTGAACACGTTTTGAGCCTCAAACCTATCTCTATTGTCTGGTTGCTCAGACCCTTGTTTGTCCCATGTGTGAATGTTTGCTTCAATTTGAGAAAGCGCATCAGTCAAATCTTTTGCTAAACTCCAGGCACCATTTCTGATTTCTTGTGATCCTTGAAGGAGAGAGGTGTCTGGTGTCTTTATCTCAACCAAAACAGTAAAGCTCATATCTCCATCAGTAGCTGTCAAATAATCTCCTCTTTCTCCTCCCTTACCGTCCACCTTCACTCCACCATAGTGTGGCTGTGACTGCTCTTGCCTCAATATTTGGTAATTTAAGCCATATCCAAAAATCCACTTATTTTCTTCAAAAAAATTTTGCCACCATGCTTCATCTGAAGCATGGTTTATAAGTCCATTTTCAAACTCTTTTAACTTTTCACGTCTCTTTAGAAGATTATTTATGTCACTCTGCGTTAAAACTATTCCTTCCGCTGAAGAAAGTTGTTTGATAATATTTCTCACACTCGATGCGTCTCGTCCCTTCAAAGCATTCACAATCTCGCTCTCACTTTGAGACATTAATGAAAAACTCTCCTCTGGAATTTCAATGTTACGGATTGATCGTAAAAAAGAAATTAGCTTCCAAAACTCCTCATGACAATCGTTGAGATTTACACTGCCTCTGATTTTATGAACTTCAACCTCTGTCGTTTCTTTTTCTAGAATCTTGTTCAGAGCCTTGTCTCTAACGGACAAGGCAAGTCTTGGAGTAAACTTTTCACCCTTATTGATAAGCGTAACTTGGCAAATGATATTACGCTTGTCCTTCTCTTTGAGAACAAACTGCTTTATGAGCCTACGGTCTTTAGAGTGATAAAAGTAGTAGAAATTGTTGATGGGAGTCGAATTGATCTGTAAGTCACTAAAACTATCTTTGCCAATAACAAAGTTTTCATTCTTTCCAATAGCATCTTTTAACAATTCCGACCATTTCATAGTTATTTCTGCAAAAGATCATCAACCTTAACTTCGAGCGCGGTGGCAATTTTGGAGAGGGAGTTGATTGTAGGATTTTGGTTCGTGCCGTCCTCAATCTTAACAACGGTACTTAGTGACAAATCAGCCAGTCGGGCGACTTTTTCGAGAGAGTAACCCTTTTCGGCACGAATCTTCTTAACATTGCTAGCAATACTCATGTTTTGTTTGTGTAATTTGGTACATATAATATAATACAAAGTATGTACTCCTTGTATCTAAATAATACGGGATTTGAGATGTTTTGCAATTTTGTGGACTCATTGCGGCGATCCCAAAACAAAGAAATATCCTTTCCATTTTCTGTCGGCTCCTCCCCAGACCCCTCCACCGAAAATTTGATTGTAAGGATATTTCTTTGGTTTTGGGGGCCGAGCTGGCGAGGCCGCGAGGCGCGCACAGCATCACCACGTGCCCCAATGCGTACGTTGAGGTACAAAGCCACCACGCGCTCCGCGCGTTGTAGTTATGGTCTTTCCTCGAAATGGGTTCGAGCAAAGGCTAGTATGTCATCACAAAACGAGACTTCGTCTCGACACAGCGAGCGCGGCGAAGCCGCGCGAGAAAAAGAAGAAGCCAAAACACCCTTTCGTGTGGCGGCGAATTGGGACGGGACGGGCGCGGCGAAGCGCGCGGATTTGTCCTTGTTTCGTATCTAAAATCACTATCGTATGTCCAAACCAAAATATTTTCTTTATGCTCGCAAAAGCACCGAAGACGATGACAAACAAGTCATGTCTATCGAGGCTCAGTTATTTGAGTTGAGAGAATTCGCACATAAAGAAAATCTTGAAATCCTAGCGGAGTTTCAAGAGTCGAAAAGCGCAAAGACTCCCGGTCGTGAACAGTTTGCACAAATGATGACGCGCATTGAAGCAGGAGAAGCAAATGGCGTTTTGGCGTGGCATCCTGACCGTTTGGCGCGAAATAGTATTGATGGCGGGCGCGTCATCTACGCAGTAGACACACAAAAGGTCACGTCTTTGCGCTTTCCGACATTTTGGTTTGAACCCACTCCACAGGGGTTGTTTATGTTGCAAGTGGCGTTCGGACAGTCGAAATACCATTCGGACAATCTGACGCAGAATGTGAAGCGAGGGATGCGCCAAAAAGTGCGGCGAGGCGAGTGGCTCACCAAAGCTCCATTTGGCTATGTGAATAATCCGCGTACGAGAAATATTGAACCGCATCCCGTGCATAGCAAGATCATCGTGCGGGCTTTTGAGGAGTACGCCAAAGGTGAGCATGGATTGGTTTCTCTCGCCGACTTTTTGTCGCTGCATGGAGTAACGACTGGCAAGGGAACGCCACTTGGCAAAGCTTCCATCAAACGCATACTGATTAATCGAGCATATCTCGGTTTTGTGAAGCATCATGATGAATGGTTTGAAGGAAGCTTTGCACCAATCATTTCCCCGAAATTGTTTGAAGCTGTCCAAAAGGTATTGGTACAGCGAGAACGTCCTCGTAAACGGAAAGCGAAGCATGATTTTCCGTTTGTGGGTATTTTTGAGTGCGGAGAGTGTGGGAGCATGTTCACTGCCCAGTGGGCTACCGGCAAGTGCGGAGGAAAGTATCGATATTATCGTTGCACCAAGAAGAAAGGCATATGCTCCCAAGGGTACGTCCGTGAGGACATTCTCGCTGACCAACTAAGGGAACAGCTTCAAACCATTTCGCTTTGCGATGCATACACTGACTACATGCTCGGCAAAATCGAAGAATGGGAGCGCGAAGAAACTTCCGCATCGCAAAGTGGTGCGCAAAATCTTTCAGAAAATATAAAAGCCAGTGAGGCACGCATGGATAAACTGGTGGAGAGTTATTTGGATGGCGATATACCGAAAAGCATCTATTTGAAAAAGAAAGACGAGATCATGCGTGCCACCTTGTCTTTGAAGGAGAAAAAGAAAGATTTTGCACACCAAGGAAATAATTGGGTCGAACCCCTGCGTGAGTGGATTTTAGATACGAAACAAGCCACCTTTTTATCCTCCAGCGATGATTTCTCCGAAATCGCCGCTTTCGTCAAAAAAGTCGGAACGAACCCCTTGGTTCGTGACAAATCCGCGCGCTTCGCCGCGCCCGTCCCGTCCCAATTCGTCGCCACACGAAAGGGTGTTTTGGCTTCTTCTTTTTCTCGCGCGGCTTCGCCGCGCTCGCTGTGTCGAGACGAAGTCTCGTTTTGTGATCCCACGGGGAATCGAACCCCGATTTGCAGGATGAAAACCTGCTGTCCTAACCATTAGACGATGGGACCTAATATTTAATTGTTATTTCTTTTACCTCTTTTACTTAAATTAGATTGGTTTTCATTGATGAAAACTTTTCCTATCACCTCATAAATATCGGTGATTTCTTCCTGACGTCATAACCGGATAAAAAGCTAAACGCTTTTCATTATCCTAACCATTAGACGATAGGGCCATATATTTAATTTTACCTCTTTAACTTCTGTCGCTCCAGTTGAATCGGTTTTCATTGATGAAAACTTTTCCTTCGAATTAAACAGTATCCCATACTGTTTAATTATCCTAACCATTAGACGATAGGGCCAAAATTGCGTGGGGCGCAATTTTGGTTGAGTGCAATACCTAACCCGTTATGCCCCCCTTGGAATTCTACTAACAAAAGCAGGGAATCCACCTTGTGTATCTACTAACAAAACTGCTGTAGAAAACAAGTGGCATATTTATAGCAGAAAATAGGGAAGATGTGAAGTCCTTGTACGATCTCACCACCTTTGAGACTCTATCTCATAATGTTCTCTATAATACTCCATGGGCGACAAAAGACCCAGTCCTTCATGCGGTCTCTCATGGTTATACCAATACAACCATTCATTCAGTGAATCATTGAAGTCAGGAATACTATCTCGAAGCAGGGATCGGTGATAAATAATGTGTTCTTCTTGAACGGTACGATTGAATCGCTCTATATAGGCATTCATCTTAGGACAACGTGGATAAGTGTGATAATGGTTGATGTTAAGAGTTAAACAAGCTTCGTGGAAGTATTTAGCGAATTCTGAACCATTATCAGTCTGTATCTCATCTATACTAAAAGGGGTATAGTGTATAAGTTGTTTTAGAAAGTCTCGAGCACTATTTGAAGAATGACTGGTATAAGTACGAGCGTAAGCAAACCGTCTTTCTATGTCTATGGCGGTGAGTATGTACCGTTTAGTGCCATCTATGTGTCTCACGATAGTGTCTATCTCCAAACCTTGTTTTTGTGGTCTTCTTTGTTTTTTAACCTTGGTTTTTCTTTGTTCTTTGTGTGTACCACTCTTAGCGTACCAAGAGAGCTTAACTGGATTCGGTAGTCTACCTAGTTCTTTAAGATCACTGATACAGCGATTAACATAGGAAACTGACACCTTGAATCCTTCCTTCTTCAATAGCGGTACCAGCTTTTTCCCACCAATCCGTGGTCGCTTAGTACGCCAGTTGATAATAGCTTGCTCTAGTGGTGGTGATATCTGTCTCACTCTTCGTTTCTTAGGAGCAGTACTCTTGGGGTCTAGGGCTTGGATATTACCATTACTATCATTTAGTTCTTTTTGCCATCTAAATAAAGTTGGTCTAGATACGCCAAAAGCATCTTTGGTGGTATTAGTACCATGTTTTTGCCAAAACGTGAGTATTTTAACTCTTCTTTCGACCTCCTGTTTGTTTTTCATTGTCTGCCACTTTAGAGCACTATCAGCCGCTTTGGCAAACCCTCTGGTGTTCCTTAAAATGTTATGTATTCTCATTACTCCTTATTTAAGGAGTCTCATATGTATGTGAGATTATTCAGTCCTGCAGGTTGATTAGTTGGTATTCCTAATATTGTGCCTGATATCAAAGCGTGGGTTTACTTTCTTACCCGGATTGAAGATATCATCAGGGTCGAATATTTGCTCTAGTTCTGCAAATATATCCAGCATTTTTTTGGTAAACATCTTGCTTAAGTGAGGAGTGCGGATAATGCCGTCGTTGTGTTCACCACAAAGACTACCGCCATACTTTAAAGCGGTTTCGTAAAAACGATCTGACATTTTCTCGATTAATTTACCAGTAGTCCTCTGGGTAAAGTCCAAGAGCGGATAAAAATGGAAGTGACCATTACCACCGTGCCCATGTATGGCAGCGGTAATATTAAACTCCTTAAACAATCTTTGGATTTCCACCAGGAATTTAGATAGATTCTGCGGTGGCACTGTCATATCCTCGAGAAAGGCAGCGGGACGCTTGCGACTATCCTGGAGCTTCGATAGGGTATAACTAGAACGTCTGACGAGCCAAAGCATTTGCTCTTCAATCGGATTTAGTATTATACGTGCTTTGGCTTTGTCGGTTCTTATCTCATTGACTATTTCGTGAGCCGGCATCTTTGTGGTCGTCTCATCATCTAGGGTGATTAGGATGGTGAGGGCCGGTGTCCGTCTGCCATACCGCACATGGTAAGTGGTATAAAGAGAAAGCATACCGCGGTAGTAATCCATACGATCTAGACGCTTTTTAAAGAAGTCTGGGTTATTGAGAGCCAGGTCAAAAGTCAGAGCATCAAACACCTCAAGATTAAGCGGGTTATGTTTCAACGCTTTATTGACCACCTTACCAGCCTCCGCCAGATCAAACACCGGCACCGCGATCAGGGTTGTGTGACGCGGGACAGGGATGGCTCGCATGGTGATGTTGGTAATAATACCGATCGTACCCTGACTACCTGCGATAAGCCGCGACAAGTCAAAAGTACCTTGACCTTTTTTGAAGTCAGCTACCGATGTAGACAAAACGTGCCACAAGGCATAACCGGCGGTGTTTTTAGGAGTGTCTGGGCGATTGTGTTGGATTTCTTTTTCATTTTTGGCAATCAAGGAAAATACTGCTTCAGCAATTTTGGCGTATTCATGCTTATGCTTGATTAGTTTTTGGTATTCTTTGTAGGTAAGTGGCTTTATGGCGTACGAAACACCGTCAGCCAAAACCACCTCCAGCTCTTCTACCCAGTCCGCACAATGTCCATAACGGAGTGAGTCAGGACCAGCCGCGTTATTACTCACCGACCCACCGACCGTACAAATGTCTTTAGAAGCAGTATAGGAGGGGATGTAGGCCCCGGCTCGTTTTAGTTTTTTCTCGACATCGCGCCACATCACGCCCGGCTCACAAGTAATGGTGACCGATTCGTCTTTTTTCATCTTAATCTCACCAATCTGGTGCAGATGAGTAGATACATCGACCACAATAGAGTCAGTCAAAGACCCGCCACTAAGCCCGGTACCAGCCGCTCGCGGAGTAAGAGAGAGGGAAGAGAAGCGTTTAGTCTCACGAGCGATTACTTTGGTAGCCAGCTCCACATCATGCTTAGTCTTCGGTTGAATCACCACCTGTGGTTTTATAGAAAAAATACTTTCATCGGTACTGTATTTTTCAAGGACATGTTTATCACTTGATATACCGCCACGAAAGCCAGCCTCTCTAAACATCTTCTCAATCAATAAGTGACCAAGCGGATGACGTTTGACAGTCGGTACCTTAACTTTAGCCGTTACTGGTACTGAAGCTGTCTTAGAAGTAGTGTTCTTCTTGATTTTGGTCTTTACAGTGGCTTTTGTTTTCGTTTTAGCACCAGCTCCGGCAACTTTCACGGACGCAGACATCTTGGGCTTTACAACTTTCACCTTTACCGAAGAGCTAGCTTTAGTCGTGCTTTTTGAGGTTTTTTTAGACACACGTGTCTTACGAGTAGCGCTTTTAGCGCCCGCTCTAACGACCGGAATAGTTGTGCTGGTACTTACCGCCATTGGTATATGATACCTTACGTGCACTTAAAATATGGTACTCTATGTCCACATGACTCAAGAGACTGCTTTATCGATTCTAAAAACCGGCGCCAATGTTTTCCTTACCGGTGAACCGGGAGCCGGAAAGACTTACGTAATCAACCAATACATAAACTGGCTTGAGGCAGCCGGCCTTAAGGTAGCAGTCACCGCCTCAACCGGTATCGCGGCCACTCATATCGGAGGATTAACAATTCACTCATGGAGCGGTATCGGCACCCGTGACACGCTAACCCGAGGCGACTTAGACCAAATCAGTACCAACGAAAGACTGGTCAAGCGCATCCAAAAAACTCAGGTGTTGGTGATAGATGAAATTTCTATGCTCGATGGCAAGCTACTCGATATGGTTGATGTTATTACTCGTACAGTTAAGGGTTCTACCGACGCCTTTGGCGGTATACAAGTCGTATGTGTTGGAGATTTTTTTCAACTACCTCCTATTAGTCGCGCTGGCGACATGATCAGATATGCGTTTGAATCAAGGGCTTGGGAAAATATGCGACCGCTGATTTGTTACCTGACAGAGCAATTCAGACAAGAAGATGAGCTTTTACTTGGCCTTCTGGGTTCTATCCGCAGTGGCAATATCGAAGAAGACCACTATTCACTCCTTCGCGAACAAACCGAGATTGCCTATGAAGACATTGAGCCCACTAGACTCTATACCCACAACGCCGACGTGGACTCAGTAAACAGCCAAGAGCTAAAAAAACTATCTGGAAGCGGCAGGACCTTTAAAATGAGCGGGAAGGGAAGTCGAGTGTTACAAGAATCATTAGCTCGTAACTGTCTATCACCACAGAATCTTGAGCTTAAGGTTGAAGCAATGGTGATGTGTACCAAAAACAACTTTGAGGCCGGTTATGTAAACGGCACCTTAGCTCGCGTTGTCGATTTTGACAGCTACGAAGGCTATCCGGTGATTGAAACCGCTGATAAGAGACGAATCACCATTGAACCAGTGTCTTGGGAAGTCGTTGAGGACGGTAAAGTTAAAGCTGCGATAGAGCAGGTACCACTTCGCCTGGCGTGGGCTATCACTGTACATAAAAGTCAGGGTATGTCGCTAGACGCCGTCGAAATCGACCTATCAAAAGCCTTCGTCTATGGCCAAGGCTATGTGGCTTTGTCTCGTGTCCGTTCTCTGGCCGGTCTAAAAGTGTTGGGTATAAACGCCAACGCTCTACATGTGGACCCCAAAATCATCCGAGAAGACGGCAAATTCAGAGCAGAATCAGACGCGGCTGAAGAGACATTCCACAATATGGAAAACGAAGAACTCACCATCATGCACGAGCGTTTTGTTAAGGCCAATAACGGTAAAATCCCTACCACCGAGGAGCTAAACAATCCAACCCCGGCCGTTGACCGCCTAAAAAAGGAGAGTACTTACGCCGAGACCAAAAGATTACTACTTGAAGGTGCCGAACCGGAAAGTATCGCTAAATCGCGAAATTTAACCCTATCAACCATAATCAACCACATTGAAGTACTCGCCGAAAATAAAGAAATTGATCCTACAATCATCGAAAATATCCTAGAAAAGCAAGTGAAGCAGTGGCTCGAAACTAAGCAAGAGCTATTTAAAGTTATAACCTTTAATGGTACAGAAAAACTAAAGCCCATTTACGAAGCTACCAACGAGAAATATGACTACAATGTGATTAGATTGGCCCGCGCCTTGTACTTAATTCAATATCATGCGAACGAACACTCATTTTGACCAAAGTTAATCGTAGATAACAACAGATTTATATAGAAACTATCATTCTAAGTTATTCACAGGTATGCCTATGGATATAAAATTACTTCTAATAGGTGATATAATGCCGTAAGCGGCCTATTTTGGTCTATTATTTAGCAAATTTAAATTTTAACAACATAATTATGACGATTACAGAGTCTAAGCAATACCTAGTTGGTATTTGTTTTGTGTTGTTGGCAGCTATCGCTTTTTTGCCAGCAGCAGCTAGTGCACAAACATCAACTACAACCGACACAACCACCACATCAAGCGACATTTCAGGATTGCTTGCAATATTACAAGACCTAATGAAGCAAGTTGAACAACTGCAACAACAACTAGCTCAAGTACGAGGTGAGATTCGCGAACAACTACGTGATGGCTTACGTGAAGGTATATCAGATGATGATGTAGCCAAAATACAAGAACTACTAGCCACCGACCCAACTATTTATCCACAAGGTCTTGTAACCGGTTATTTCGGCCCACTAACACGTGACGCCCTAACTCGCTTCCAAGCTCGACATGAACTTCGTCTAACCGGAGAAGTAGATGAAGAAACCAAAGAAATGATCCTTGAATACTTCAAAGAGAAGACCAATGGTCATATTCCTCCAGGTCTACTTCGAGCACCGGGAATTGATAAAAAGATCAAGCTTCGCTTACGTGAACACAGTGAGGATGGTAAATATGAACTAGATTGTGAAGACAAGAAAGGTTCTGGTTTCTTATGTAAGGAAAAAATCAAGTCAGATGACGATGAAGAAGATGATGAGGACGAGGAGGAAGATGACGATGACGACGACAATACAGATGTGACCGAGGAAGACGCTCAAGCCATGATTGATGACGCCGAAGAAGCTATCGCTGATCTACAAGCAGCGATTGATGACGCAACTGATGGTGACGCTAAGGATCAGGCTCAGGATGATCTTGATGACGCACAAGAGAAACTGGACGAAGCTCAAGATAAGTTTGATGACGGCAAGTACAATGACGCTTACGAAAAGGCAGAAGATGCCAAGAACAAGGCAGAGGATGCTTTAGCAGACTTAGAAGGCGATACTGCAATGTCTGACGCACAAAACGCTATTGATGATGCGCAAGATGCCATTGACGACTTACAAGCAGCGATTGATGACGCAACTGATGGTACAGCTAAAACTGACGCTGAAGCAGAGTTAGCTGACGCACAAGATCTTCTTGATGAGGCTCAAGCCGACTTTGATGACGAAGATTACGAATCTGCTCAAAATAAAGCAGAAGATGCAAAAGATATAGCTGATGATGCAAAAGATGTTCTAGAGAACGCTTAATCAGTTACTATCTAAAACACAAATAATACCACCCTTATCAGGTGGTATTATTTTTGTCCGCGTTCTGAGTAGCGGTTATGAATTTATGCGGTAGTTTAATATAGGTCGAGTTCTGGTATTATAATATCTACTTATTTTTATGTGGTTTTTTAGAAAAAGGAAGCGAAAAGGAGATCTGAGTCACCAAAAATTCAAGCCTGAAGCTCGTGCCGTAATTCACTCAAGATTGAAATATTTTGCCCCCCGGTGTGAAGTTGTATACAAACGGGTCGCTATCCGCAACACCAAAAGGAGTTGGGGTAGCTGTTCGTCACTAGGTAACCTAAATTTTAACTACAAACTACTCTTTATGCCGCCTTGTCTACGTGACTACATTATCGTGCACGAGCTTTGTCATCTCAAAGAACTAAATCACAGTCCTCGCTTTTGGCTTGAAGTCGAACGTGTCTTACCAAACTACAGGGAACACGTTACTGCGCTAAGGCACATGGAAAAAACCCACGGAACCAGCCTAAAAGCTATTACTGACTACACAAAAAATCACAACTGTCTGCATTGCAGCAACCTTTCATATACCCAAAATCAGCAAAATGGCTTTGATACTAAAGGCTAGGACTATGCTATACTCAAGTTATTAGTTTTGTAATCTAACCTTTTATTTCAGTATGGATATTGCACAAGTGTTCCAGTGGATAATTTTTCTCGTCATGTCTCTATTTGTATTAATACGGGGAGCTGACTACTTAATAGAAGGCGCTAAGCAAATTGGCTTTAACCTTGGCATTAAGCCTCTTATTATTGGTGTTTTCATCGTTGGTTTTGGTACCTCTCTGCCAGAACTAGCCTCATCCATCGCCGCCATCATGCAAGGTGCTTCAGAGATTGTGATTGCTAACGTTGTTGGTTCTAACATTACCAACATTTTATTGATTATTGGTCTAACCGCCTTTCTTAGTCGCGGCATTTTTATAAAGGAAAATCTACTTAAATCAGAATTACCAATATTTTTCATTGCCACCTTACACTTTGTCATGATTGTCCGAGACGGCTTAGTAGACCGTACCGAGGCTTGGCTACTACTTGGTACTTTTGCTGCTTACACTTGGTACATATTTAGTGATGGTAGGGCAGAGGTTGATAAAGAGAAGCTTAAGAAAGACAAGAGCAAATTTGCCTTCAAACCTGTACTACTATTTGTCGGAGGACTCTTAGCTGTACTAGCTGGTGCAAACTACACCGTCGAAATGACAATAAATCTTGCCACGGCCTTTGCTGTTCCACTAGGCTTAGTTTCGATTCTAGCCATTGCTCTCGGTACTTCGTTACCAGAACTCATGGTATCTCTGCGAGCTATCAAAACAGGAGACACTTCGCTGGCCATCGGTAATATCTTCGGCTCAAATGCTTTCAATATGCTTATGGTAGCCGGTATCCCGGCCGCTATTACACCACTCGTTGTCGATGATGTGGTAATGGATGTTGGTCTTATGATTCTGATTGGTGCTTCAGCCATCCTGTTTGTATCTGGTTTGGCACGCCAAATTCTCCGCTGGGAGGGACTGATGATGCTTATTTTCTTCGCCTTCTTCTTGGTGAAGTTGGTGGAGTATGTTTGAGAGGTTAGATAAAAGATGTAAAGCACCGCGAGCTTTAGCTCGCGGTGCTTTACATTTACATGTTTCTAATACATAATCCCAACAGAAGTAGTTTTCATAAATCTTTTATACAAAAAGGAAACACAGATGTCAAAATCTAATTTTAAGGAAAAACTGTCAGAGCTACAAACGCTGATCTGGACAAGAAACAAAAGGTCGGCAATTGAGCTAACAAAACAAGTATTTAGTGATATATATGACAGAGATAGAATAGAAGCACATAGTTTGTTGTTGTATGTTTATGATTGTTTCTATTACCAACAAACCCTTTGGGATAAAATACGTTTCGCCCTAGACATGCGAGATAGCGCAAAAATACTTACCTATAGTTACGATAGACTAAACCTTCGCCAAACTAATACCTTGCTAAATCATTTAATTCGTCATAGCTGGTGGCCTTCTAGCGACCTAAAGAACGCATTGATTGACCAAGCTTTACAGTTAGCGGAAAATACAACAGTTAACCATAACACTGCTTTAGCACATATTTTAAAAGCAGAATCGTTAGTCAACAATGGTTCACTGTATGATGTCGGACGGAAGGAGGCTATTCTTGCAGAAATAAATACAGCAGAAAACCTTCTAGAGAACCATTTGATTAGATCTAGAGACCTAGAAACTCTACGCCAAATTGTTCTTATTTATGAACGAATTAGTGATACTTACGGAAGCTTGGGGAATAAAGATAACCAACATTCTTTTATGCAAAAAGCTTACACCCTGGCTACTTGTGAAGCTTGTATTTATACAAGTATTATTACAATAAGATTAGGTGAACGTTTAAATAAATTAAAAAAAGAATAGTTATATCACCACAAAACCAAAAACCGCCGACTTACATCGGCGGAATTTTTTATATAGAATTTAAAAGAAAAAGCCTAAAACAATCCCTCTACCACCATCTTCACATCAGCTCCATCGGCTTGGCCTTGGAGCTTTTTCATTACCGCGCCGACCAACATACCCATTTTAGCCTTATCATCAATTCCAAGTTCTGTTTTCACGGCTTCCGCTATCGGTTTGATTTCTTCTTGACTCATTAAAGTAGGGAGGTAGGACTCTAAGACAGCTAATTCTTCCTTTTCTGGTTCAGCTAGCTCTGGTCGACCGGCTGCTTCATATTGAACGATAGATTCCTTGCGCTGTTTGGCCAAACGCTTAATAACAGCCAGAGTTTTATCATCTTCCAGCTCATCTTGCGGTGTTTTACCGGTTGCCACCAGCTCGTTAGTACAAGCAGTCATGATGCTGCGCACAGTTCTAAGTCGCACCTCATCTTTAGCTTTCATGGCCTCTTTTAACGAATTCCTTAAATCACTATGAATAGACATACTTTAATATATTAAAACGGTTATTTTGATTGACTCATAGTAGCATATCTTTAGCCATTTTCTAGCTAAGATGATAAACTTGTCTTTGCATGGAAAAAATACAAATCTTACTCTTAACCCTACTCCTAGCCATTATCGGTATATTGGTGTATGTCTTTTTCATTAGAAAAGATAAGAAACCAGAAGACAGCGAAAGCCTACTTCTCATGCAGCAACAGATCCAAGAACTATCTCGCACTGTCCGTGAACAAATGAGCGAAAGCTCTAAGTTAGCACAAGAAGGAAGCCGGATGCAGTTTCGTGAGAGTAAAGAGTTGATGCAAGAAATCAACAAAGAAGTCAACGAACAAATCCGTTCGATCCAAGAAAGCATCAGTGAGAAGCTCCTAGGCGTACAAAAACACGTCTCAGAGGTGAGTGAGAGCTCCAAGCAAGTCTTCACCATAGCCGAACAGCTCCAAAACCTGGAAAAGGTCCTGAAACACCAAAAACAACGAGGAAATCTAGGCGAGGCCAGCCTCCAGCTCGCTCTTGAAAACATCCTACCGGTCGGTGCCTACAAACTACAATACCAGTTTGATGGCGGCGAGACAGTCGATGCTGTCATACTGACCAAAGACGGCATGATACCGGTTGACGCTAAATTTTCGCTTGATAACTACCGCCGGCTAGTCGATGAGACGGATCAAAACCGTCGTGAAGATCTGGAAAAAGAATTTAAAAACGATCTCAAAAAACGTATTGACGAAACCGCCAAATACATCAGACCAAAAGACGGCACCTTGCCATTTGCGTTTATGTTTATTCCAGCCGAAGCGATTTATTACGACCTCT
This sequence comes from Candidatus Nomurabacteria bacterium, assembly GCA_023898525.1. Lineage (NCBI taxonomy): Bacteria > Candidatus Nomuraibacteriota > Candidatus Nomurabacteria bacterium. Next base: position 99,499 of record CP060227.1, read on the forward strand.
TGGTAAATGAAGTTGGCTCGGTCAAGGTAAATACTCGCTCATTACTCGATTACGCCTACCGCGACAAGAATGTAATTATAGTTTCACCAACCACCTTTGCTGCGTATTTGCAGTCAGTACTCTATGGTTTTCGCGCCTTTAAAGTGGAAGAAAGTGCCAAAGAAATCCAAAAAAATGTAGAAAAACTAACCCGCCACTTAAGCGCCTACACTCAATACTTCGATAAAGTAGGGAACAGTCTAGGTACTACCGTAAACCATTACAACCAAGCCAGTAAGGAGCTAGGGAAGGTCGATAAAGATCTTATGAAAATCACCAGCGAAAGCATCGAACACGAAAACCTAACTCTGGATAAACCGATTAAAGCTGAGTAGATTTTACATAAAGTAAGATCTGATATATAAAGTTGATAGTTGGACAAGAATTTATAACTTATATCCTAAGGAGGGATAAATGAAAACGTTATCAAAACTGATCTTTTGTATTGCACTACTGTCGCCCACAATAGCTTTCGCAGGTCAAACAAATCCTTTTGTTAAATTGTTTGAACCAATTTCAATAGTTATGCTGTTTTTCTTCTTTACTGCCGCCTTTTTCATAGAACTGATGTTTTTAAGAGATAGGCTAGATGGGGTAAACAGCATATGGCTCAAGAATAAAAGTCTCAACACCTACTTGTACGTTACAAGTTTAGGAATATTGATTATCTATTTTATTGGATCTATGTTCATAGAGCAAAAAATAACACCAGCCACTAGCGAAACGGTAATTATGTTTATTGTAATAATCACCAATATAATAATCAATAAATCCGACAATAGGATAGATAATGGTATAGTAGCCTCATTAGTTCTGGCTACAATGTTCTACACCAGTCTTGTCATCTATACCATTAACAACTACGCTTAAGAAATAAAGCTAAACCCCGTTCTAAACAGAACGGGGTTTATTGTTTTTTTTGATAAACTTAAGACCTTCTTAGATAGACCGCAAAGATTATTATGAACACATGAAGTCCATTCATGGACCACAAGAAGACATAATGGAATCCTTACGTAAAGCTACAAAAGTTTCGTTATCATACGAGAGACGAACCGGTTTCATGTCTTGAGATTTGAGGCGCGAATTGAAGACTTTTGCCTATATGAAGTTATAAAAAAGTGCGCCAGACAATTACGTTAGTCTGGCGCATAGAAAATCGCGGAAGCTCTCAATCAAACATTTCACTCTTTTTTATCAATCGACAAACTATATATAGGTTTGTAATCAATAAGTATGCGGCTGCACAAAATAAAACTATCCCAAATATTGCAATAATGGCAGAAGGTGCTAATAGAAACGGTGCGTTCACTGCATAAGCTAAGAAGAAAGCGTACACAGCCATTACAGTGGCAAGCAGATAGATTGGTATCATATATTTACCGTAGAACGCCAATACTTGTCCTGTGAACGCAATATGTTTCCTGACCTGAACCAGTCTCTCTTTAAACATCAAATTGATTAAAATGAGAAAAGAGGAGGCAGATATTGATTTAATCCACGAACTCAGAAACAAAGACATGTCTTCAACTCGAATTAAAATTAACAAGAACACAAGCGACAATAGAAAAATAACCTTGCTAATATCAGTTATTTCACATTGATATCTATAAATATACCCATTAGTGAATTGCTTTATTACCATTTTGGAGTCCTCGTAACAAAATTTATCAAAACAACTAACCAACCCATAATATGCATATTTTTAGGGCTTTAGTCAAGTTTTGAACCTATAATTTTATCCCCAAATGCACACTTTTGTTTGCATTATTAACCCAAATGTGGTATATTTAACGAGTTGTGAACGTTACTGTAGATAATTTAACTTCAGTAATATAACAGTAGAGTTTTTTGAATTTGGAGGTGTATCATGATTGCGGCAGAGTATTATGATCTAAGACCACGACCAGCCAATCCGTTTGTTATTAAGTTAAGTAGAAAACTTAATAAATGGATCAACGGTAGAGATTACATGCTTTGCTCCTACATTTACCTAATGATAAAAAGGGGAGAAAAGCATGGGTTTGAACAATTAATTTATACGGTATCTTGGCATACTCTTGATGGTATATTCATGTTATGGAGTAACCAGGAGCATCACTGTCAAGACTGCCTTGATTACGAATTAATTTGTTTCCCACACCTTATACCCAAGGAGGATCTTGGATGAAATGTTTTCTGATATAGCACCCATACCAAACTTAACTAATATGTTAAAGATTGGTATGGGTGTTTTTTAATTGAAAAATGTAGCCCATTGCATTTTTATGAGTTTTCTTGTACTATAGCCGGCATTATGGCAACAGAAACAGCTAAAAAAGACGCTTTCGCAGTAATTGCAACCGGCGGCAAACAATACATAGTCTCAGTTGGAGACACTATCTTGGTGGAACTTTTGGGCAACCACAAAGAAGGTGACTCTATCGAGTTTGATAAGGTTTTATTAACTGATAATGGTTCTGAAACCAAGGTGGGTACACCAACTACCGGTACTAAAGTAAAGGCTACTTATTTGGGTGAGAAAAAAGGTCCTAAGTTGACTATTATTCGCTACCAAGCTAAGAGTAACCGCGACCGCCGTCTCGGACACCGCCAGCATTACGCTGAAGTGAAAATTGAGTCTATATAGATATTTATTAAGAAATGCGCCCACGAAGTGGGCGCATTTCTTTATTTCTTTCTTTATGTACAAGCCAAAGAACCTCCTACACTCTATTACGTAGCGCACTCTTAATTGTTTCAGCGTCAGCGTATTCAAGCTCGCTACCAGTCGATAAGCCACGTCCCAAATGTGAAATATTCACTCGCTTAGCTTCCACCAACTCACGCAACAGAGACTCTACGTACCGACTGGTATTTTCACCATCGGGATTTACCGCAAAACCCAAAATAACTTCTAATTTGGTTTGCTCGCTACGTTTGTTTGCCAAGGCTTTCAAAGAAGTATTACGGATTCTTAAATCCTCCTCTTTAGCATTAAGAAGGGGAATGGTGCCACCAAGTACAAAATACACCCCATCATAAACACCACTACGTTCAATCGCCTGAATATCACCATCATTAGTCACAACCAAGAGCTTATGATTATCACGGTTAGGATCAGCACAAATAGAGCAGGTAGAACCTTGATTAGACCGCGTAGAAAAAAAGCGATGACAGTCAGCGCATTCGGTGGTATCTGAAGCTACCGAGCCAATTAGGTCAGCCAGCTCACTAACTTGTTCACGTTTTAAAGTCAACACATGAAAAGCAAATCGCTTAGCCTGCCTTACTCCGACCCCTGGGAATTTTTCAAAATACGCCACCAATTTATCAAAAGTACTCATGAGTGCATATTAAAAATCATCATTGCTACTACTAGACATACCAGCGTGATGAGTGTCTAGATTGAGGAAGCGAACGTGTTGGCCATCAAAGTATAGCTCGGCGGTACCAACTGGACCATTTCTGTGTTTCTCAACCAAAATTTCGGCAATATTTGGGCGGTCAGACTCTTTATTAATCTTATCTTCACGGTGGATAAACATCACCACGTCAGCATCCTGCTCAATTGAACCAGAATCACGAAGATCAGACAGACGTGGGCGCCCACCACGTTGTTCAACCGCTCGAGACAGCTGTGACAAAGCAATCACTGGCACTTCTAAATCTCGTGCCAAAATCTTAAGTGAGCGGGAAATTTCTGTCACCTGTTGTACCATTGAATCACTGGCCTTAGTGGCAGTTGGAGACATAAGCTGCAGGTAGTCTACGATCAACAGGTCCAAACCGTGCTCGTTTTTAAGTCGCCTAGCGGCTGAGCGCATCTTCAAAATATTGTTACCTGCCTGGTCATCAATATGAATCTGGGCCTCCGATAATTTAGCCATTGCTTGCTGCACTGCTTCAAACTCCTGATCATTAGAAAGCCGACCGGTGCGTAGTTTCCATGAATCTACTCCAGCTTCAGCCGCCAACATACGGTCGACCAGTTGTTGATCGCTCATTTCCAGTGAAAAAATACCAACTGACGCACTGAACTTAAGCGCAGCATTACGAGCCACATCAAGCGCAAAAGTAGTCTTTCCCATTGATGGACGGGCCGCTAAAATAATAAGATCTGATTTTTGGAAGCCGGCCAAAAGATTATCGAGTGAAGTGAAGCCCGACTGCACACCACGCTTTTCGTCCTGATTGGCACTTAAGTGCTCAAACCGCTCCCAGGCTTCGTGCAGGGAAGTGCCGATCGTCTTAAACTTCTGCGCACTTGGAGACTGAGTAGCATGGAATATTTTCTTTTCCGCTTGATCCAAAGCCTCATCAACACTTTCTGGGTCAGAGTAACCAATTTCAGCAATATCATCAGCCGCATTTATCAAATTACGAAGTGCTGATTTACCTTGTACCAACTCGGCATAATAAAGAGCGTTACCGGCCGCTGGCACAGTTTCTATAAGTTCAGTAATATAGCTTGCGCCACCAACTCGATCCAACGTATCGTTAGCCTTTAGTTTAGTGGCCAAGCTAACCACATCAATCGGGTCACCCTTAGAGAAAATACTTAAAATCGCTTCATAAATAAGCCGGTGCTTATCTGCAAAAAAACTTTCCGGATAGACCGTTACCGACACATCATGCATCACATCGGGTTTCAAAATAATTGCCCCTAACAACGCTTTCTCAGCGTCGATATTGTTTGGTGGAGTACGAAGCGCACGATTGATGGCCATAAGACAGATACCATTGTATCACGTATTTTGGATTGACAACTTTTGCACAGTCCTGTGGATTTAAATCTCAGCGATGTAGAAAACAAATTATAGTTTTGTTATTTTCGGACCATGCGGAGTGTCCTCAACACTATATCCTTTGAGACTTATAGCCTCACGCAGAGTATCGGCCTCCAACCAATTACGAGCGACTCTAGCCGCCTCGCGCCTATCAATCAATTCCTGAACCTCAGTCGGCACTTCGTCATGCGCTACGATACCCAAAGTCTTGGCTCCCTCATCAAGGTCATCACTAAGACCAATATCAAGCACAGTGTCCATCATACGGATAGTGGCGCACTTGGTTTTATTATCTAAACTAGTATCCTTCGTCGCTTCCCACAGTAGAGCAATAGCGCCAGGCGTATCTAGATCATCAGCAATCCGTGCCTTAAACTTATCAATGTATTCATCCGAGGCTTTACCCGCTATTTGCTTATAATCCTCATACATGTAGCGTTTTAAGCGGTATAGAGCCTGTTTAGCTGCCTGCAAAGCTTCCCAAGAGAAGTTGATAGGGGAGCGATAGTGAGCCGTCAGGAGCCAATAACGATAATCGTCCCCGGTAAAGCCACGATCAAATAAATGACGAAGGTTTATAGTATTACCTAGAGATTTGCTGATTTTGGTGTTATCTATAGTCAAAAAAGCCCCGTGCAGCCAATAGCGGACAAACTTTTTGCCGGTTGCACATTCTGACTGGGCAATTTCCGCATTATGATGGACTGGTATGTGATCAATTCCACCGGTATGAATATCAATCTCCTTACCCAGGGTTGCCATCGCCATCGCTGAACATTCAATATGCCAACCAGGGAACCCTTTGCCCCAACGACTATCCCAACCAAGTTCACCTTTCTTCCAGACCGCAAAATCAACTGGGTGGTGCTTCTCTTTATTTACTTCTACCCGAGCACCACTTTTTAACTCATTTATATCAATTTTGCCAAGACATCCATAGCGAGGAAACTTTTGAACATCAAAATACACTCCGTCACTGGTTTCATATACATAACCTTTACCCTCCAGAGTTTCTATCAGACGAATCTGAGCCTGCACAAAATCACTCGCTCGAGACCAGGTAGTTGGCGGAAGTATCCGCAAACTGTCAAAATCATCAAAAAAGGCATCTATGTACTGATCAGACAGTTCCCGCATCGCTTCCAAAGTCACCGGCAACCCTTCACGTTTTAGTCCTTTCATCATTTTATCCTCGCCCTGATCACCATCATCAGAAAGATGTCCGAAGTCGGTCAGATTGATCGTATGATTAACTTCATAGCCATGAAAAATAAGAGTGCGTTTTAAAACATCTGCAAAAACAAAAGCTCGTAGATTTCCAATGTGGGCATAGTCATACACAGTCGGACCACATGTATACATAGTAACCATGTTGTCAGACAATGGCTCAAAAAGTTCCAACTGATTAGTTTCTGTATTATATAAATGTATGACCGGCTTCGGCTCAGACTTTTTGGACACACCCTTAAATAAATTACCAAACATATTTTCCTTAAGTGTACCAGACAAACAACCATCAACACAATTCTTGTATTATTTTTTGTTTTTAGCAGTATCTATGTCATAATAACTCCATGCAAAATCATCCAGATCTAATACCACCATCAGTCCGCCATCAAACAAGTAACAAGAAAAATAACCTCCTGGGAATCAGTCTATCTTTGCTCTTAGCCTTGGGTGCTTTTTTTACTGGTTTTCAAATGAATAACATTCTCTCAGCCGAAGGGCAGTCAGCCAGCATTTTTTCAATTTTTGCCGTAGAAGCTAAACCGACTATAGACAGCGACACCATAGACCTCAGTGAATTCTGGAAAGTTTGGCAACTATTAGATGAAAAATTCACCGCCGCCAGTACTACCCAGACAATATCCGATCAAGATAAAATCAACGGTGCCATTAAGGGTATGGTCAAAACATACGGCGACCCATACACTGTCTACCTACCACCTAAAGAAAGCCAAGACTTTGCCGAAAATATTGCTGGTAATTTCAGTGGTATAGGTATGGAAGTAGGAATCAGAAATAATGTGGTAACTGTAATTTCACCTCTACCAGACACACCCGCCGAACGAGCTGGGCTACTCGCTGGTGACCTAATCACTAAGATTGACGACAGTAGCACCGAAGGTATGTCTATCGATGAAGCTGTGCACCTGATACGCGGCGAAAAGGGAACTGAGGTCAAATTATCAATTTACCGTGAAGGTGAGTTGGAAATTAAAGAGTTCACTATCGTTCGCGACACCATCACGATACCGACTGTAAAAACAGAAGAAAAAGATGGGGTTTTCACTATCCGGATTTACAGCTTCAACGCCGTAGCCGAAAGCAAGACTCAAGAAGCCCTTAGAGAGTTCGCCACCAGTGACGCCAAATCTCTTATCTTAGACCTACGTGGCAATCCCGGCGGTTATCTACAGAGCGCAGTCGCTATTGCCAGCTACTTTTTACCAACCGGCAAAGTCGTAGTTCGAGAACATTTTAGCGAGACCGATGAAGACAGACCTTATCGTAGCCAAGGACGCACTTTTTATGATTTCAATCCAAAAAACTTCGTTGTCTTAGTTGACGGCGGTTCAGCCTCAGCGTCAGAAATTCTAGCCGGCGCGCTTAAAGAACACAAAGTGGCAACCGTCATCGGTACCAATACCTTTGGAAAAGGTTCGGTTCAAGAACTACTAAACCTAGACTCCGGTGCCTCACTTAAAGTAACAGTGGCACGTTGGCTAACACCCGAAGGCAAATCAATATCAGATGGTGGATTAGAGCCGGATATACACATAAGTCGAACTCCGCAGCAAATCATGGATAATGTAGACCCGCAATTTGACGCCGCTATTGATTTTCTTGAAGGCAAGGAAATACACAGTGAAGAAAACTAGTTCTATTACGAACAGTGACTAATTAAGTAGTCTTTGCTATGATACTTTCTGTTAATAGAAATAACTTACTGTAGATTAAAGTATGAAGGTTATATTACTGCGTGACGTAGCAAAAATTGGTAGACGTTTTGAGGTCGTGAATGTACCAGACGGCTTCGCTCTAAACCGACTTATCCCACAAAAAGACGCCGAACCAGCCACTCCAGTCAATATCAAACGTCTGGAGCAGAGGAGAAACCGCCTGCAGACTACTCAAGAGTCACAAACTTCTGAACTAAAGACTATTGCCGAAACTATTGCCCAAGAACCACTGGTAATTACAGCCGAAGCTAATGAGCATGGCCACCTCTTTCAAGCTATTCACGCCAGTGACGTGATAAACAGTGCGAAAGCTAGAAATATAGACATACCATTGGCGGCAATTGAGATTAAAGAAACAATTAAAGATCTCGGTGAGTATAAAATCACCTTAAAAAACAAAGAGTTGCAGCTTGAGGTGCCAATAGTTGTTAAAACGAAATAACATAATCATTATGACTAGAAGTAATATAATCGCAGTAATCAGTGTCTTGCTCGGATGTGTGGTGCTAATAGTAGGTATCTCATTTTGGCTTGGTCCGGACAACAACACAAGTCAAAAGACCTTATCCAGCAGTGACGCCGATACCCTAAAAGAATTACCAGGACCATTAACCGCTGAAGAATTAGATGCTTACAACGTAACTATGACAAATCAAAACAATCCAATCGCCAAAGTAACCACAAACAAAGGAGTTTTTGACCTCGAATTATTTGAAGACACTATGCCTATCACGGCTGGCAATTTTATTAAACTAGCCAATGAAGGATTTTACGACGGGGTTAAATTTCACCGCGTAATTGAAGGCTTCATGATTCAAGGTGGTGACCCAATCACTAAAACTGATGAAGTTATGCGTTATGGTACCGGTGGCCCTGGCTATAGCATCCCAGACGAACACATCAGCGGGGAATACCTGACCAACATCCGTGGCACTATCTCAATGGCCAACAGTGGCCCGAATTCAGGGGGTAGTCAGTTTTTCATCAACGTAGCCGACAACACCAACCTAGACTTTGATAAACAACCACTAGCCTCAAAACATCCGGTCTTTGGACACGTGATTAAGGGTATGGATGTGGTAGACCAAATATCTGTAGTAGAAACCGGCCCAGCCGACAAACCAGTCGAGCCTGTGGTGATTGAAAAGGTGGAGATAACTAATAACTAATTTTGATTCATAGGAATTTAAAAAACCGGTTTGCTTTAGAAAAGCAAGCCGGTTTTTTATTGTTACTTTATTACTATGAGGTTATTCTTGTTAGATGACCTCTATTCGAAATACCGAGAAAGAAACCAAAATAGCAAGTGTAGCTCCCAATATTCCCGTGACCACTAACGCAAGGTGTTCTTTTACCTTTTCGTAAAGCACTGATGTTGCAAATGAAAGCAGCAAGACAAGCGTAACAACACCAAACCATTGCATATGAATATGCACAGAATCGCCGGAGTAAAGAAACATTAATAGACCAGTAGCACATATAACTGACCACAACCCAATGAAACAAAACCTGTTTAATTCAGTTAATTTATTGAGTTTGGAATAATTAAACCACGCTGTACAAGCAAGAATGATAAGACCGATTACAAGCATCATCACACCTTTAGCCGGCACATACATATCCATACCCACAAATCCAATACCCAAACTAAATGATGCTATAGCGACAGTAGGTACGGATGAAATAACCAAGGATAAGTTACGTAGGGATAAAAAGATAGCCAGTAAAATTAGGCATATAATAAATGTAATAATTACTACATTATAAGAGCCTGTTTCCGGTACATTACTTGAACCTACGGGTTCTACAAAGAAATCATCTTTGTCATTATCAAAGTATAGCTTGTATTTTTGGATTCTTGTTTCCAGAAAAAATAAGTTGAGTGAACGGAATGTTTCTCTAGAAAATTCAACTTCTCCCTGCTCGAAAGCCGTGTCGAAATCAGACACGGACAATCTTCCATACTTGGCAATTAAAGAATCTAGGTTACCAGCCCAGTTAATCTTTGGACACGTCTTATTTTCATAATATCCAAGAACCAACTCGCTACAACTAGACGATTGTTTATCTTGAGTACTAGAACCAGCAGAAACTGCACCTGAAGCTGACATTACCATTAACAGCAACAAAATATTAAGGTACTTCATCTAAAACCCCCTCTAAAAGGTTTAGGATTAAAAAAACAATACTGAAAAACATTACCCTGATAACTCAAAGTTGTCAACAGACAGTATTGACTTTTGCTCTTAATATCGTATTATGTGGGTCGTTTTAAATAAACCCGATAGGAGGTTTAGATGAAGTACTTCAACATTCTATTGTTAACATTCGTTATGTTTTCAAGCGCAGCCTTAGCAGACAACACAACCGGCAGACAGTGCGGTGGTTATAATAATACTACAGGAGTATATACAGCCAGAATATGTAGCACCACTACGCTCTGGTCTGGATATGTGAAGCATTTAAAGACCGTATATTCCTTGAAAGACCAACACTTCGACGAAACAAGCAGGAGGGGTTCTGTTGTTTTTTCTAATAAAGAATATCAATACCGCAGTCTATTTAATGACGATGTAGATGTCTACAAGTACAAATTGGTGTTCAATGAGAAAAACGGTTTCTGGGTTGAGTTGGTCAATGGTCCAACTCCTACAACTGAAAACCATGCATGGATCTTGTTTTTGATATTTGTATCACTTGGAATTCCGGTGACACTATACAATTATTTTGAACACTATATAGGTGAAATGGTTTTTCCAGCTCTGGCTGGTATTTTGACAACCTTTGCCGTAGCCATGGCGCTCAATCCAGAAACAGGACTTTCAGCCGTAGTGGGATATATTGTCTTGTATATACTGTCTTTTGGTATGGGTATTATTAAATTTAATACACTCAGAAAAACACAGGTTGATGCAATCCTAGTTTCTGCCTACTGTATGCTACCTATGTTTATAACAGAGAAGTTGGTTTCTGCCGGTGGTGTGAGTGTCGCACTTATGCAGTGGCTCATGGTCTGTGTAGGCATACTTATGTCCACCTACATTATTGCATATGCTCGTAAGAAAATGATTTACACATAAAACGAATGCTGTACGATCAAAAACCCGCTTTTTAAAGCGGGTTTTACATATTCTTAGAATCTGAGGTAAGGCTAAGCTACCACTTCAGCGGCTTTTTTGGTTACTTTGCGACCGTCAAAATTAGTCTTGCGAATATTCTTGAAAGCCACCTTTCCGTCGATAGCTGCGTGTAGAGTATGGTCTTTTCCGACATATACTCCTTGTCCAGCCTGGATCTTAGTACCACGCTGACGCACGATGATCTGACCAGCTTTAACAGCCTGTCCATCAGTTCTTTTCACTCCGAGATATTTTGGCTGCGAATCTCGCAGGTTTTTGGAGGTACCCCCCGCTTTTTTATGTGCCATACGATATAATAATAAATAATTTTATGCGCGGAGTATACGATATATGAAAGAAAAACTCAAGTCCCTCGTTCAAAATGACCAGATTTTCTATGGTGTATTAGTACTTCTGGTCGGAATCATATCCTTTTATTTAGGACAAGCTTCAGCAATCACTAAAACACCCACAACCTCACCGGTCCAACTAATTGAGCCAATAACCCTCACCAGTAGTGCTGAAAATGCTCAAATAGATACAAAACCCGATACTCAAACAACTCCAAAACCAGTAGCGGTAAGGGAGACAGATCAGAAAATAGTGGCCTCTAAAAACGGTACCCGCTACTATTTATCAACCTGCTCTGGTGTAAAACGCATCAAACCAGAAAATATTGTGACTTTTTCCACTAAAGCGGCGGCTGAAGCAGCTGGTTATACCAAAGCAGCCAACTGTCCTGGGTTATAATAATAGGTAACTCATGCAAGTCATTAGTCTGTTAACAAACTCCGCTAAGTCGTGGTATGAATCTGACATGAAGTCTTATGCCGCTGCTTTTTCGTACTATGCTCCACTCGCCATAATCCCGATTCTTCTTTTTTCCATCACCATGGTTGGGACAATCTACAGCGAGTCAATCACCAGACAAATATTAACGGGCTGGGCCGGAGTGCTAGGCGACGATATTGTTGAACTGATTAAAATTGCCATTACCAACCTTAGGATTGAGGCTGAATCTTTTCATCTTCCGATTTTTGGTATAGTTCTATCACTAGGTATTAGTATCCTAGCCCTAAACGCTCTAAGTAACGGCTTTCATAAGCTTTGGAACGTACACCAATTTGGCTTGCATGCTTGGTTTAAAAAAAGTCTTAGGTCTGTGTTGTTTATTTTAATCTTTCAAATATACCTAGCTGTGGTCATAGGTTTTGAATTCTTTATGATTGTAAACAATCTGCAAAGTGACTACATACTATCATTACTATTTTTATTTATTAGCACCGGCGCTTTCTTCGCTATTTTGTTTAGATTCTTGGCCAGCCACTCTCCCAGTTGGAAAGGGTGCTTGGTTGGCGCTTTGGTAGCCTCACTACTTTTTATCGTGACCAAGAGCTCAGTCAATATCTATGTTATAAAAGTCGCCAATCTAAACATCTACGGTACGGCCGGATTAATCTTAGTACTGCTTCTTTGGGTCTATATCTTGGCCGCCCTTATATACTACGGTGCGGCTATCGCCTATGAATATGATAAAATCAAAGCAATACGGATAAATAGTAGCGTAAATTAAGACAATAGGAATTTTGTATGATAATAATAGACATTGAAGCTTCGGGTACTGATTATAAAAAACACTCAATTGTTTCGATTGGTGCAATTGATTATGACAATCCCGACAACCGCTTTTATGGAGAGTGTAGGATCTGGGAAGGGGCACACATAATGGAAGAAGCACTGGAAATAGTCGGTTTTAGTGAAGAGGAGATCAACGATCCAAACAAACCCACCGAAGCAGAGTTGACACAGTCTTTTTTGGAGTGGTCTCAACACATGAATGACCGAACTTTGGTTGGACAAAACGTATCCTTTGACCGAGACATGCTGAAAGCCGCCTGCGATCGAGCTGATATTAATTGGGATATGGCCCACCGCACCTTAGACACCCACACTATGTGTTGGATGCATATGGTTAAGAGAGGACTGAAACCACCAATCGACGAACAGCACCGACGAACAGCACTGAACCTAGACGCTGTAACCAAGTATTGCGGCATACCAGAAGAACCAGACCCACATAACGCTCTGACCGGAGCAATGATTCACGCTGAAATTACTGCCAGGTTACTGTACGACAAAAAACTTCTCCCCGAATTTGACCAATTTGAAATCCCTTGGCCAACCCAATAATGCTACAATGAATTAGCTATGTTAAAGAAAATACTCGGTATTAAAAAAGAAAAAAAGCCCAAGAGAAAACCTGGCAATCGTGTTGTTAAAGAACTACTAGATCCCAAGGGTCAAGATGGAGCTATTCAGTCTTGGCGCGTCTTTAGAATCATGTCAGAGTTTGTGGAAGGTTTTGAGCTACTAAACAAATACGGGCTCGCGGCCACCTTTTGGGGCAGTGCTAGACTAACCCCTCAAGATCATTACTACAAAGACGCTGAGACCTTAGCTGCCAAGTTAGCTAAGAGGGGATTTACGATTATTTCTGGAGGTGGTCCAGGAATCATGGAAGCCTCTAATGTTGGAGCTTTTAAGGTTGGCGGTAGTTCTGTAGGCCTTAACATCAAACTACCTTACGAACAAAAGCTAAATCCTTACACCACCGAGTCTCTAACCTTTGATTTTTTCTTTTCACGAAAGGTTATGCTGACCTTTGCTTCTGAAGTGTATGTATACTTCCCAGGCGGATTTGGTACTCTGGATGAATTTTTTGAGATTGTAACACTTATACAAACAAAAAAGATTGAACCGATTCCGGTTATCTTGTATGGAAAAGAGTATTGGGAACCGCTTATTAAATGGTTTGAGAAAGATTTAATTAAAAAGCACAAAACTATAAGCAAAGAGGATTTAGAGATTTTTCATGTGGTAGACACTGTCGACGAGGCCTATAAATACATCATGAAGAATGTTGACTGCAAAAATACTAAGCAAGTATAAAATTTACCTTACTTATAAATTATGTCATACCTAGTATTAGACATCGGTGGTAGCAAAACACAAATTGCTGTTTCAGAAAATCTTAGTGACCTAAGGGACATTAAGAGTTTTAAAACACCCAAAAATTTTAAAAAAGGAATTCAAGACATAATAGAAAACATCAATAGCCTCAAACCGAAAGGAAAGATTAAAGGGGTAGCAATTGGAGTCAGAGGTTTATTGAACGAAGACCGCTCAGGAATAGAAAACGATACCATTTTAACTGATTGGGCCAAAAAACCACTGACCGAGACCCTCGAAAAAGAACTTAAAACACCAGTTTTTCTTGAGAACGACACAGCCTTAGCTGGCCTAGGCGAAGCAGCTAATGGTGCCGGAAAGGGTTTGGACATTGTTGTTTACCACAGTATCAGTACTGGCATCGGTGGGGTAAGGATAGAAGATGGCGAAATTGACACATCCACTTTTGGTTTTGATCCGGGGCAACAGATCCTTGATATTGACCGAACAATTCTTGGCGAAGATATCACACCAACCCTTGATAACTTAGTCTCTGGATTAGGCGTAGAAACCAGGCTAGGAACTAAGCCATACGATATTCCACAGACTGACATGATCTGGAACGAATTAGCAGAATATTTGGCTCACGGCTTACGCAACACAATTCTATATTGGTCACCAGACGTAATCATCCTGGGCGGAGCAATGATTCTAGGAGAACCAAAGATTCAACTTGATGCTATTAGAAAATACACCGTAGATGTCTTGGAAGGTTTTGTTCCATCTCCATTTATAACCACTTCTTCACTGGGAGACCAAGCCGGTCTGCACGGAGGAATGGTTTTACTTAAGAAATCCGGAATATAGACCTGTAAAATAAGGCTTTTTTATAACCAAAATACGGCTGATTTGTAGTATCTAGGCCAATATTATTGACTGGATGTCTTTTTTGTGCTATAATATAAAAAATCTGCAGATTGTGATAGAATTTTGCAGTTATCAGCTTTATTGCTGATATTTGTTAGATAAGACAACTGGCTTATTATATCGACCGTGATACTTGCGGTTTTGACAGTAACCTCATTCCAAACAGTACTTCCAACCGGAATTGCTTATGGACAGATTGACGGGGATCAGATCGTAGAAGAAAACAGGCAACAAGATATACCAGTTTCCGAATCTTCTATAACCGATACCGAACTTATTGTTCGTTCGTATTTTAAAGACGATCCAGTCATGATTCAGATTGCACGATGTGAATCAGGTTTTCGTCATACTCTTACAGACGGTTCTGTTTTACAAGGTAGGGTTGACCCGGCAGACACAGGTGTTATGCAGATCAACAAACGTTACCACGAAAAAACAGCCGCTTCTATGCAACTAGATCTTGATAATATTTATGACAACATGGCGTACGCTCAGTATCTATACGATACACAGGGTACCAGACCATGGAGCGCTTCAGCTCCTTGTTGGAACGGTCATGTAGCAATGAATATCTAAAGACACAAATAAACGGCGCTTTCGCGCCGTTTATTTGTGTCTATGGTACCATTAACTCTAAAATAATATGAGATACTGGCTAATGAAAAGCGAACCTAGTGAATATTCAATTGATGACCTAGCGAAAGCTAAGGAGGGATTTTGGGATGGTGTACGAAATTACCAGGTAAGAAATATGTTCAGAGACGATATGAAGATTGGGGACAGAGCGTTGTTTTATCATTCAAATACTAAAGATATTGGCGTGGTAGGGGAGATGGAGGTGGTAAAAAGCGCTATCCCAGACCCAACTCAATTTGATAAAAAAAATAAACACTATGATCCAAAGTCAGCTATAGACAACCCACGTTGGCTTGGACCAACTGTAAAATTTATTTCAAAATTTAGCAAAATTGTTACCTTAAATGAGATTAAGAAAAACAAGACTTTCGCTGATTTACCACTAGTTAAAAAAGGGAACAGGTTATCTGTTATCTCTATTTCTAAAAAGCACTATGAAACATTAGTGAAAATGGGGCGATAAATATAAAGTATGAAAATTGGCTTTTTTGATTCGGGACTTGGAGGACTTACTATACTAAAAGCGGTAGCTACAGAACTACCTGAGTATGACTACGAATATTATGGTGACACGGCCAATCTACCGTACGGAGATAAAACTGAAGAGGAAATTTTTATCTTAACCAAACAGGGTATTGAACACCTATTTAAAAAAGAGTGCTTACTGGTGATCGTAGCTTGCAATACCGCATCGGCCGAAACCTTACGAAAACTACAAACAGAATATCTGCCACATACTCATCCAGACAAAAAGGTTCTGGGTGTAATTATCCCAACAATCGAAGAATTACTTGAAGAGTCTGTTACACACACTATATTGATCGGTACCAACCGAACCATCGAATCAAAAAAATACGAAAGTGAGATAAAAAAGCATAAAGAGGAACTTAAGGTAACTGCTATCAAAACTCCGGAACTAGTTCCGCTTATAGAAGGACGCCAATACGAAGACGCGCTATGCGTGGTATCAAAAATAATTGATGAAAGAAAAGGGGAACAGGGTATAATCCTTGGCTGCACACACTACACAATCCTGAAAGAAAAGCTGGAGGAAAAATACACTGGCTCGGACTTTAAAATATTTTCACAAGATTTAATCATCCCAAGTAAACTAAAAAAATATCTTGAGAATCATCCTGAGATCGAAACAAAACTTAGCAAGAATTACAGACGAAATATTTATCTAACAGATAACAGTAATCAATACGATGAGTTAATTGAGACGATACTTAATGGCCACCTTATTTAGAATAGGAGGGAGAAGTGGTGTATATAAATACGTATTTCCGTATGTCGCACCACAAGGGCACTCCTATTTAAATAGTCGCTAACGCTCCTTTTAAATATGTCGCACAATATATCTTTTGCGACATAATAAAGTATTTAAATGGTGGTATTAGCTTCCGTATTACTACTTCTATATCTACATAGATTTGTACCACTACACATATACAATAAAGTCCCATGGTTTCTATATCCTGTATCTAACTTATACTATTATCTTAAATAATTACTTTTATACTCAATTTTTTATACGTACTTAATTAACTTACTTACAAACAAAGCGTAATTTTTCTCCCTTTTTCCCTAAAATTTGGTCCAAATCTCATTTAAGCCTTATATATAAACGTATATTGCTACAAAGCCCAAAATTGCGTTCTAAGCGCTTTTATTCGCAGAGATGACATAAGGATCATCTATGAATTAGGTTCAATAGTATAAAGACTTACAAAATTGAATATAAAAAAATCCGCTCTCCATTTTATGGTTAACTGATTTTTAATTTCCTGAACTTTTCTTTTATATCCCCCCTTGTCTACACCATAACAGTCACATAAAAGCTCTTCAATTTTTTTAAGCGTTTGAATATATGCTTGTGACTTTACCACAGAAGTCAGCGGCAACATCGCTTGTGCAAGTGCTGCAGTCACATGATTCATATAGATATCACCAAGATCTGAAATGAATATCGTAACTAAACCACCCTCGTAATCTATCACATGATTGAAAATATCCTCATTTCTTTGTTCTGAGTGCGGGATAATATATATCGAGTAGGTTGGCTGCAATGTTAATTTGGGTTTAGGAATAAACAAATAAATCAATACACTTATTGTTACCCCTAAGAACAAAAAAACCACGACGAGCCAATTGGCAACCTGTGCATCAATTAACTTTTCGTCCATAATATAATGCAGGGCTATAACCGCTAGAAAAATTGCGACGAGTACCAATAGTAAGAAGTTGACTGCAATTTTATATGTGTCAATTTTCGTTTTCACGCTTCCCTCCTATTAAGTGATGTGAAAAGTGCTTTATTTATAACATTATTTTGGTGGTTTGTAAATAGTTCTAGATAAATATAAAAAACCCATTAGATCAATTTTTGTAAATCAATCTAATGGGAAGTAGCGCACAAACACAGATGCTAACGTGACATATCAGTGATTAAAGAAGGTTCAACCCAGGCCTCATAGTAGACATAAATCATTTTTTTGAGACCTCTTTCCTCGACAAACCTTAACTTTACAGGTGTTCCTATTGGTAAATTTACTTCTTCAGGTACACCTCTAACATATGCCGCAAATATTGTTTGACTGTTCGTCTTGTTGGTGTCTTTAGAGTCAAATGACCTGTCGTCAACATTCAGGCTTTTTACCCCGACTATCAACATCCCATCGGTTACTTGAGTCAAGGTCTTGAACTCGGCATCAATATCGACACGCTTGGTAAGTGGACCAGTTTCAGAGATGACTCTTGCAAAAAGTAACACGAGTAAAAGTACAGCAGTCCCTATTAACACGCTAAAAAATGTACTGGCTTTCACTTTTCATTCTCCTTTGGTTTTATGTGTTTAATATAATAATCATAATTGACCATCATTTGTTTACACAAGAATCGCTCAATCTCTGCAACACGCTGTTCACGGTCTTCACGAAAACATTCGTTGTCATGATTATGGTTCACTCTTTCAATTAACTCTGTGATAGACTGAACAAATTGAACTTCTTCGCTATCATTCTTAGGTACATATATAACCGCCTCCCCTGCATATTTACATTCATAGGTAGCTTTACCTACATCTTCACTGGTTCGTATTTGAAGTAGCGACTTACTTTCTAGCCACCTATCATCCTTAAGAAAAAACCAAAATCCAATAACAGATCCACCTAATACTGCAGATAGGAGTAGGATAATAAAATCGCTCGCATCTGTATTGATGCCCAAATATAATATTACACTTACCAACAAACCGGTTAACGTTATCAAAGTACTTTTTTTCACTTTCCTTCCCTCCTCTTTGAATGGTTGTGAAAAGTGCTTTATTTATAACATTATTTTGGTGGGTTGTAAAGCCGCCGTTACTTTTACTACTGCGGTGGTAGGTACAAAACTGGGTCCAGATAAGCATCAGAGGCAGCGACCGGTGTAGAAGCTGGTCCACAGCTAGTTACTGTCTTGATCTCGTTGAACTTACGTACACTTACACCATCCTTGGCGTATACAGTGAAATGAAGGTGTGGGCCGGTTGAGAAGCCGGTATTACCAGTGTAGCCAATAATGTCTCCGGTTGTTACTTTTTGGCCCGGTGAGACACTCTGTACATCCTGATGAGCATAAAGTGTAGACAGACCGTTGGCGTGGTCTATTAGTGTCCATTTACCCCACGAATAACAACCGGGGACGATGTCAGTGTTACCAGTCGCGCGCACTGTACCAGAAAGCGGTGCGTAGATAGCGGTCCCTCGTGGTGCGCTAAGGTCGATACCGGGGTGGTAAGCTCGACCACCATAGATACCAGGGTTACGCTTGGCAAACTCAGACCCGCCGAAGTATTGAGTAATGATGATATTTTTTAACGGCCAAGCAAACACTGCCGTACCCGGTGTTGGCACACTGTTTGGATCTAGGAAGAATTTAAGCTTGGTTTCGTAGTCACGAATCTCTTTTACGATCTGTTCCCTCGCCTGCTGCTTTTCTGCTAACAGCTGCTGGTAATTTTTTTCTTCATTTTTGGTAACCTCCAACAAATCAGCCTGCTCGGCTTGGTTGTTGGTCAATACTACATTTTGATCCTTATATTGGGAGTGTAGGGACTTAAGATCATTGCGTTTTTGGGTACTCTCCTCTCTTTTTTCGTCAAGCAATTTATGTAACGAGACTAACTCTTCCACCTTTATTGCCATACTGTTTTGCACCGACTTATGAGCCTCGAGTGAATTCCAAAATTCTGAAAATTTCTTATTTCTAAGTAAGAGTTCAACTAGAGTAAGGTCTTCGGTTTTGTATTGAGCCCGAATAATCTCCGCTATCGCTTCTTTGTTAGTATCTATATCCTTCTCAGTTTTACTAATTTCTAAAATAAGCTTGTTTATTTCTAAATCCGTAGAGCTTATGAGTGTCTCGGTACGTGAAATTTCTGCTTGTACTTTCTTGCGTTCCAAAGTTAACTGATTGATAGCTTTCTGAAGACTTTGCTTCTCTGCCCCCACCTCCATAAGCTGCAACTCAAATTTGGCAATTTCTTTTTCTATATCCGCCAAGCGCGATCCTCTATCTTGAATATCCTGTTTTAATTTTTCCAGCTCGGAAGTCTGAGCGTGAACAAGCGGTAAAGAAAACCAAAAAAGCGGGGCTAAAAATAGACCAAATAAAAAAGCGGTTACTGTTTTTTGTAACTTCACCGCTTTATTTTATCACAAGCGACAGAGATTCTCTTTAGAGTTTCTTCACGACCGATTATATAGGCAATAGTAAAAGGGTCTGGCGACCTCTCTCGGCCCGATAAGGCGACTCTAAGCGGCCAAAGTAACTCTCCCCTACCAACCTCTTCTGCATAGTCCCAAAGATCATTTTTAACGCTATCTGGCGTCGAAAAATCGGCTTCCTTGAGCAAATTTAGAGCTTTTTGAAGTCTCGGCAGAGCCTCTATTACATCATTATCCTTTTTCCATTTCAAGATATCAGTCTCGTACGCTGGAGTTACAAAAGCAAAATCATACTCCCCCGCTTTTGCTGCTTCACTAATCTCAGCGGCTATATGAGCCCTTTCCATTATAGTCGGAACCAGTTTCTTTAAAATGTCTTCCGAGTAACCTGCCATTACTTTAAGTTCATCAGGTAGAGCCTTACTAACGTAAGCATATACTTCATCATCACTCAGTTTAGCTAGGTGCTGCTTGTTCATCCAAAGCAACTTCTCTTCATTAAAGACAGCGCCGGCTTTTTGAATCTTTGTAACATCAAACGCAGCCACCAGATCATCAAACGTGAAGACCTCCTGTTCAGTTCCTGGATTCCAGCCGGTAAGCGCTAAGAAATTCACCATTGTTTCTGGCAAAAAACCTTCATCTCGATATTCAAAAATATCCTTCGCCCCATCTCGCTTGCCCAGCTTTTTGGTTCTATCATCTCTGAGTATCGGTGGCAGAGTGACAAAGACTGGGTACGGTATCTCCAAAGCATCGTAGATGCTTAAAAACTTTGGTGTACTGGCAATAAACTCATCCGCCCGCATGATGTGAGTAACACCCATCTCGAAATCGTCAACTATGTGTGCAAAGTTGTAAGTAGGATACCCATCACTTTTAATAAGGACAATATCATCCAACATTTCCTCCCCCGCCGACAATTCACCTCGGACAGCATCTTGCCAGGTGTAGCGTTTTAGTTCCGGTACCTTTAAGCGAAGTGGCTTTGTTTTATCCCAAGCCGGCAAGACGTCTGGTCTATGATTTCTAAATAAAAAAGGTTTTTTGGCTTCTTTAGCCTGAGTCTTAAAAGCTTCGATTTCTTCCGCGGTGTAGGGATCCTGGTAAGCTAATCCCCTATCAACCAGTTTTTTGGCGTAGCGGTGGTAGACATCTAGTCTTTCGGACTGTATGCACGAACCAAATGGCCCTGGTTTGTCTGGTCCATAATCCCATTCAATATTGAGCCAAGTAAGAGTCTCTTTAATATGACTTATGGAATCAGCCACCTCGCGCTTCTTGTCGGTATCTTCAATCCTGAGAATAAAAGTTCCATTATGCTTTTTGGCAAATAAATAGGAAAAAAGAGCCGTACGAGCGCTACCAATATGCATAAAGCCCGTTGGAGACGGGGCAAAACGCGTAACTATTTTGTGGTTGTCAGTTTTAGGATCCGTGTTCATCTCCGATTTTTATTAGGATATCTGATATTTTTTCAGCAGCGTTTGGTATTGCAAAATTAGAAGCCGCTTGACTCATCTTATTCCACTGCTCTTGATTCTCCATAATAGAGCCAATTTCATTTAGAAGCAAGGTCTCGGTTATATTGTGCTCTTCAATTACCGTAGCGGCACCAGAACGGGCGTAAGCATAGGCATTGCTACGCTGATCACGACTAATGTCTTCAGGGATTGGGATAACAATACTCGGCTTACCATGAAGCGCAATTTCAAATAAAGTTGTACTTCCGGCCCTAGTTATGATAACAGAAGCTACACTCATGATAGCTCCGACCATTTCTGAAGAAATGTGACCAACAGAATAGTAACGTTCTTGAAGAACAGGGTCAGTAATAAGCGCCTTGGCTGTAACCAAAAGCTCGTCTTGATTGCGGGCACCGGTCTGATGAAAAACTCGATACTTAGGTAATAACTCATCCAACACACGTAGGATTACATTATTAATACGTTCTGAACCTAGTGAACCACCGGTCACATAAATAATTGGGAGATCACTTGGAATATTAAGAAGTGTATACGGATCAGCTGTATTGGTTAGAGTACTGGTTCGTACCGGGATGCCGACCAGCGCAGTTTTTTCCTTCGGAAAAAACTGCGCTGCTTCAGGATAAGAAACCGCAATATATTCAGCAAAGTTACGTACCAACTTATTGGCTCGACCCGGAACAGCATCTGATTCATGTATAACCACCGGTATCCTAAGGAACCAAGCTGCTAATGTAACAGGTACGCTAGTGAACCCCCCTTTACTAAAAATTACATCAGGGTAAATCAAAAACAACTTCCAGATAGCTACGAATATACCAAAAAAAGTTCTAAAAGGATCAAGGAAATTATTGACTGAAAAATATAACCTTAGTTTACCAGCCGGACACTTTACGTACCTAATGTTAAGCCGCTCCAGAGCCTCACTATCGTAAGGATCAGGACCAATATAATACAAATCAGGTTTTTTGGGAGAATTATTCAAAACCTCAGCGATTGCAATAAGTGGATTAAAGTGCCCACCAGATCCACCACCTACAAACATTATTCTCATATGTAGATTAGTTTATCATACCCGTGATTTACTGATGCGGTACTTTGACACATTTAACACAATACCCAAAACCGCCAAAGTAACGAGCATAGCCGTCCCACCATGACTAATAAGTGGTAAAGGCAACCCAGCCAGTGGAAACAAACCAATCATGGCAGCGATATTTAAAAAAGCCTGACTCACAATCAAAGTCATAAAACCAACCACCAGTAACACGCCAAACAAATCATTGGTTTGGGTGGCGATTTTAAAGCCTCGAAAAGTGAACAAAGCTAAAATGGATATTAGGAGTAAAGAGCCGATAAAACCAAACTCTTCAGCGTACACAGCGAAAATAGAATCTCCAATTGGTTCGGGCAAATACTCAAACTTCTGGATACTTTGACCGTAACCACGCCCTGTTACCTCTCCTGAACCAACCGCAATCAAGGACTGCTGAATCTGGTAGCCACTACCTAAAGGATCAGCTTCAGGATGCAGAAAAACGGTTAGGCGGTCAATCAAATACGGGCGCATTGAAACCACAATGGTGATCAAAATCAATCCCCCCAACGCCATCACTCCAATATGTTTCCAATTAGCCCCAGCCGTCAAAAACATCGCCATGCCTGATAGTGCCATCAAAAAGAAAGTGTCTGTGTCTGGGAGTGATAACATTACCAAACCAACTATACCCACAGCTGCCACAAATGGCAGCACTCCATAGCGCCAGGAATCTATCTGTTTATGAAGACCAGATAATAGAGTAGCCACGTAAATCACAAACCCAACCTTAAGAAACTCCGACGGTTGGACAGTTGTAATACCAAGGTCAAGCCAACGAGTCGCTCCACCATGCGACATACCTATACCGGGAATAAAAACCGCTAAGGTAAAAAGTATGCTGGCCACAAAAATATAAAAAGCGTATTTTCGCCAGTGTCGATAATATATATGACTAGTGATAAGTAGTGCCAATCCCCCACCAACAATACCAAAGAAGAATTGGCTAAATGCAACTGACCCAAAACTAGCACCATTTCGTGCCAAAAGACCTAGGGAGGCTGAGGTAAAAATAAAAAAGCCCAACACTACCAAAACACCAATCAGAATTAACAGAATCGGATCAACTGTCTTTGGTGAGGAATTTTTCATTGACGTTTATTATAAAACACTTAGAACCTCAATCAAATAAAAATTTTCGAATAAATCTAGTGATCAAAAAATAAATTAAACTAAAGTTAGTATAATCAAACCAAGTGCGGCACACATCATACCAATAATCCAGTAACGCATTGTTACC
This sequence comes from Candidatus Nomurabacteria bacterium, assembly GCA_023898525.1. Taxonomy (NCBI): domain Bacteria; phylum Candidatus Nomuraibacteriota; species Candidatus Nomurabacteria bacterium. The sequence continues at coordinate 123,433 of CP060227.1, forward strand.
TTGTATGAAGGCCAACCAATCGCTTCAAAATGGTGATGTAAGGGAGCAATTCTGAAAAACTTTTTACCGGTAAACTTACGATAAGTCACCTGTATAACATTCGACAAGACTGTTACCACGAGCAAAAAACCGATGATCGGAAAGAGTGATATGCCGTATCCATCGACCAATTGATCAGTCATCAAGACCACTACCGCTAAAGTCAAAGTCAGAGCCATTGAGCCGGTTTCCGTCATCCAGAAGCGAGCCGGTGGTATATTAAACCAAAGAAAAGCTAAGATAGCACCGGTAACCATCGCACAAAAAGCTGCTAGGTCATATTGCGACTGCAATATAGCCACACCAGAGTAAGCAGAAAAGATGATAGCAAAAACTCCACCTGATAAACCATCGATACCATCAATTACTCCACTAGCATACAAAGCGTTTGTCAACAACACAAAAAAAGGAATTAGCAAGACCCCAACGTAGATTGGATCAAAAAATGGCAGACCGATAGTGGTTACACCCAGCTTGGCATAAAACCACCAACCAATAAACGCGGCTAATATACTGATAAACACTAGTCGTACCGATAGCCTAACCCCCTTCCCGCCGTGTTGAATATCATAAAAATCATTCAAAAAACCAATTGCTGCTCCAATAAACAAAACCGTAAACGGTATCCATGTTTGTGAGCGACTTAGAAAAAATAGGTCTGAGAAAAATTTATCATCACTCATTAAGGTAAAGATAAACAACATTCCAATAGTGAGAAAGATACTCCCCCAGATCACTGTACCACCCATTCTTGGGGTCTTTGTCTCGTGATCACCCTTGAGACGATTGAATTCAACCGCTTCATGTCCTCCAAGCGCTGTCTTCCCTCCCTCTTTCTTCCAAGCCTTATGCTTATAGAGATAATGAGTGATTATTGGAGTTATCAGTATACCAATAGCGAAGGACAACACAGCGGGAAATAGAATTTTTATAATAGTTATATCCATACTTGATCTAATTTATTCTGACTTAACTACTGTTCCCTGCACAGCCTCAATCAACTTTTGCACATCACTGAACCGTTCGCTTATAGTTGAACCGAGTACTGTAATAACTACCGGATGAGCAAAACCAATATCTAGAGCCACGGTCAGATTACCGCCCGCCAAATCAGTGTACCCTGTTTTAGAACCAATTAAATTAGGAATTTCATCAACAATATTATTGGTGTTTTTAGCCTCATGATATTCACCAGCTAAATTATAAATTTTTGCATGATCAGATATAGTTGGAGCTAATATAGCTGGGTAATTAGTCAGTATATACTCCATTAAAAAAGAAACATCACGAGCTGTCCCATAAGCCCCAGCCTCACCGGCTGAGAGATCAAGACCGGTTGGGTTTAAGTAGCTTAAATCCGTGAATCCAAGTTCTTTGGCTCGTAGATTCATAGCTGTTACAAATTGAGCCACAGCATCTCCATCACCTAGCTTAGCTCCAACCGAATTAGCTATAGCATAAGCCGCACTATTGTACGAGGACACTAAGGCAAAGTCGGCAAGATCACGAATGTTGAACACCTCTCCTTCATTTAAATTCCCGCCACTTTCTTGGCTAGCAGCCACTGTACCCACCGTTACATACTCATCATCATCTAGTAGCTCATAGGCCAATAAAGCAGTCATTAATTTAGTAATAGAAGCCAGCGCTAGTTTTTCATCAGCATTTTTTTGATACAAGACTCGCTGCTCTTTAACATCCCAAACAAAAGCTGCTTGGGCCTGAATATCAACTACATCGATCTTTTGGAGCACCTTATTCTCCTGAGTTGGCGGAGTTAAGGTGGCCACATTCTTTATTGGCGGCACTTCTTCGTGATTTAGAGCTGTCATTGTTTTCGGTATTATCACTCCGGCAAATATACCACCAAGGATCAGAAGCAATATCGACAGTTGAGCTACAACCGGAAAGCGTGTAGCGGGTTTCTCCTCAATCGGTTCAGGAGCGGTTTCAATCACAAACTTTTCTTCATCATTCATACATCTTCTTTTATATAATCGGCGCTAAACTTTTCCAAAGTATCAGCTATTTGCGCAAAATCTGGTAGCTCCTGCTTGCGGGTTACACCAAGTTCGGCCAGTAAGGCTGGGGAAATAACAAACTTTGTTTGATTTGATTTAACATCTTTCTCCTTCTCAATCAGACCGCGAATTAATAAGTTTCGTAAAATAAAGGATGAGTTAACACCGCGAATCCGGTCAATCTCTCCCCGACTAACCGGAGACTGATATAGAATAATAGCCAGAGTTTCGGCACCCGCTTTACCGATATCATTCTTCATTTCATTTTTACGTAGCTCTTCAATTACCGGCGCCAACTCTGGCGCTGTCACCAACTGAATATCATGATCAGTCTCAATTACGCGTGTCGCTCCGGACTTAAGCCGTTCATGTAAAGTCATCATGGCCGTAGTAAAGTCCTCCTCGGAAATATCAAAAATCTTCATCACCGTCCGCTTTTTTTGGGGAGCCGATTTATAAAACAAAAAACCCTCGATTAGCACATCAATTGGCATTTTGTGATTGTAACATATAAAAAATAAGGCACCTACCCGGCATATGTTATCTTTTTTACGCCAATATATTTGACGTACTGGAATGCTCGTGTTTTACTGGGAGAGATTAGCAGTACTTTGATTAACATAACGATACCGAGGTGAAAATGTGAAAAAACTTTTAAACTTACTAGCATCAGGACAGGCTTTTACACTATTGTCTATAATATTTATAGCCCTTATTGTAGCAATCTACGTACACAGAACTGATCCAGTAGAACCTGCTATACTTACATTTATTTTCGCAACTCTCCTTGTAGCTATTGGGTATTCAGTTGGATATTATTCACCGAATAAACAATATAACACGTACGGCAGAAGCCTAAGTGGTGATGTTAAAGTGGTAAGCGAAAGTGGAAACTGGTCTGATTTTAACAGGATAACCAAATGGGGTGTTGAGAAATTAGATGGTGAATTTTGGCACTATGTTTATATCGCTGAAATTACACCTAAAATCAATGAGTGCGATAGAAATACTACGACCTTAGACCATTTTTGCATAGAAGTCAGGGATAGTTTTTCTAAGCAGGATATATTATCTGGGAACACTAGAACTCACGGTTATAATTCCAGTAATTTCTTTATAGATGACGACACACCTTTGGGGAGATTGATGGTTTTTTGTGGTAATCTAATCAGATACGAATTCATCTGCAGAAAACCTCCTGAGCCAGGAATGGTTTATATGAAAACCCTTGATGGAAAGACCATAACCGGACAGGTATTAGTACCAGGAAAATAGTTCCGACAAATGGATAACAACCGACTGATGTCAGAGACATCAGTCGGCTTTTTTAGTAATAAGTTGGGGTTTGGCTTTTATCCAACTCTATCTCAATATCATCATAGCGGCGACTCTGAGTAATAATCAGATTACCCTGTTTGAATAACTCCAAAACAGCCAAAAAACTGACAATCACCATCTTTTTCTCCGGTTCATTGGCACTAAGATCAGAAAAACGTAAGTAGGAACTACGCTTAATCCTGGCTTCTAGATTTTGCATCATTTGCTCCAGGCTAATCACTGTCTTGATTTGCGCCTTGGCCGGAGACTCTTTCTTGGGCAGACCGTTTATCGCATCAATCATAGCTTGGTGAAGCTGTGATAGCTGACAGTACTTGTCCGGTAAAAATAACGGAGTGGCTGGCGCCGTAAACTTAGGCCCATAGAGACGATTTTTACCAAAAATGTTTTGTAGAGAGACAGCCGCATCACGAATAACCTGATACCGTTTCAATCTTTCCTCCAAGTCCTCAATCGAAGATTCTTCTTCCTCAGTCAGCTCTAGCACCGGCAGAAGTGACTTGGACTTTACTAGGAGTAAGGTAGCAGCTAGGGATATAAACTGCGCTGTGTTGGGCAAGGACATCTCTTGCATCTCACTCACGTGACGCATATATTCGTCAGTCACTGCAGCCAGAGAGATATCGTTGATAAGCAACTTACGCTTTTCTACCAAATCTAACAGCAGTTCCAACGGTCCTTCGAAAACGTCGGTTTTGATGGAAAAGTTTGATGTGGCGAGCGGTTGCATGGTTATAATAATATTAGCATATGGAAAGCGGGAAAAGTAAGGCGCCGCCGACTACGTCGGCGGCGCCTTACTTTTCCCGTCTCCTAAAGAGAGAAATATACGAAACGAGCGCAGATAGCTTCTTTTGAGTGAAGCTTAGTAGCTCTCCAAAAACTTTACCAGCAGACGTACCGGCTCGCCAGTCGCACCTTTAGCCAGCTTATCACTGGGGATACTTTCCATTCGTGGTGCAATATCAATATGTGCCCATGGCACATTCTTAGGTGCAAAGAATGACAAAAACGTCGCACCTTCAATCGTGCCACCAAAACGGGAAAAGTTAGCAGCAATGTTACTTACATCTGCACGACTGCTTTTGATGTGCTGCTTGTACTCATCCCACAACGGTAGCGGCCAGACTAGATCTCCACTTTCCTCACCAAAATCACGCAACTTCCGCTCTAACTCCTCATCCTTGGTCATAATCGCACTAGCGTGTTGACCAAGTGCCACCAAAGCCGCGCCTGTTAAGGTCGCTACATCGAGGATAACTCGCGGATTGTAGCGCTCTGAGTACGTCAATCCATCCGCCAACACCATTCGCCCCTCCGCATCAGTGTGAAGGACTTCTATCGTCTTTCCGTTCATGGCGGTCACTATATCTCCGGCCCGCATCGCATCATCAGAGACTGAGTTTTCAGCCGCTGGTACAATCGCTACTATATTTTTCTTAAGGCCGAGTTTGGCAGCACAAGCGATTGCCGCCAACACAGTTGATCCACCGGTCATGTCCATATGCATATCATGCATCCCGCCTGATGGCTTTACATTAAGCCCACCAGTATCATAAGTGATCCCCTTACCCACCAAAACAGCCGGTTGTTTATCCTTTTCCACCTTCTTACCTGACACCTTACCAGCTCCCCAGTACTCAGCCACAATCAGCTTAGTTTCACTCTTTGTCCCTTGCCCTACCGCCAGTAGAGAACCCATCTTGAGCTTCTTAAGTTCTTTTTCTCCAAGTACCTTTACTATAAGCTTAGTACCTTTAGCCAGCTGCTTAGCTGCTTCACCTAAATGAGTCGGGGTCATGTCACAGGCTGGAGTATTAGTAATCTCGCGCGCCTTGTTTACATACTCACCCACTACTAAACCTCGTGCCAAACCAGTCTTAGCAGCAGTGGTATCAAGACCAGAGATAACTACTTCCTTCAATGCTCTTTTGCTTTTACTCTTAGTCTTATAGGTGTGAAATTCATAATCCGCCAACAAAATGTTTTCGGCCAGAGTTGACGCTAACCAATCATCCCCAAGTACTTGGAGCTCCGAAAACGATTTCAGTATAGAAAAGTCTATTGTTAAATATTCAACCTGATGAGACTTAGCCCCTCGAACAATAGACCGAACTAGTGTCCTGTAAGTACGTGGTGTTACCTTGCCAAATTTCCCTACTCCCATTCTATATTCAAGTATTCCACTAGAAGTCTCAACCAAACGCTGATAAGTGACTGATTCTTCAGTTAAAACTAGACATACATATTTTTCTGGTAATTCTTTTAAACCTTCTTTCGCAATGGTGACATTTAACATATGAATAACAGTATATTTTATTTATAGTATCAATTCAAATTATGCTAGTTTTTTACAATATGGGCACCTGTGCTGACTAAAATCAAGTAAAATAAAGAAAATAACGGAGGTATCACCTTAAAGAGTATCGGTGAGCGACAACAAAAAGGTCGTTCCTCGGTTATTTTCTAAAGAAATTAATTAGCACAGGTGCCTGTGAGATTAATTGACATCATGACAAGATAGTTTATTAACAGTTTTTATCATTTACTTATAAAATATACAGGTGTACTATTTATAAGGGTTAAGAACTAACAACTTACAGAACTCTCCTAAAATAACGATGAATGACGAGGCCCTTTATCAGCGCTGTCCAATAGCGCTGATTTTTTATTTTTGTGAAATTTGACATTTATTAAATATGTTTTATACACAGGTTTGTCTAGTGACAAATTAAACTAAACTGCTATACTCACCAGTGGCCCGCTCTTTTGTATTTTTTGTTTTTGAGCGCGCCTGATTTTAAATTTGTTAAATTTAAGGAGATTCTCAAATGGATCAAGCACAGCAAAGTACAGGACAACAAACCGGCCAAACACCAATCGTGAAAAAAGATGGTGACCAGGATCAAACGCAAATTGAGACAAGTGGTCGTGGTGAAGACAGCACAGGTTCTGTACGCAGCAAAAAGCTGCAGTAACCTCCGCCTTTGTTGAAAGGACGAACCCAAAAGACCCAGCAATACTTTATGTATTCGCTGGGCATTTTATTTATATTAGAAAACGCCGTCAGCTAGTCTAGACGGCGTTTTTATTTACATAAACATCCCTTACTATTTCTTCTTATCTACACTGATTCCTAGCTCTAGCAGTTGCTCTATCTCGAGTGACTTGGGTCCGTTCATTACAGCCGTTTGTCCTTTGCGGGTCATTGGAAAGGCTTGTACCTCACGCAGGGCTTCCTCACCGGTCAGGTTCATAACATTTCGTTCGACCCCAAGAGCGATTCCACCATGTGGCGGTGTACCATACTTAAAGGCTTCAAGCATGTGTCCAACCTTATCTTGCATTTCCTCTTCGCTGTTACCCATTATCTTGTAGACCGCCTCTAGTATCTCTGGCTTATGAGCCCTGATACTACCTCCGCCAGCTTCGTATCCGTTACACACCAAGTCGTACTGTGTGGTGAGTATCTTATCTATGTTTTCACCTTTAAGTAGCCACTCTAGATGCTCAGCTTTTGGCATCGAGAATGGGTTGTGTGAGAAGGTCCAAGTACCTTTGTCGGTCTTTTCAAAAAAAGGAAAATCAACCACCCAAGCATAAGCGAGAACACCGTTTTTCTTATCTTCTTCAGTTCTAAGATCAAACTTATCATCACCATATTTTTCTATCGAGTCAGCGTAGGTCACGACCGGGAAAGGCTTATGCTTTATGGTGTAGCCCATTGACTCCACTACAGAAGTAATCATGTCTTCGATTGTCCTCATCACATCATTTCGCTCTACAAACGACATCTCAACATCAATCTGAGTATGCTCATAGCCTCGGTCAGCTCGCAAATCTTCATCTCGAATCGCGCGCGCAATCTGCACATACCGCTCAAACCCGGCCGTCATCAACATTTGCTTATATTGTTGTGGTGACTGCGGTAGGGCGTAGAATTGCCCTGGATTATGACGACTTGGCACCACAAAGTCTCGCGATCCTTCCGGAGTTGACTCAGTCAATATCGGCGTTTCAATCTCCACAAAATCCTGATCCATAAGGAAGTTGCGACAGCGACGCACGAACTCGCTACGAATTCTGATATTCTTTTGCATACGCTCGGTACGCAAGTCTAGATAGCGATACTTCAATCGTACCTCTTCATCTTTATTAATAGAATCTTCACCCAGATCAAACGGTGGCGTATCAGACTCGGCCAAGACATCAATGCCAGTAATCTCAAGTTCAATGTCACCATTTTGTACCCCCTCTTTAACCATCTTTTCAGGCCGCTTATTTACTTTTCCAGTCACAGCTACCACATATTCTGACTTTAGTTCTTTAGCTATTTCTAGTACTTCTGGCTTACCAAAAACCACCCCTTGCACTTTGCCGCTACGATCACGAAAATCAAAGAAAGCCATCTTCCCTTGCAAGCGAGCCACATCAACCCACCCCTTAATCGTTACCTCTTTGTCTATATGTTCACTAAGTGAACCAATGAGAATTCTTTCCATAATAATTTACTTGAAGCTAGGAACAGAAAACCGCCCCTATTACTTATTATTTACAATTTATAAATAATATAGGGGCGGTTTCTTTAAACCGCGGTGCCACCCTATTTCCTAGTTATCACCTCTGACAACTAGGCACTTAAGTGATACGCGTGTCGAGCGTTAGACGGAGGGTTCTACTTGGAGTTTTAAGGAGCGCGCGAAGCGCGCTCCTTAAACCCCGTTCTTCCCTCACCTCAGCGGTAGTCAGCCGCTTCATTGGCTTATTCATAATATATAACAAATGATACCATTTTGCTACCTTTTTAATTGATAAAAGTTAGAGCCTGTGATTTTGTCACAGGCTCTAAAAAATTAGGCAGGTAAGGTCTCAACTTCCGCGTTTACCTTGGGAAATAGTTTCAACAGCCGCTCCAACACTCCAGATAGACTTGAAGGAATTTCGGTTTTTATGAACCAGGTAATTTTGACATTTTGACTCGGTAAAATTTCTTTTTGACTATCAATCGAGGCAAGAACACTCACCAAAAGAAGTAAGTTGATTGGAGCAACAGCATTATATGGCAGTTCAATAGGTTGACCACATATTTCTATAGGTAGTTTACTGAATTCTTCTACAATCTGATCTGGCACATTAATCCCCCCTACTTGATGCAAAATGTAATTAGACAAGGCTTTTAGGTCCTGAAATTCAGTTGCCACAGCCTCCACAGTTGACTCCACCTCTATGTTTGATTCATGACTAAAGTACCACAACATTACTTTCGGATTTTTTTTAACAAATTCTCTCAGTTTATTAAAATCAAAAGAACCTGTACATAGTAATATACTTTGACAATCAGTCATTTTGCCTCCCCATTCTATGTTTAATCGGAAAAAGAACAGATTTTAAAGTTTTGCTGATAAGTTTATACTGTATTTTAAAAAATAGTCAACCAAAAGCTGTTTGGTACCTGTGCTAATTAAAATCAAGTAATACAAAGGAGATAACGGAGATGCGACCTGTTTAGAGTTTTAATCCGATCACTTCCCGCACCCTATCCATAGTTTGTCCCGATATCTTTTGTGCTTTTTCTACTCCCTCGGCCAAAACATTTTTTACTTGTGCATCACTTATACCGTCTCTTTTTTCTCGCATTGGTGCAACCAGAGCCTCGATATCGGCAAATAATAATTCCTTCAAGACCTTGTACTTGCCTTTGTTTTCCTCATACAAAGCATCAAGATCAACTATGTCTTTACCAGTAGCTTCATGAACAACTTTGTGGATACTGTAGACATTTTCCGGACGATCACCAGTAGAATCTGTCACTATGCCCATCACCGCTTTTTTAATTTCTTCCGAAGAGCCAAATAACGGAATAGTGTTTTTATAACTCTTGCTCATCTTTTGTCCGTCCGTTCCCGGCACCACCCCCACCCCTTTCACAATCATTTCTTTTGGTTCTTTCAAGACGTCCCCGTAGGTGTTATTAAACTTAGTCACCGCCTCGCGAGTATACTCAATATGCTGTCTCTGATCTTCGCCCACCGGCACTAAATCGGTATCGTAAAGCACAATGTCTCCAGCCATCAGCATTGGATAAGTAAATAGTCCCGCATTTGCTTCAAGACCTTTAGCAACTTTATCTTTGTATGAATGAGCCTGCATCAAAAACGGCACTGTTACCATGCAGTTCAGTACCCAACCCATTTCCGTATGATCCGGATTGTCAGACTGTCTAAAAAGTGTAACTTTGTTCGGATCAACTCCCGCTGCCAGATAGTCACGAACAATTTGGTAAACGTTATCACGCAACGTCTTTGCATCCTTAACAGAGGTCAAAGCATGGTAATCAGCTACCATTAAGAAGACTTCATTATTTTCATCATTCGTTAGATCAACCAGTGGTTTCAAAGCCCCGAAGTAATTACCAATATGCAAAACTCCCGAAGGCTGGAGTCCAGTTAAAATACGCTTTTTTGCCATGATTAGATTATACTACCAGAAAAGCTCAGGTGCTCAAAACCAAAACATTTAAGAAGCGGCAACTCAAGCACAAACTTAGATCCTTTCCCTTCACCTTCTGAAGACGCTGTAATAGTACCACCCATTGCTTCAATGATCTTAAGAGCCATATAAAGACCCAGACCGGTCCCTTGAATATTTACCTTGTGCGCATTATCGGCTCGCTCAAATTTTTGGAAGATGGTATTTAAAGTTTTTTCACTCATACCAATACCAGTATCAATCACCTCTACGTAAATCCTTTTTTTAACTTGGTCATCACGCACCAAAACATTAACACTGCCTTTGGGGGTATACTTTAGTGAATTATTGATTAAGTTATGAATTGCCTGCACCACCTTTCCAACATCAGCGTTTACAATACCGCTCGTGGTCATATCTGTTTTAAACATGAGTAACAACCCACGTTTAATAGCTTCCTGGCGTGAGTCGTTGGCAATACGCTCCACCTCATTACGTAGATTAAAATCAACCTTCTCGTATTTCATATTGCCAGACTCAATCCTAGATACGTTTAAGTATTCCTCTATTGACTGCGTCATCAATCTGGCTGATTGGTAAATACGCTCAGTCGATTCTTTTGCCTTGGCTGGCAATTTACCAAAACCACCCTCACGAAGCATTGAAGCGTAGCCACTAATAACAGTGAGCGGACTGCGTAGCTGATGGGACGCAATTGAGACAAACTCAGACTTTTGCTTGTCCAGCTCACGCAAGCGGGTGTTGGCCTGCTTGAGCCGCTTGGCCAAACGTTCGATCTCTTGGCGCTGCCTAATCTCACGCCTTATCGATTTAATCAACGCATAACCGAAGATGAATAAGAAAAATAAAGTTACAGACACAATAACTTGAACAATTTCAATCTTCCTAATAAATAAAAGAGAGAAAACAAAAATCCAGAGCCCTATCACCAAAGCAACAGGGGCGGCCAAGTTTACATTAAAGGCTTTATATTTTACACTCGTAAAAGCAATCGAAAACATAAAGGCTACCATACCAAACAACCCATACATCTCTAACCTAGAATCTGGTAATATACCTAAATTAACCAAATATGTTATTAGAAAAACTATTGAAAAGAATAGAAATAAAAATAACTCTATACCAATTCCCACATATAGGATTTGCTTCTTCACATCTTCCTCCACCTCTCTCCTATACCCATTAACCATCAAAACAAGAACCCAGACCATGGCAAGAACCCCAAGTAAAGTGTAGTACACCTTATAAGCGATCCCTTCAAAAGCAAATGAATCGCAGTTTGTTAAATCAAAACCGCTAACACTTAAATCGGTAGGTGCAAACAAAAACAAAGGAAGGAGCAATAGAGTAAATGCAACTTTGTAGGAAAATGGAACGTCTTTTTTATTTAAAAATACGTAAACAAAATATATACAAAGAATAGATACCAAGCCAGCAAGTACACCAAACAAAGGCCAAATAAAAGCTATAATCTCAGCATTAATGATAGTCCACGCAATTAAACTTATAGTTATCCAGGCAGAAAAACAAAGTGAGATAAACAGTAATAGTTTATTCAAAAGTGAGTGTCTATCATTAAAATACACATACAAACCTATTGATAGAAAGAGTAAAATTGTTGGTATGTGCGAATAGTACAACAATAAAGGAACATCAGAAGAGAAGATTAGATAGGTCGGTTCTGGATATAAATAGCAGATCATAATAAATCAATAAATTAAAAAAACATCATTGCGTATAACATTCGTTACTCAAGTCATTCTTATCACAATAAGTGATTACACAGTCACTGCCTTCAATATCACACAAAATTGATGTATCACACATAGAAGCGTTCTCACCACAAACTTCAGACAAAACCCTGGCGTTACTTTCTACGTAATTGTAATAGTAATAGTATTCACAAAGATCGTCCTCACAGCCCACAAAACAGCTATTTATTTCAGGATTACAATCAGCTTCGTACAAAACTCGATAATCAAGAATTACAGCAAATCTATAATAAGATGCCCCAATAGCCAGGAGCAAAAAAATAAGTATTATGTAAAAAAAATAATTAGTTTTAAAGTGCATAATTGCTACACCCTATATTTCTCAGTATAGCAAGCTACTATACTAAAACACATAAAGTAATGCACAACACTAAAACAACAGCAATATGTATGTGCCTATACCAGTTATAAATATAGCCAGTAGTTTTTGAAAAATGTATTTAACATGAATATTTTCTACAGAGATTTTTCGGAAAAATATAGTCAGGATAATTCCTATTATTAAAACAAAAATTGACTGAAAAGACTGAGTTAACAATATTAAAGATATCGGAGCCAACATATAAGCAAACGCAAACACTGCATTACCAGACATATACAGAACTTCATTGAGAACGTTTAGAGAAATAATGGCTCTGGAATTTTGTTTAAAAGCGGTAATAAAATGCTTGCGATACTCCTTTATAAATATAAATATTCCTACACCTATTACTGTTAGCATTAAGTGCTCCCAAAACAAGGATTTAATAACATTCTCCTCCAATGCAACATACTTAAAGATAACAGAACCTAAAGCCCAGAAAAACGAGGCTGCTGTCATCAAAGCTATGGTTTTCTTTCTAAGTTTAAAATTATTTTCACTGTCTATCTCTATAGAGATAATAGAGGTACCAAAAATAATAATAGCCATTGCAAGCAGCTGCGTAGTAGTTAGCTGCTCTCCTAATACAAAATATCCAAGTATGTATCCAAAAACAGGAACTAGTTGGTAAAATACAATAGTTATCGACGCCTCATCGTCCTTTAGGGCCAAGAAGTAGAATAGTAAAACCAGTATGTTTAAAACACTAACCACCGAAAGTGCTACAGCACTCTTTAAATCCACAGAAAGAACAGTAGGGTCAAGTGTGAACAAGATCGGTAAAGCCAAAATCGATAACAGGGACGAAAAAAGCAGTAATGTTCCTACCCCGCTAACTTTGAAGTACTTCTCTAACAATATTTTATCAAGATGATTTGTTAGAGCATATAAAAAGGGGCCAATTAGGGCAATAAAAAACCAAGTCATAATTTATGTTTGCATTATTTTATACTTTTTTAAAAAATCAACTGGTCTATAACTGAGCTTATTTGATCTCAATCCTTTAACCCCAAGATCCTGTTCCCAATTCCAATAGACAACTGAATTTTTGTGCAGATATTCAGCAATCTTTTCATTCATAAACTCATAAATACCGCGGTAAGTTATATCAGCCTTAACAAAGTGGGATGTTGCATAACCAGCAACAAGAATTTCGTCTATGCTGAAGGCTCTAATTTTACCATCAAGAGTTAATGTAGAAATGACTATATTCTCATCTCTACGTAATGTATCCACAAGTCTTTTAAGTCCAATCTTCTCTTGTAATTTAGCATCGCTCTTACCATTGGAGATCTTATTTTTTTCCCAATCCTCTACTAACAACAAAAGGCGATTAACATCTCCTATATCATCATATCTAAAGACCTCAAAGACCGCATCTGGATTATTGTTTAAAAAAATTCTTGATAAATGCTTTTTTGTTTTATACTTGCGACCCTCTAGATACGATAACTCGGACACGTCAAAAATGTAATCGAAATTATCGATATCTTCTTCGATGAGAAACTCTGTGTCTACCGGCAACTGATCTACAACCTCTTGTGGAACTAAGCTCAGGGTTGACGATAACCCTTCGGCTTTAGCCCAATTTATTAACGCTACTATTGTATTCTCAGTACTATTAGTACCCAGAAAAGACAAAAAGGGGTAATTGGTCTCGTAATCAGTGAAATATACAACCAGGTTACCATTGAGAACAGACACCTGCCTTTCGTTATTAATACTCCATGACCACAAACTAGTGAAATTAAAATCTGAATAAGGTTTATACCTATTGGTGTACGAATCAATCTCTGGCTTATCACTCAATTCTATTTTTTTAAAATTCGGAAACTGTGGAATCATTTTTACTGGAATTAGTAAATATTGTTTACCGGGTACTTTGTTCCTCTTTTTTGTATAAAGAATTCATAATCTTTAATGCAAAAAGCGGTAACTAATTCCGAAATTAACTTATCTGAATCTAATTCATTCTGACAAGTGTACAAATCAATAGTAACAAAACCTCGATTAGGAAATGTATGGAAACTTAAATGACTTTCAGCTATTAAAACAAAGCCACTAAGACCTCCTGGATCTTTGCGGTTTTTCGGACCTACTTCCACTACCAATGGATTAGAAATCGCATGCATACCCATTGCTACAGGTATATTTTTAAGCATATCTAAAAGAGACTCCTTGTCTTTAAGTTTACTTAAATCAGCTCCATACCCGTCCAGCATGAGATGAATTCCAAATTGTTCAACATTAGTTTTATTTTCCATATGACACACGTATTGTAAGCCACTTTAGTGGTAACTGTTTCTTAATGATAAATATACTCCATAATTATCATTTTGTCAATACCAAATATTAGGCCTTACACAAAAGCCAAAATCAGAAGCGGGAGAACCATCCAGGCGAAGAAATATTCCTGTGGAGCAAACAGAGATTGGATTGGTGTACCCGGAGTCAAAAGCTCGGTCACTGGCAAAATATTAAAACTAAAAATCATTACCAAAACAGTGGCACTTAGCGCCAGCACTATCTTTTTAAAAAAACTCTCAAATTTACCCTCATCATATTCACGCGGCATCAGTCGTTTGAAAAGTAGCGTGGCAAAAATAGTAAGGACCACAAAAAACATGAGCTTCATGACGGCCACGACAATTGGTTTTTCAATATCTCCTAAGAGAACATCATAGTATGGAAATTGGATGGTCAGAAGCAGTGATAAATAAAGACCAGCAATAATATTGATAAGCATCTGCCGACCGGAGAAAACCGCTAACGCAAAAAATACAAAAAATACCACCAGCAAATAAGCTGACTCTGATAAAAAATGTAAAATAACAGTGGTGTCCATGCTCTAAGGGCGAGCACTTCGTGCTCGTCCTTACATTATATTCCCTCTCAACCACGCATTCTTCATTTTTTATCATTGGTTTGGGATAACTAAAAGGCTTTGTGGAGAAAGAAGAAAAATAATCTCCACAAAGCCTTTTGATATAATACGAGCCCATTCAGTAGAGCTCATTTATAAACACCCTTACGTTCTCAAACCTACGCTTGCCAAACTCATCGTATTTAAGGAATGCAACAACACGATGTAGCGGGTTTTGCTTATAGGTAATCTGTACCGCATAGACTACCTGTCCATCATGGAACTCAAATGCCATAGCATAAGTATCCCAATCGGGACCAAATACGTCCTGACGATAAACAAAAGTAAGCCAGTCGTTCAGAATAACATTCTTTGCTCTACCGTCATCATAGGCATAGTTTATCATGTCATTCCTAGCCCTGTCTGCCTGGTAATTATTACCAGGCACTGGGATTTTGAACTTCACCCCTGATAGTAAAGTGGTGACAGCAAAAATATTGCTATCATACAGAAAACTATTTTTAATATCTGTATTGTACCACTTCCCGTTGTGTACATGAGACAACCAATTCGGTGGTATCCAACCGGCGCTGATTGCTTGGGTCGGAGTTTTTCGCTCTCCACCCATCTCAAACCAGACAGTGGATAAAGGTGCATTACCCTTCATAACAAATTCTTGTTTGCTACCAGGAGTAGGTACCTCGACGATAAACGTCTTCCCACGATCATCTACCACCAAGAAAGGCGATAAATATCCTGCCACCATAGAAAGGTTCAGTGTTTGCTGGTTAGGATTTACTCCTACCGAAATATTAGAAGGCCCGTATTTTGTAGCGCTCCAATGAAACTTAGCTTCAGCAATTTCAGCAATTACTGTTCCAATCTCTATATCCTTAAAACTATACTGATAACCAACATAATCAGTTACCAGCGAGGTAATATTCAGATGGAATTGCAAGTCCAGGTAATCACCATCATGCGAAAGATACGGTATTCTATGCCTAGTAACAAACTCTCTTCCCAGTTCTTTGGGTGTACTTTGTCTATTAAAGTCATAATAGACAATCTGCCCATCCCCTGGCATGAGTAGTTGCACAAAGTAATATATACTATCTTCCTCTTCACACACGCTACGCAAATCTACACCTAACCGGTTCATATGTGTAACCGAGTTGTATTCCAGATGATACGTATGACCATCAAAGACCCAACCTTTTTTATCACAGGTTTGCCAGGGTTGGTTCAGATCAACTGGATATATCATATGACCAGTTAATCTAGCTTCCTTGGCCTGACCGGCAAAGCTGCTATTATTAAGAATAAGAAAAAGACAAAACAAAAAAAATAATAAGTATTTTTTCACTTTTTACCTCCTTTAAGGTAAATATTTATCAAAGAACCAAAATCCAACTACTACATTGGTGTTTTATTTATAACACTAATTTACAATAAAGGCAAGTCGGGTAAGAACCCCGATGTTGATTAAAAACAGAGACCCACAGAAAAATAATAAGCTTGAGTCTTTTTTTATATTAAACCCCTTCCCCTCGCAATTCTTCTACTAATTTTTCCGCTTTTCGGGATAGCTTTTTCGGCATCTCTATCTTTATGCGCACCATAAAGTCACCACGACCACGCTCAGTTGGCACCCCTTTATCTTTGATTCTAAGCAGCTCACCGTGAGTTATGCCGGCTGGCACCTTAAGATCCATAGTTCCATCGAGCGTAGTGACTTTATAGACTCCGCCTAAGAGCGCGTCAGTCAGCTTTATCGGCAAATCAGTAAGCAAAGTAGTTCCTTCACGCCTAATATTTTTATCGGCTTCTACATGTAGCTTTATGTACAGGTCACCTGGCTGGCCGTTTGGCATCGCCTCACCACGACCAGTCATCCGCACCACTTCGCCGTTTTCTATACCAGCTGGAATCTTGATCTCTACTTCCTCCTGAGCCCGAGTCACGCCAGCTCCGGCACAGTGAGGACACCGCTCTTTAGGTATTTCGCCACGACCGTGACAGACACTACATTCACGTACAGTGGTAAAGTTACCCATAATACTCTGCCTGGTTTCGCGAATCTTGCCGTGACCGCTACAGGTGGTGCAGGTAGTCATACCAGCACCTTTCTTGGCGCCATTTCCCCCACATTCGGTACAAAGCGAATTTTTAGTAATCAGCACTTTGCGAGTAGTACCAAAAACCGCTTCCTTGAAACTTAAGTTTATCTCAATTGACACATCACGTCCCCGAGCCTGATTGGCACGCCCGCCACCAAAACCAAAGTTCTCAAAAATATCACTGATATCGAACTCAAAACCTTGACCACCAGCAAAACCACCCTGACCGGGAAAATCCGCCCAGTTAAAACCACCTTGGCCTCCAGCCGCCCCATTAAAGGCATGTCCATAACTGTCATACTCAGCCTTCTTCTTCTCATCTCCCAAAACTGCGTACGCTTCAGTGATTTCTTTATACTTAGCCTCGTCACCAGTCTTTTTGTCTGGATGATACTGAGCTGCCAATTTTCTAAAGGCTTTTTTAACCTCATCTTTTGAAGCCCCTTTCTGCAACCCCAAGATTTGATAGTAATCTTTCATAAGCGTGACTTAAGCCTCTAATAAACCTGATTATGTCACAAGTGGACAAAACCTGCAAAAACTATTTTTTGTCTTCTGGCTTCTCTTCAGTTGCTTCTGCATCACGAACCTTATCTTCAGCTGTTCCTTCTGTTTTAGACCCCTCTTCGGTCTTTTCAGCCGCAGCCTCGTTAGCCTTCTGCATTATTTCGCCAATTTTTTGTAGCGAAGCGGATAGTTCTTCGGTCTTAGCCTCTATGGCAGCCTTATCGTCATTTCCCTTAACTTCGTTTAAAGCTTTGATCTTATCCTCAATTTCAGTCTTAGTTTCAGCCGGTACTTTATCACCATGATCCTTAAGAGATTTTTCAGCGGTGTAAATAAGCTGCTCAGCGTGATTTCGTGTCTCAATCAAAGCTTTCTTCTTCTCATCTTCACCAGCATGCTCTTCAGCTTCTTTCTTCATGCGTTCAATATCGTCTTCACTCAAACCAGAGTTGGCCTCAATTCTAATTGATTGTTCTTTACCAGTTGATTTGTCCTTGGCTGTCACATTTAGAACACCGTTGCTATCAACATCGAAAGTAACCTCAACTTGCGGCACACCACGTGGTGCTGGTGGAATACCATCTAGTACAAATTTACCAAGTGACTTATTGTCTGTTGCCATTGGACGTTCACCCTGAACGATATGGATTTCGGTTGAGGTTTGGTTATCGGCAGCGGTTGAGAAGACTTGCTGTTTTTTGGTTGGAATATGTGTGTTTTTTTCGATCAACTTTGTGTTAACACCGCCCATAGTCTCAATACCCAGTGAAAGCGGAATCACATCCACCAGAGTAATATCCTGCACATCGCCCTGGAAAATACCAGCCTGAATGGCTGCTCCGAGCGCTACCACCTCATCCGGGTTTACACTCTTATTTGGCTCCTTACCAAATAGCTCCTTCACTGCATTTTGTATAGCTGGCATTCTGGTCTGCCCACCTACCAGTATGATCTCGTCAACCTCGTCTTTCTTTACTCCTGAAGCCTCAAGTGCGCGCTTAGTGATCTCAATAGAGCGGTCAATGTATTCGCTAGCAATATCCTCTAACTTAGCACGAGTAAGTTTAATATCCATGTGCAAGGGACCATCTGAACCTTGAGAAATAAACGGAATATTTATATCGGATTCAGCGGTTGAAGACAAATCATGCTTAGCTTTTTCAGCCGCTTCATCTAGTCGCTGCAATGCCAACTTGTCCTTACTTAAGTCTACACCACTGTCTTTTTTGAATTCCTCAATCAAGAAACGCACAATGCCTTGATCTATATCTCGTCCACCCATGTGAGCATCTCCGTCAGTTGATTGGACCTCTACCACATCGTCACCTACTTCCAGCACAGTCACATCAAAAGTACCACCACCAAAATCGTAGACAACGATCTTCTCTTCCTTTTTCTTATTAAAACCATACGCGAGCGCAGCGGCTGTTGGCTCGTTGATGATACGTTTCACCTCCAGTCCTGCGATCTTTCCAGCATCTTGAGTTGCTTTACGTTGCGTATCATTAAAGTAAGCTGGCACGGTAATAACCGCTTCAGTGATTTTTTCACCCAATTTAGCCTCAGCGTCAGCCTTCAGTTTAGACAAAATCATCGCCGACACCTCTTCTGGTCGATAGTCCTTATCACCCATCTTTACCAAAGCACCACCATCCTCGCCTTTTTTAACCTCATACGGAACAATCTCTTTGTCTTTCTGCACCGCCTCCTCGTCATAAGTATGACCCATAAAGCGCTTAATTCCGTAAATAGTATTAGTTGGATTGGTTACCGCTTGACGCTTGGCAATCTGCCCCACCAATCTTTCACCAGTCTTAGAGATAGCGACAATCGAAGGAGTGGTTCGGTTACCATCGCTGTTTTCTATAATGCTTGGTTCACCAGCCTCGATAATAGCCATCGCTGAGTTAGTTGTACCAAGATCGATTCCAAGTATTTTTGCCATAAAATAAGTAGTTAAATTAAAAATTTATAATTAAACATTCTGATTAACCTTTCAAAATTCCAGTAGTAACCCGTGCGTGCCTAATCACCTCAGTTTGGTCCCCCACTTTCATCTCATAACCATGCTGAACAACCGAAACCACCGTATCAACCATCCTATCGTCGTCCACTTCTTCAGTTCCAATCGCTTCGTCACGATACGGGTCAAATTTCTCTCCAGCCGGATTAATCACTTTGACTCCGTAAGACTCCAACAGCCGCATGAGCTGACCGTGTATGCCCTCGATACCAGTGCGCCAGGCTTTATCAGCCTTTTCCCAGGCTTCCTTGTCTGACATTGCCATTTGAAAACTATCACAAAGTGGCAGTAGCTCTTCTATATGCTTCTTTTGACTACGGACTCGGTCGCGAAGTCTTTCTTCTTCCAGTCGTCGGCGGGCATTAAGAAAATCTGCCTTAGCCCGTTGACCTTCCTCAAGGATTTCTCGCTTCTCCTCATTACAAGCCTTTAGCTTGACCTTGAGTGACTTAATAATATCTTTTTCGTTGTTTTCAATTTCTTCTAAATCAGGTTCCAAAACATCAGTTTCTTCATTGGTGATTTCAACATCATCCTGACTTTTATCTTCATTACTTTTGTTCACCATGTCGGCATTATAAATCTGAAAGGGTTGTTTGTCAAAAAAGTAAGCATCGGTCTTTTAAAGTTACGAGTAGAATATTTTGAGAACCTTTACCAAGTCATCTTTAGTCTTTGCACCCGACTCAATTTTTTCAATAAGTTCCTTGGGTGTGAACCAGTAGTAATCAACGAATTCGTTTGTGTTGTAAGGAGGAACTTTATCGTATTTTATTTCATAGATACACATATGAGAACTAACACTGTTTTTTCTTGGATTTAAGTAACCCTTATATTTCCAATTAATTTCTTCGGTATTAAAACCTAATTCTTCTTTTGTCTCACGAAAAAAAGCAGTCTGGTATGTTTCGCCACTTTCGACATGACCAGCCACACTAAAATCTAAACATGACGGAAAAATCCTTTTGTCAGCACTACGTAGCGGTATCTATAATTTACCTTCAGAATCTATTAAGAAGGCATTAATTACTCTATAGTTATTTAGCTTTTCAGAATATATTTCTGAACGTAATTTCCTTCCAATAACATCATCGTTATCATCAACAAGATCCAGATATTCATCTTCCATATACAACATACTACACAACTATCTCCAAAAACAAAATGACATCAAATTTCTTAACGAGACTCATGACCGCCTAAGTAAAAAGAGTCGCGAAGGCAACTCTTTTCTTAACGTTTTGTCCTCCTATCTCCTCATAAATATCGGGGATTCCAAGCAGAAGCTTGGACCAGAGTAAACGATAATCAATTTATCGTTTACCTCACGAATCACTAAGTATATTTGTTCGTCTTCGACTCCAAATCTACTAAGTGTTCGCGAGCCCGTCTCGACTGTTTCTTGATTTTATTAAATCAAGAAACATGTCTCCGACCGTCTAAGCTAATAAAAGCCGCGCAAGCGGCTTTTATCTTAACGCTTAGACCAAGCTGGACGTTTGCGAGCTTTGCGTAGACCGAACTTCTTACGCTCTACTGAACGCGCGTCACGCTTAAGGTAACCTTCACGCTTAAGTGGAATACGTCGATCAGCCTTTTCTTTTACCAGGGCTCGAGCGATACCAAGTCGAATCGCTTCTGCTTGAGACGATAGTCCGCCACCGACCACTTTGGCGCTGATTGAGTAATGTTCAATACCAGCATCCTGAGTATCGAGCACTGACTGAACGTCCTTCTGCAGGGCAAGCTGTCTAAAATACTCCTTGGCATCCTTACCATTTACGGTAACAGTAGTAGCTGAAGCAGGCACCAAACGCACGCGAGCTGTCGCAGTCTTACGACGACCAATTCCTTCTATGTATGCTGATTTTGTAGTTGTTGCCATATTTATTCAGATATCACCAGATTTTTTAATAAAACTTTCTTGAGCTTGTTGTTTGGTAACATACCAGCAATGGTTCGGCGCACCACCTCAGAGTAACCACGTCTCTCACCAAGGTGCTCAAGAGTCTCAGTCTTGCGTCCGCCTGGGTGACCAGAGTAGGTTTGATAAATTTCAGACTTCTTTCCCTCAGGAATATCTAACTTGCTAGCATTGGTTATCTCTACTCGTACATCAGCCGCCAAATTACGTGCAAAATCAGCTTGATCTTTACCATTTAGGATGGTTGCTACCTCAGTAGCCAAACGACCTAGCCGCTTACCAGCAGCATCAATTGTATGAACTTTTGTATTTGCTTGTGTTTCCATATAAATTATTCTACAAATTCGATAACCGCCTCCTCTCGCCCAGATGGCATACGACCGATTTTAATGACTCTAGTGTAACCACCGTTTCGTTCAGAAAATTTAGGTGCAATGTCCAAAAACAGCTTTTTAATAATAACATCACTTGGCTCACCAAGTCTGGTTGATACAGTTCGTCTAGCCGTTACTGTACCCTTTTTAGCATGAGTAACCAAACGTTCAATGCGTGGCTGTAGCTCTTTAGCCTTAGCCAAAGTAGTAGTGATTTTACCGTCTCTGATCAGTGACACAGAAAGTCCACGCAACAAAGCAGTGCGTTGATCAGTATTGCGGCCTAATTTTCGATTTTTGTTTGCGTGTCTCATATAATAATACTTACTCGGCTAGTGCCAAATCCATCTTCTTTAGAAGTTCAGTAATCTCCTCTAACCCTTTTGGTCCTATACCTTCGAGGGCTAGAATATCATCTTTTGATTTTCGCACAAGTCCTCCAACAGTTCGGATACTTGCCTCCTCTAGAGCCTGGGCAGTGCGAGCTGAAAAATCAAGTGTTTCAATCCTAGTTTTAAGAATATCAGAACTTGGTTCTGAACCAGTGTCTGTAGCAACCGCTTCCCGCTCTACCTCTTGTTCGTTAGATTTTGGATAAATTTCTTGAAAACCGATGATAGCGCTAAGCTGATGTACCATTATTTCAATCGCCTTTTCTAGTGCTTCACGCGGTGAAAAAGTACCATCGGTCTCAATCGCTACACGTAAGCGGTTGTAATCTGTACGGTCACCTACACGCATATTTTCAACTTCGTAGTTGGCGCGACGAATTGGTGTAAAGACAGCGTCCATGGCAATGGTTCCAATCTCAACCTTGTCTTTTTGGTGCACTTCGCGTGGGACATAACCCAAACCTTTCTCTACTGTTAATTCCATCTCTAGAACTGAGCTTTTAGCCGTTAGTTCGGCAATTGGTTGTTCTGGATTTAAAATCTCAACCTGCGTTGGTGCCTCCAAGTCAGCAGCTGTGACGAAGCCAGCGCCACTCTTCTTTAGTTTTACAGTCATTGGTTCGTCACCATGCAGTGAGAGACGAACTCGCTTAAGGTTTAGCAGGATGGTAAGCACATCTTCTCTTACACCATCAAGAGTACTGAATTCGTGTTCAGCTCCTTCAATCTTCACCTGAGTGATAGCTGCTCCTGGTAGAGATGACAAGATAATTCGGCGCAGTGAATTACCCAAAGTATGCCCATAACCAGGGTATAGATTATCAATTTCGAAAACTCCGTGAAACTCATCTTCTGAGACAACGCGGGGCTTTGACGGTAGGGTGACGTTTGTTTCTAACATAGTTTATTATTACAATTACGCTTATATAGCTTCTATCCTATCGACTGTAGTATTCCATCACTTGTTCAGGATCAAACAAAGTTTCGGCCGGATTGTATACTGGAACTGCATTCATTTTAGCTGATAATTTTTTGATATCTATAGACAACCAATTCGGTACACCAGCAGACTCGTGAGTATCGGCTATCTGTACGAATGGACCGGTCTGCTTACTACCCTCACGCACAGAAATTACATCACCAATTCTAACACGGTGAGATGGGATACTTAGCTTCTTTCCGTTCACTAAAATGTGACCGTGTGATACGATTTGTCGAGCAAAACGTCGAGTTTTTGCCAAACCTAATCGGTAGATGACATTATCTAACCTTGATTCCAAACGCTCCATAAGAAGAGAAATTGGTTGATGACTCTTTGCTACCGCCTCATCAACATAACGACGCAGCTGCTTCTCAGTAATTCCATAAGTAAAACGCATCTTTTGCTTCTCAAGAAGTTGACGCTTATAGTCACTCATCTGACGTGGGCGACCACCAGTTTTACCAGCTCTTGCCTGAGATAAGGCAAACTTTTGTGACTGAGTTTTCTCAAAGATTGGCGCACCGAGTCGTTTAGCAATCTTAAATTTTGGACCTATTTTCATAAATTATTTGATTACATTAAACACGACGTGGCTTAGGTGGTCGTGTACCATTAAATGGTACTGGTGTACGATCAGTGATTCGTAAGATTCCAATACCCTTACCTGAAAAAGCTCTTAAAGCCGACTCGCGTCCAGCACCAACACCGCGAACCACCACCTCTGCCTCCTTCATACCCATTTGCTGAGCCTTCTCTCCGATAATTTCCCCCACCTTTGCCGCTGCAAAAGGAGTACTCTTGCGAGACCCTTTAAACCCTAGAGCTCCACTAGAGGCGCTCATCACCGCATTACCCTTTGGATCACAAAGCGTGAGCAAAGTGTTATTGAAAGTAGCTAGAATATTTAACTTTCCAGCTGCTAACTTGCGCTTTGGAATCCGGTTTAGCGCTCTTGATGTACCTGACACATCTGATCCACCACCTTTTTTGATTATACGTTTCTTACCCATATGAAATACGCATTTAAACTAATAATTCTAAGTCTTCTCGAGCTTACGACGACCACTACCCATAGTTTTCTTAACTCCTTTGAGAGTGCGGGCATTGGTCTTGGTACGTTGTCCTCGTGCCGGTAGACGTCTAGCATGTCGAGAGCCTCGATATGACTGGATATCTTTAAGACGCTTGATATTAGCTGAGATCTCACGTTTTAGATCGCCTTCAATACGAAAAGATTCTACTTTCTCTCGCACAGCATTTTCCTGATCGGTTGAAAGATCGGTTGGCTTACTCGTATGTTCAATATTTAATTCAGTGAGTATATCCTTAGCACGTGACAAACCAATACCATACACGGTAGTTAGTCCGTAGGCTAATTGCTTCTCATCTGGAATTGTGATACCTGAAATTCGCATATATATATTTATCCTTGACGTTGTTTGTGACGTGGCTTCTTTTTATTGATGACAAAAACTACACCACGTCGTTTTACGATGATGTCATCAGGGCTCATTTTTTTTACTGATGATCTAACTTTCATAATTGCTTTTAGAGTCTCTTAGTAATTCGTGCTTTACCGCCATATGGATCAAGTACCATGCCAACCTTATCACCAACTAACACACGAATGCGAAACTTACGCATTTTGCCCGCTAGATAAGCAATAACTGTTTGCTTGCTATCATCAAGCACAACACGAAAAAAAGCATTGGGTAGCGCTTCTTCCACTACACCATAAGCTAAGTCATCTTTCGTCGTTTGTGCTTGTTGATCCATTAAACGTGAGTGAGTGTAACAAAACTGTTAAATATAGTCAAGAACATACTATAGGATAATGAAAACTATTTCACCTCTAGCTGTTCAACGACACTTATATCGTCAGGCTCTGACGGGAACGAACGCTTCCAAAATGGTTTTTCTGTAATCTTGCCATTAGCTATACCCGGATAAGCTGTAAGGACGGTAGTGATGGCGGTAAATGATTTTCCGGAAAGATCTTCCTGCAGCTGATTAACATCATAATCCCAAACGATTAGTGGACGACCAATGATTTTGAATGACAAAGACGGTTCGTTGGCAATGTTAATAGAGCTAGTATTTTCATCAGTATAACCAAAGCGTATCTCATCAATATTTCTTATCTGGACCGCCTCTCCACTATATGTGGTGATTGTTTCAGCAGCCATGAAGCTAGCGAAATCAGCTTTAGCAAATAGTGGTATTTGCAAAGTAGCCTGCTCTCGGATGGTCACCAAATTATCTCCATACTGAACTGCCGGCAATTCGTTGTATGTAAAAGTCACAGCGTCAGGAAAAGCAATGAAGCCAGCTGGTTTTTCGCTTTCTATTCTGGCTAACAAACCATCTCTTAGCTCCATTTGTAATGACTGACGAGCGGTAGCTAATTCATTATCATCTATAATAAATCTTGGACCCTTAAAACCACCTGTAAAAGTCTCGCTGTTTTCAGCATAAATCGCCTTGTAAAGTTCGTCTAGATTATTTTCTTTGAAGCCTGGAATATCAAACCTTGTACCAGCCGCTAGATTGTACTGCTGACCAACATCATCAGCAAAAACTTCAGCTCTGATAGACCCAGGAGTTAAAGCACCATCACCACCCTTCACTGCACCTGGCACCACTACTGACTCTTGAATTCTAAATATTAGGCCGTCTGGTGAGCGAAAACGAGTATTTTTTATCAACCTCTCTGAACCCGGAGTTGTCTTAACAATATTTACATAACCCTTAGCCTGCTCCTCCACTTCTTGCTGACCAGTGGCGGTAACTTGACGTTCGCCAGTTGATTCCAGGGTCATTATTTCATAAGATAGCTCAGCTTCTCGATGGTCTGGATAAGCTGTAAATTCAGCATTTACATTCGGCTGTTTAGACACCGGCACAACAGTTAAGGTGGTTTTAGACAGGATAGCAGTCAAACCGAATATACCGGCGATTAATACCAAAACTGCTACTATACCAACAATTATTCCGGTTCGATTTGACTTGTTTCCATCCTTGATAACGATAGTTCCAACATCGTCGTTAGGGTTTACTTGTTTTACCGGTGACTTAACGGCTTTATTAACCGCCTCTGGGCGACGGGGTTTGCGCACCTCAGCCGGTCTAATGTCTTGTAAGTTCCATTTTTGTGTCATAAATGCTAGTTACAGTATATACTTTTATAATTGTTCAAAATCTCGGTCATAACTGTTAGTGTGGAAAAACTGAGCCGATATAAGCATAGCAGTGTCCAGCTTTGTCTTTTTCATTTCTGAAATCTTGTCCTTGGAATATCTCTGAGTTAATAGATCTCCAGTTACATTATAAACTACATGAGAAGATTTGGTAGTCAAATTGGCCGCTTGAACTATATGATCTTTAAAAAACTCAGCTCTGGAATTATCACAGTGCATAAATAAGCTTTTAGGAATGGAAAGTTTATCACCGGTCTCATGAAACAATTCAACCAATTTTGCCTCATAAGCCTCTATTACAGCCTTTACATCCTCCTTTTGCTTACTTGAATATTTAATCAGTAAAGTATCCAAATCAGGCTCTGCTAAATAATTATGAGCTTCTTGGAGTGGTACCGACAAAATAGCAGACAATTCACGCGCCAGCGAAATTGAACCAAATGGTATATTGGTACAGTACTGTAAGATACCATCACGCACCACTCCAATCTCAGTCGCTTCGTAAGTCACATCAACCAAACAATACTCCCTTTGCTCAGGATATAAGTCGGAAATAGTATAGTAAAAGGCCATCATAAAAGAATATAGTTCAGGGTCAGCGGCTGGAAATAATTTATCCTTGACCTCTTCAACTTCCTGAACAATACTTTCCTGCGTTATGGCATTTAACTGAACCACCTTGAGTGATTTGGCTTTTTGTCGACTTGAAACCCGAACCGAGTAACCGTTAGCTATTACATCAGCTGTAGTTCTGGAGATCAATTCCAAACCTTGTTCGTGTATTTTTTCGTTCTCCTTTAATTCGACCTGGACTTTTTGCTCGGCCATACGTAACAATTCGTCCAGCAAACCTTTAGTAACAGAAAACTCATTTTCCTTGCTATACAAAATAGTTTTGGACACAGTATAAGACCACGGAGCCACAATGGTTACTTGGAGAGTTTTTATTTTAGCCCGAGGCGCCACCTCTTTTAATCTTGCCCGGCCCTCAGAATCCAGAAGCATCATAACACTCATAAAAGAAGTCATAACATTCTTAATACTTTTACTAAGGGAATCAATCTGTTTTAAAGGAGAATATTCTCGCTTCGCCCAGATAATATTTGGATGAGTTTTATTAACATCAGACTCAACAATAGAAGCTAATACACTACCTGAGCCAATGTCAATTACCGCAGCATATTCAATACTATCGTCACTCGATGAAAAGAATCCCATAATAAACTCCATTATACTAGAATTTATCAGTTAAACGTAACTTCAAGTGGATAGCTTAGAACCTATCTAAAATCAGATCGTAGCCTAAAGTGACCAAAATGATTTATGTGGTGAGATTTCAGACAATTCCTTACACCAACACTGCCTTAATACGTCTAATTCCAGCTGCTGAAGATTCCTCTTTTTTGATTTTAAACTCCCCTTGTATCTCGCTTAGGTTTCCAACATGTGGCCCACCGCACAGCTCTCTGGAAAATACCGTACCATCTCCACCTGTCATAGTGTAAACCTTAACTTCATCGGGATAACGATCCCAAAAACTAGCCTCAATCGTATCATCAGACTGCGCCTTATCTTTAGCCATCATCTCAATTGTTACTTGTCCACCGAGCTTAATAGCGTGGTTTACATACTCTTCTACCTTATCTAGAGTTTCTCTGTCTACCTTGTCAGGATGAGTAAAATCAAAACGAAGACGCTCACCGGTAATATTAGAACCAGCCTGATGCACATGATCACCCAAATATTTGCGCAAACCAGCCAAAAGCAAGTGAGTAGCAGTGTGGTAATACACTACCTTTTCTGAGTGGTCAGCCAATCCGCCTTTAAATTTCTGCTCCGCTCCCGCGCGTGATTTAGCTCTATGTTCTTCCATTAGTTTTTCAAAGCCAGCCCGATCTACCACCAAGCCTTTTTCAGCCGCAATTTCTTCAGTTAATTCAATCGGGAAACCATAAGTAGTGTATAAATCAAAAGCATTTTGCGCGCTAATGGCTTTTTTAGCGACCGGAGGAACACTTTTGTCTATAATCTTTTTTCCACCCACCTCTTTGGAGGTAACATGTACTTGCAGTGAAATTTTATTAAATTGCTTCAAACCACTCTCAAGCGTACTCCTGAACTGCTCTTCTTCTTTACCTATCGTAGACCTAATATCAAGCTCCTTTAATTTTAGATTTGGGTAATGATCACCGTAAGTTTCAATTACTTTTCCAGCCAGACCAGGAAGCATACCTTCTGGTGCAGATAACTGATCAGCAAACATCACTGACCGGCGCAAAAGCCGACGTACAAAATAACCTTGATCGGTATTACCGGGCAAAACTCCATCCGCAATCAAGAACACTGCCCCACGAATATGATCAGTAATCACTCGAAAAGCTGTTAGGTTATCTTCATACTTCTTACCAGACAGGTTTTCTATCTCTGTTACCACATTCCATAGCAAATCCACCTTGAACATGTCTGGATCGTTATTTTTAGCTGCGGCAATGCGTTCCAGACCACCACCAAAATCAACATTGCGCTGTGGCAATTTAGCAAAGCTACCATCTTCCTGCTTCACGTATTCCATGAAGACCGAGTTACCAATCTCTACAAATTGCCCCGAGTCGCTATTCGGGTGTGGCTCTTTGTCCTTATAGTCAGGGTGAGTAGCGTATTCTGGACCAAAATCATAGAAAACCTCGCTGTCAGGACCACCAATCTCTCCTGTCGGCATTTTGTCTGGTGTACCAGAACGACTCCACCAGTTTTTTCCAGCGTCATAGTAGAATATCCGCCCACCTTGCATACCGAGCTGATAGCCAGCCTCTTCGCTACCAATATGCACGTCCTTGGCTTCAATTCCCTTTTCTTTAAATAATTCTTGCCAGATAGCCACCGACTCTTCATCAGCCGGTATGCCAAGACTCTCATCTCCGGCAAATACCGTAACGTAGATACGTTCTGGATCAAGTCCAACTTCGTCTACAAGATAAGTAAAAAACCAACGTAATTGTTCTTTTTTGAAATAATCACCCAAAGACCAGTTACCAAGCATTTCAAAGAAAGTAGTGTGGCGATTGTCACCCACCTCCTCGATATCATTGGCGCGGAAACATTTTTGTGAGTCCGTGAGGCGCACCCCTTTGGGGTGCGCCTCACCCTGCAAATACGGAATCAAAGGCTGCATCCCACTACCGGTAAACAGTGTGGTCGGATCATTCTCAGGCACCAAAGCAGCCGACGGTATCACCGCATGTCCATTCTTCTCCATGAATTCCAAATATTTTTGCCTGATTTCGTTTCCACCCATAATTTCAATATAAAATACCACTTAGGTTGTTTAAAACCAAATTATACTATACTAAATGGAGCGATTTTGCGAGGGTTTGTACGATCTCACCACCTTTGAGACTCTATCTCATAATGTTCTCTATAATACTCCATGGGCGACAAAAGACCCAGTCCTTCATGCGGTCTCTCATGGTTATACCAATACAACCATTCATTCAGTGAATCATTGAAGTCAGGAATACTATCTCGAAGCAGGGATCGGTGATAAATAATGTGTTCTTCTTGAACGGTACGATTGAATCGCTCTATATAGGCATTCATCTTAGGACAACGTGGATAAGTGTGATAATGGTTGATGTTAAGAGTTAAACAAGCTTCGTGGAAGTATTTAGCGAATTCTGAACCATTATCAGTCTGTATCTCATCTATACTAAAAGGGGTATAGTGTATAAGTTGTTTTAGAAAGTCTCGAGCACTATTTGAAGAATGACTGGTATAAGTACGAGCGTAAGCAAACCGTCTTTCTATGTCTATGGCGGTGAGTATGTACCGTTTAGTGCCATCTATGTGTCTCACGATAGTGTCTATCTCCAAACCTTGTTTTTGTGGTCTTCTTTGTTTTTTAACCTTGGTTTTTCTTTGTTCTTTGTGTGTACCACTCTTAGCGTACCAAGAGAGCTTAACTGGATTCGGTAGTCTACCTAGTTCTTTAAGATCACTGATACAGCGATTAACATAGGAAACTGACACCTTGAATCCTTCCTTCTTCAATAGCGGTACCAGCTTTTTCCCACCAATCCGTGGTCGCTTAGTACGCCAGTTGATAATAGCTTGCTCTAGTGGTGGTGATATCTGTCTCACTCTTCGTTTCTTAGGAGCAGTACTCTTGGGGTCTAGGGCTTGGATATTACCATTACTATCATTTAGTTCTTTTTGCCATCTAAATAAAGTTGGTCTAGATACGCCAAAAGCATCTTTGGTGGTATTAGTACCATGTTTTTGCCAAAACGTGAGTATTTTAACTCTTCTTTCGACCTCCTGTTTGTTTTTCATTGTCTGCCACTTTAGAGCACTATCAGCCGCTTTGGCAAACCCTCTGGTGTTCCTTAAAATGTTATGTATTCTCATTACTCCTTATTTAAGGAGTCTCATATGTATGTGAGATTATTCAGGGTTAAAAAAACAAAAAACCGATATCATGCGATTAAACATAATATCGGTTTAGCCAAGGAGATTTACTGTCTATATTGTACTGTAAAATTCCTCAACTACAATTTCGTTTATTTCTTTATAGAAAAGACCTTCTTCTCGCACTGTTGGCTCCGTCAATGTTTCCATATTAATCGTTAGTCCGATTAACTTTTCAAAAGTCTCCTGATCCAAGATATCAGCATACATCTTGTACAGAACCCGAGCCTTGGCCATTTTGACCTCCAACACTTCCTCTGGTGTCAGCTGTTTGATATAAAAAATATCAAGACCAGCTCCAAAAGGTTTGTACTTTTCCAAAATAGGATTGTCTAAATCATGATCTTTTTCGCAAGTTGCAAAGCTTTGAGCTATCACTTCATCAGGAAATTCGAAATAGACAACCATCGCCGACCCACTATATCTCGGCGTATGCGACAACCCTTCAGGATAAGCTCCTGGATCAGGAAGACCCTCAACGGTTCGCACGATTTCAAACATGAACGTAGGCATAACAACCTCCCATTTAAGTTAAATTAAAAAAAGCAAACTTGCTGAGTATTATACATTCATTTTTATAAATGTCAATATTTAGGGTTTGAGTTTAAGGTTTCTATTTACCAAGCACCGCCTTCAACTCCTTCTCAATCTTCTTATCTACCGGCCCGGCGGCGCTGATTACTACGTTAGCTGGGTTAAGATATTTTTTAAGCACCTTATTCACTTCAGCTTTGGTGCAAGTATAAAGCTGCTCGCGGTATTTTTTATAATCCTCATAGCGAACTCCCGCCACCAAAGCACTATGTACATAACCAACAGTACCAAACAAAGAATCCTGAACCAATGTCTCACCAGTCCTTAAAATATCTTTAAATCTCTTCCACTCAGAGTCGGTTATACCCTTATAGTGAATATTTTTAATCTCACGCAAAGTCGACGACACGCCTTGTACCACATCTTTAGGAGCAAAAAAGGTCATAATTCGCCAATAGCCGGTTTCGATTTTCGACACCCCTTCGACTCGTCCGTAGATACTATAAGTCAAACCTTCTTTCTCCCGCACAGTACTCATCAGTCGCCCAGCAAAACTCCCCCACTTTCCTAAAACTGCCAAGCCAAAGGTAAACGGCGCTAGTTCTGCATCAGACATAGTTAATGGCAAATGACCACCAATTGATAGCTCAATATTTTGCTTACTAGCTACCACTTCAGTCACCAACCGACTTCCTTTCAGACTTTTTACCGACACCGCCCCTTCTAATGGTTTATAGTCAGTCTTTTTCTTGATCTTTTGGACCAACTTCAATACTGTCTTAATTGCGGTACTTTTTCCACCAATACTAACCACCCACGGTAAGGTCATAAATTCTTCGTGTAGTTTTTTTACATCAGCCAAACTAACTTCAGAAAAAGCTTTTTCCAGATCTTTTGGGGTAAATCGATAATGTCTATCATTTTCTCCATAAAAAGATCGCCTAAGACCATCCTGGGCCAATAATCTAGCTTCTTCTTTGTACAAAGATAAAGAATTTTTGGCTGTTTTTACCGCTCTGTCGTACTCACTCTTGCTAAAAGTTGGTTTGATCAAAACTGTCTCTAGTAAACTTAGAGTCTTAGTCAGATTCTGTTCTAAAGATTTCACTGATATAGTTACTCTCCCCTCGCTAGCCCCCACCTCAATACCAGAACCAAGCTCATCCACCGCACGTAAAAAGTCCTCTCGACTATATTTACCTGCTCCAGACAACAAAAGATCGCTATAGACAGACGCTGTTATTACTCCTCTTGCACTATTATTATCGTGACAATCCACTGTAACCAAAACAGATACCACCGGCGTATCTTTCTCAACTGTGGCGCATTCAAAATTAGAATATGACTGAGTTTTTATTTCCATAATTAAATACTTTTATAAGTTCCAATAGTAAGGTTATTTTCGGTAAATAAAGTCTTTAAATTATTTTGCACCTCTTTAACCGTAATCTTTTTCAAAATTTCCTCGGTCTTAAAGTAGACAGTCCAATCACCAGCTGACACATACTCCGTTAATTCACCGACAATACTAAGACTACTGTCACGACCAAAGAGTTCACTACTGACAGCTTTGGTAATAATCGCTTTTAGTCTTTTCTTTATCCAATTAGCATCGACTTTAGAAATTAATTCAAAAACTTTCTTTTCAATTTCTTCATGACCAACTCCATCAGCCAAGGTTATATAAATGATACCTAAATTTGCATCTTTGGTCGGTTCTTGCATAGTTGACACGTCAGAAGCCAAACCAGTATCAACCAAAGCTTTCTGCAAAAGACCATCTTTACCGCCCGCCAAGAGCTTGAAGGTCACCATAGTAGTAAACCACTCCTTCGTTGGGAATCCATCGTGTTTTATCCCAATTGCCAACAGGTTAGTAGTACCCGGTCGCACTATCTCTACTCTTCTCAACCCTTCTTGTTTTGGCTCAATAATTTCTGGTCTAACTTCTACCTGAGGCTCTGGCTCTAAATGTCCGAAAGTAGCCACTATTTCATTTAAAGCAGCTTCTAGATCAATATCACCAACTACCATTAAAGTGGCGTTATTAGGACGATAAAAGTGGTCGTAAAAGCGCTGGAGTTTAGTAGTAGTATAACGTTCTATATCCTGCCGATAACCAATCGTCTCGTGTCCATACGGATGACAATGAAAAGCTGAACTCACCATATCAACCGCAATGGCAAATTCCGGTTCACCGTTGTACATATCGAATTCACTAAGTACGTTAGTGCGTTCCGGTTGAAATTCTTTATCGGTCAAAACTACATCACGCATTCTTTCGGCTTCTATCTGTAAAGCGCGAGAAAAATGTTTTGCATCATAAGAAAAGTAATAAGTGGTACGATCTTTCCAGGTATTAGCATTAAGAATTGAGCCGGTCTCACGCTCAAACCTCATCGCGCCTCCCTCATGTTTTCTTTTCAAATCATGACTAGTTGGTTTAAAAACCATATGTTCAAGCATATGCGCCAGCCCAGTCTCACCAATATTTTCATCTCGCGCTCCGACCAAATAAGTGATATTAGTAGTCACCACTCCAGTGTCCGGTATATGTTTATACAACACCGTCAGACCGTTACTTTTTAACTTATATTCACTGATGTCTTTTACTGTTCTAACGTGCTTGAATTTCTTATGTGTCATAACGATGCTCCTCGGCTTCTATTGTCTTATTAATAAATTGCTTGAATTCCTCAAAAACATGATTAAACTCCTCAACTATCGGGCTTTCTAAGCGATCATTGATTATATCACCAATCTCCTGATAGACTTCAAGTCTTTCGTCAAAATTTTTACCAAAATCCTGGGCGTAGCGTTCGTAACTGTCAGAATAATCTTCCACCATCGTACGGAAGTTATGAATCTTATCAGCCGCCGCTACCAAGAGCGCTTCGTGTGGAGCGTGCCTCAATTGCTTGGCATAAGCTTCTTTCTTCTCTCGCCATGTCAATTTATGTTCCCCTTTTAACTTCGGCTCAGTAACTGCTTCTACAATATCACGCACCCGACCACCAAAATCCTCCTGCAATTCCTCAATAGTGTAGTCGGTGTCTTCAAGCGTATCGTGAAGTAACGCCGCTATGATTACATCTTCATCTTGAGTGTAGTCAAGGAGCGTAAAAGCCACCGCAATCAGATGCGTAACGTAAGGAAAAGGCATCGAACCTTTTCTGAGCTGCTCCTTATGCAAGACCGATGCCGCTCTGATTGCCTGTTCAATCCGATATGAATACATGTTGTATGTAGTGTAGCATCCAAAACAATATTAGGAAACGAATATCTAACTCTGCCACCCTTCAGCTTTCAACAATTCCCTTTTTTTCTGCTCGCCACCTCGGTTATATTCCCCTACCTTTCCATCGCTTCTAATTACTCGATGACATGGAATACTGGGGTCAAAATTTTTTGCCATCAAGCTGGCCACTGCTCGATAAGCTTTGGGATGTCCGGCCAGCTTAGCTACTTCGGCATACGACTTAGTCTGCCCGGCTGGAATCTGCCGCACTACAGCATTGACCTTATCTCTAAAACTATTTTTGTTTTTTTGCATTATGAATAGCCAGTAACTTCTTACCACAAGCTTCACGATAAGGACAAAATTCACAGTTAGCTCCAGTCGTCGGAATATCCTCCTTGCCTAATACTTCCTTTATCTTTAGTAGAGATTCATCTATCCAAGCATTATCACCTTCACAAGGCACTAGAGTAGTTTCAAAGATGAGTGTATCGTCAAAACTATCTTGATCCTTGCGGGCATTAGCATAAACAAAATAACCGACCTTATCGACTGCAAAACCGTTTTTCTCTAAAAGCCACTGGTATACTCCCATCTGCCGACGGTACGAATCTTCCCAACCACTATTGCTTAAAGACTCGATTTTTTCGTCTTTTGAAGTAGCTTTGTAGTCAACTACGATCAGACTTCCGTCTGGTTTAACCCAAATATCATCCACTGCGCCTGACACAGTAAAACCGGTCTCCTCGTGCTTGTAGGTGATACCGGCAAAGTTGTCGCGCCATTCGTCCATTTTCTCGTGCTTGAATGGTATCGCCTCGATCTTGTTCTCTAGCATTATCGGATGTTTCTCGCCTGTCTCGCGGTAGGCATCAAATTCCTTTTTAAATAATTCGTCAACCGCTACGTTTAAAGTAAAGGCCGGTCCACGCGGGCGCGCGGTACCAAGCTTGTTATCCAAATAAAAACACCGTGGACATTCTGTAAAAAGCTCAATCTTAGAGCGTGATAATTTCCAATTAGGCCCACCATAATTCCAATCAGGACTACGGTTAGGGTTGTATCTCTTTTTAAATTCTGCCATATGGGCAGTATAACATTTTTGGAGAAACATAAGAAAAACCCCTACACCGTGTAACTTTTGGTGTAGAGGTTTTTAGATCTAAAATCAGTTTAAGCTGATTCTTTCTTTGATGTAAGGAAACCAAACAAGGAGCTGAACGCCCTTGAAATAAATGATTTATGTTCACCCTTTTCGCTAACCCCAACCCTAGAAATAACGACTTCTGGTCGATTAATTTTCTCCTCAACCTTAATGACGATTTCGGGGTCAGTGCTGGCAACTTCAGTCACTGCCATCTGAGCCAATTTCTGAATTGCCAGTACTTTGATTCCTATATGACAATCATCAGCAAGCTTGCGCCAACGACGTTCAGCTAAGTTAAACCCAGTCAACTTTTCCAGAGCTATCTTTTCCAACTCCAGGTCACTGATTGCCCTTATGAGCCAAAGCACATCGTCAAGACTACAATTGGCCTTTTTTATCAAAGGATAGACCTTTTTGCGGTTTTGTTCATTCAGCGAACGAAACAGTCTGACAAACTCGTCTCTATCTCCGCCTCGTGGCAAACCCGGATTTCTTTTTTTAAAACAGCTTAAGTTTAATATCTTCATGTACCCTCCTTCGGGTAAAAGTTATATTAAAAAATGAGCGTATTGCAGATCAAAACATAACATGTTTTTATGTTATAGTCAATAGCAACAATTTTCGATGGAAATCCATTCCGTTAAAAAAACACCCCTTGGGGTGTTTTTTTACTTCTCTTTTTTATTTCTTGGTTAGAAACTTACTTTGAAGTGGCGGTAAAAGTATCAAAGATAGTATCAATCTGCTTGTCATCAGCTAGACTGAACTTACGGTCACCACTTTCCTCAAACACTACTACAGCGTACTCGCGGCCGGCGATAGTTGGAGTTTGTAGGATGATACTACTTGGTACCAAGCCCTGCTCCTCACTAAAGCGAACTACACCAAGAATATAGCCTAGTTGACCATCCCGATAATCACGAATACCAACCCAACCTTCCCCTACTGGGTAAGTAGCACTCTCCATAGCGATGCTAGTGCTTACCGGCTGATCGTTAACCACAATCTTACCATCACCAACCGACAATTTCTTCTCAACTGGAGCAGAATCACTTGCGGTGCCGCCCTTATCTTCTGAAACACTGCTGGTAGTTTTCTCCTCATCAGCCTTGGTTGATGTGGTCTTCTGATCCTTGTCTGCCTTCACCTCTTTATCATCATCACTCTGGGTGGTTGGAGCATCGGTGGTTGGACCAGAAAAAGCCCAGACCAAAAGTCCACCAATTAGTAAACCAACAATAAATGAGACCACTGTCTTCTGACCCTCTTGCTTTTCTTCTGCCATATTTTGCTTAATGATTTTCTGAAAATAGTAATGTGGGCATTATAACACGGCGCTAAAAAGCTCTATATTGACAAAAAAACAATTCTGAACGCTTATTTTACCTTGGTAATTTGCAAATCTCCCTCGCTTCATCAATCAATTGTTCTTGTTTTTTAGCACTTAAATGTAGGTGTTTAAGAACTCTGGGGTTTTTTACCAAATCACTGCAGACAATTACATCATATTCAATCAGCGTTTCTATTTGCGCTGTCGACAAATTCTGCAAAACCGTTACCGGATAAATTCCAGCTCTTTGGATTCTGTCGTGTAAATTATCGCGCCTTGGGTAATCCCAGCTCAGCATTTTAAGACCAACACATTCACCATACTTTTCGGCTGTGGAGGTAAATTTGGTATTTGTAACCAACCAAAACTCAGAAATTCCACAAATGCTTTCGTGGCAAATACTTTGGTCACGCAAATCGAGTAGCCGAGCGTAAGAGTACATAGCTACCTGCAAATCAGATTTAATACCGGGCCGAGCATGGAACTTAGCCTCACCAACAAAGCTGTGAGAGTCATGGAAAGCCGCGATATCAATTTCATGTGGAGCACAATGCCCCTGTATAACTAAGCCAGTTCGCGTACTATATCCATCGAGCTCAAACAGTCGACCAAGAAATTTTTCAAACGGAAAACCAGTTGGTCCTAAACTAAACAAAGCTCGTCTTAGAGAATAACGAGCCGCCGCTGGTATCTCATTTCGTTTTAAAAGCTCAAAAGCTCGACGGTAGATCTCTTGTGTCCTAATACCATCATATATTTCTTTTCCTATCTGTGCCACGACACTGTTAACCTCATCCGGCGCGGCGCCGGCGCGGCGTAAGGAACGTCGTAATTTTTCAACCTTAAAATACTCTACCGAACCATCAGCCTTTATTATCTGGACTTGCATTACGCTATGATACCACCCAAGACACAAAGTGAACCACGATATAATACACAAGACTGACCAGAAGCGGCCGCATCAACCGACTTATCTTTTATACTTAAGACAAGCTCAGTGTTTGTAACCTTCTCAACCCTGACCGCAAATGGTTTTTGTCGGTAACGAGTTTGGGCTTCAAGTTCGTCACCCACCTCAACTTCCCCTCTAGCCACAACATCCTTTAATACCAGCTCGTCACTAGATTTCACCTTAGGTCGCTGACTGGAAACTGTGATCGTGTTGTTTTCAGTATCCCTATCCACCACATAATAAGCCTCTCGGTGTCCATCAATAGTATCAATGGTAAAACCATGACGCTGCCCCAAAGTGTATACTATAGCACCCTTGTGACAACCAACAACTTCCCCCTTTTCATCCAAGACATCTCCCGCTTGTAAATCAACAAAGTGTGAAATAAATTCAGGTATATCAATATACCCTAAAAAACATACTCCTTGGCTATCTTTTTTAGTTGCAGTTGGTAGACCAGCTTTATCTGCCTCATGCCGAATATCCTCCTTAGTAGTATCGCCGACCGGAAACAGTACATTTTTCAGCTGCTCGTTGGAAAGTGTCCACAAAAAATACGTCTGGTCTTTATTTTCATCAACTCCTCTATGCAACTCTGGACCATTGTCACCATCAATCCGTCTAGCATAATGTCCGGTAGCAATGAAATCAGCTTGGTGTGTTTTAGCAAATTTTAAGAAAGCACCAAATTTTACATACTTATTGCACATAACATCAGGGTTTGGCGTTCGTCCCACTGTATATTCCCCAATAAAATATTTGGCAACCTCGTCACGATATTCGGCTTCAGCGTCACAGGTGAGAAATGGTATATCAAGATGAGCAGCTACCCGCATTGCGTCTAGACGTTCTTGTTCCCAGTTACATACCAAAAAATCCGGATGCCAGACCTTTATAAAAACACCCGTTACATCATAACCCTGCTCTTTCAGTCGCCAAGCTGCTACCGATGAATCAACCCCGCCAGACAAACCAACAAAAACCTTTTTTTTATCACTCATAATTTTATGAACGCTAGCAAATAAATATAACTAACGCAAATACCGAGCCACATTCACCTTATGTTGATCAAAATTCTTAGCGTAATAAAAGTTTCCTTCCTTGTCGGTAATATAGAACAAATAATCGGTCTCAGCCGGAAAAAGTACCGCCTCAATCGCCTTTAAACCTGGATTACCAATCGGTGTTGGCGGCAAACCAGCATTTAGATAAGTATTATAAGGCGATTCAATTTTCAGATCTTCAGCTGTTAGTTCGGATAGTGGTTTATGCAAAATGTATTCAATTGAAGCATCGGCTTGTAGTGGCATATTTATCGCCAGACGATTTTGTAGGATACTAGAAACCATCCGCATACTTTCTTCATCATTAGCCTCTCTCTCAATAATTGAAGCTAAAATCAGCACCTCGTCCAAGGTCAGTGTATTGTCGGCCAGCCGGGTTTCGTAAGGTTTAATTTTTTCATCAAAGGTTTTAAGGGTCAGATCAAGCAAATCTTCTTCGCTAAAATCCGCTGGTACCATGTATGTCTCAGGAAAAACCTTCCCCTCAAAGGGCAAAGCGATCTCAATAAACTTATCTTGATCAAAGTTAGACAAAACATCTTTCGCTCGAATCGCTAAACTTTGTACACTTTCTCCTTCAACATGGGTTAACTTTAAGAGATTGTGAGTATAGTGCCCCTCGGCCAACTCTACTATCAACTGACCAAGTGGTAACGGCTCCGAAAACGAATAGTCACTAGCCTTTAGAGATGTATCGCTTTGAAATAATTTAAAGTACACATAAAAAGCTAATTTCGACTTAATCATGTGATTCTCCTTCATTATCTCTGCCACTTCAGCAACAGTAGCTCCGTTTGGTATGGTAATAATGGTATCAGTTGGAAAGCTATGCGGTGGCTGCTTTACATAATAACAACCAGCAACGGTTGCGGTCAGTAAAACGAATAAGAAAAAAAGCCAGAGACTAACTCTTCTTTTTGTTTTTGCGGTCTCACCTGGTGATTCAACCCCTTCTTCCATTGATGGTGTGTCGTCAATCATGCGTATAAATCTAGTCTAACAGAAAAAAGTATAGCACAAGCTTTTTGGTAAACCGACTTTAAATATCTGTCATAATTCCGGTTGGCAAGTTAGACGGAGCCTCTTTTCGAGTCGAAACTATACGCGGCATCGTCGGAGTGACTACCGCTCGGCCCGGGATATGAAACATGGTAGCTAATTCTTCGACTGACATGACCTTCATCTTATCAACAAATTTCTTTTTATCACGAGTAGTGTACTCTCTGAGTTTATATTCTTTAACCTCCTCCTTGCGCCAACGCCTAAGACGGCTGCCAGTAAAATCAGAAATAAACTTATAGTCAAAATCACTACGCCACCGTACCCCTACGCCATTTCGATTTAGAATATCGTACTGTGAAAAAGTTCTAATCAAGGGCCCAATCATTTGTCCATCAAACTTTCCTTTCTCAGCTAGATAAATCCAACGTATTCCCACCTCATAAGCATACTTGCCAACATTACGCTCAATCGCCGCAATCTTGTCTTTTTCACCCGCCGTCAGCATAACTTGCCTTTCTCCCTCATCTTGATCAAAAGCAACCTTTTTATTGCGCTGCATTATCTCATTTACCTTATCCACCGCTTTAGCTTCCCAAGTACCAGAAGAGTAGCGGTAACCAGACTTTAGATCCTTTTTAACATGAGGTATAGCCAAAAACTGTACCCAGATTCGGTCGTGTGGCTTCGCTTTACCTAGAAGTTCAATCATTGGGGCCATTGGCTCAAATTTTTCCTCTTCTTTCGGCATCTTGTCTAGCCCATAATCAATATAAGTTTTGATTGGTAAGACTTCATCCTCTTTCTTACCCATATGAAAAACAATCATCTCATATTTCTCCGGATCCCAGACTATTTCATCCGTATAATCCAGCTGCTCCTCCACCACCTCAATACCAGGATACTGGGCATAAAGCTGCGCCTCTACCGCATTCTTTATTTTTACCGTCGGTACATTTATGTAAAATCTAACTTCCCCACCAATTGAAGCCAACTCAAAACTAAAAGGTAGAGCATGCTTTCCGCTGAGATATGATTCCATCAGGTTATCAGGGTAATTACCGGCGTGGATTTGTGACATCACGCTTTCCATTGCCTCCGGTGATTTTAGAACTTCTTGCGGCAGATGGATACGTAAAGTAGAGCGGCCATTGTTGATCACAAACTTCAAGCGAACATACTTAATCCACTCATCGTAAGTAATATAAAATAGAGCAACAGGTAACAAAATTGGCGTCAAAGCCAGAATAATGGATATAACAGGAGCGAACTGTACACCCATAACTGAAAATGTCTTGTAAATAATATATAAGCCCACAAAGAAAAAAAGCGGACCCGCCATTGCGCCAAAAATAGTTTTGAAGAAATCTGCCATGTAGTCCTTATTGTACTACACTAAAACACCCACAAGTATTGCTCTTGTGGGTGTTTTAAGATTTATTTACTTATAACTTATTCAGCCAAAGTATAAGTACCGTTAGATAAACGTCGGAAAAGATTTGTATCCTGCAGATTAACCACAATTGTGTTGTCCTTTACGTATCGCTCTTTTCGTACCTTATCAATCAATTCCTCTCTAGACAACGGACCTTCCTGCGCTAATATTTCGCGAAGGACATCCTTCACCACTCCGGCGGTATAACCCCATTCAGTTAGAGCATAGAGACCGCGACCAACCAAAACAAATCGCTTATCCTTGATTAGCTCATTATGAGTCGTAGCTACGTGAGCCTTGTGATTGAATAGATTATCAATAGATTCAGCCACTTCTCTAAAGTGCATTGGTGAACCGTGCCGCTTTACCGCTAAGTAAGCATAGTCACGAATACCCTTCACTCGGACATTTGGACTATCTACTAGTCCCCAGTCTCCAAGTGGATTACGTCCGATTTGCTTTGAAACTAGTAACCAACGACGAAGTACTTCTTCATCATCCTGCTTCACAAGGTCAGCCAACTCGGCCTTAAACCGATTCAGAATTTCTTGTTCGCTAATAAGTTCATCACGCTTCAAGGTAGAGTAGACATTCTTCAGAGCCTTCTCAACACTATCAGCCACCTTACGCTCGGTGAACCAACGATGCATGTACTCAGAATTCTCTTTTCCACGATAGAACGGATCACCTACCACTAGTAAAAAGTAAAGATGGTTACGAGTAATCGGGTCATTTGTAAGTTCATCCAGCAGTACATTTTCAGCAATAAAACCACCGCCCAATTTATCAATCAGGTTCTGCATTTCTAAAAATAGATCATAGTGCTTCTTGTACTCTTCAGAGCGCTGAATAGACTGAATTCCGTAGTTCTCAATCTGTCGCACCCGCTCGCGAGTAATGCCATATGACTGTCCAATTGCTTCTAAAGTTGAAGTTTCACCGCTAGGACCAAGCCCGTAACGCTTTGTTAATACATCATTAGCACGCTCCGGCAATACGCCAAGCAACGCTTTTGTTATTTGTTTTGGTTTAAATGAAATCATAATTTTTAAATATTTCTATTGAATCCCTCAATGCGTTGGCATATTTATAACATGACTCTTCAAATAGGTCAAACTTTTTCTCGACAGTCTGATCAGAGACCTTGTCAGACCGTAATATTGTGGTATTGTCTTTAGCAAATAGTTGTTTATATTTTGAATTTTTGAGAGGAAAATACAGATGAAAACAGTAATAATAGTGGCAGTACTTTTTCTGTGCGTTCTGGGGCCAGTATATGCAGTTGATAGCGAGATTGACCAGAAAGTATATCTAGCTGAAATGCTAACAACCCTGAAAGAAGCCCGTAATGGCTCAGACGTAGCCAATAACATCGCCACGCTAGAAAATGAAATTAGCGCAGGCAGATTAACCCATGAAGAACTAGATTCATCGGTTGAAGAATTTGTAAGGATAAAAAATTATATCTGCACAACGGAACCCAAGATATTGGTCGAAATAATAGCAAAAACTTATCAACCACTAAATCATATTCATCGATTGAGTACACTACTAGTGAGGTGTAATCTGAACTATTCAACCACAGAAAATGACTCAGCGAAAATAAATTACTATAGTGACATCTACCCGCATGAAAAACGTGGCTATATGGTACTGGCTCTAGAAGCCATTAATCGATATAAAGCCACTAACTTGAATGTTTATTGGTATGAATACCATAAACATAAACGTGCCGGAGGCTTCACAGACGAAGAGTTTAAAAAGTTCCGAACAGTACCTTGGGATTTTAAAAACCAAAGTCTTTAATCAACTTTATAAAACCACTGCAATATTGAGTGGTTTTGTTTTTAGCGAATGCATATTGAACCAATTTAATCAGCCGGCAAAGACGAAGTCTTTGCCGGCTGATTACCCCTTTTTCCACCACATCTTACCCCTACTTCACCACCACATTCACAATTCTGCCCGGTACGTAGATAAACTTAACCATCTCCCTCCCTGCCAAGTGTTTTTGTAACCCTTCGCTAGCTTCCACCGCTTTTTTAACTTCTTCCTCACTCGCGGTCGGCGAAATAGTCACTTGTCCGCGTAACTTACCGTTAATCTGCACCCCTAAGGTCACCTCTTTGTCCACCACCAACTTTTCATCAGCTATCGGATAGCTATCTGTATGTACCGAATCTCCTTTCCCTTCCGGTCGCCATAACTCATCCACCACATGCGGTGCAAACGGAGCCATAAGCTTAAGGAAAGTCAGATAAGAATCCTTAGTCAAACCAGCCTTTTCCGTGTGATTTACAAATACCATCATGGCGCTGATGGCCGTATTGAACTTATAATTTTCAATATCTTCCCTCACTTTCTTGATGGTTTTATGCAGTAGTTTAGTAGTCTTTTCATCTTCATTGTCTTTGATATGTTCATCAAGACCGTAGACTCGCTCCAAAAAGCGCCTAATACCAGCAATCCCCCCTAGGTCAAATGGGTAATTCGCTCCCTCATACGGCCCCATAAAAGCTAGGTACATTTTGACTGTATCAGCTCCCACTCTAGCCACTTGCTCATCTGGGTCAATCACATTTCCTTTACTCTTACTCATCTTA
Source organism: Candidatus Nomurabacteria bacterium (assembly GCA_023898525.1). Classification (NCBI taxonomy): domain Bacteria; phylum Candidatus Nomuraibacteriota; species Candidatus Nomurabacteria bacterium. The sequence goes on from CP060227.1 coordinate 167,598, forward strand.
TTACCATCAGGACCAAGGATAAGTCCACGATTCACTCGCCGCTTGTACGGTTCTTTTTCGGTCACTAACTCAAGGTCACATAAAGCCTTTTGCCAAAAACGTGAGTACAGTAAGTGCATAGTAGTGTGCTCCGCTCCACCAAAATACAGATCGATCGGCATCCATTCTTTCTGTCTTTCTAGTGACGACAATGCATCATCATTTTTGTTATCCAAGTAGCGCAAGAAATACCAAGACGAATCCACAAACGTATCCATCGTCTCTACTTCCGGTGTCCAACCCTTGCCAAAGATTTCTTCCGTTCGTTTTTTCAAAGCCTCACTCTTAGCTAGAGGTGGTTCACCAGTTGGGGTAAAGTCCACATCTTCAGGCAAAGTCCACGGTAAGTGCTCCTTTGGTATCACATGCGCCTTACCAGTCGGGTCATACACAATCGGAATCGGTACTCCCCAATAACGCTGTCGCCCAATAGACCAGTCGCGTAAGCGATAGGTAGAAGTCATCCGTCCGCCCACTTTCTCGGTAATGGCTAATTTCGCTTCTTCGGAGTCCATTTCGTTAAATTCGTCTGAAGAATTAATTATCTTACCTACTCCTGAATATCCTCTCCATTGCCCCTTCCAGTTTATATCTGTAGAGTACTCTAAATATTCTTGATACCATTTCTTATTATCTCTATCTATCGCCTCCTCTAAAGTCTGCCCATCTTCAATCCTATGTACAGTTTTACTGAAGAAATCCCTTTTAAATTCGGCCAGTGAATTTGGTTTTATTACATAAATGAGACCAGGATGTTTCCCTGATTGTGAAGTAACAATTTTATCGGCAAATTGACGATCCCGCTCATCATGCGCTGGTACCGCCATAATCGCTCCGGTACCATAGCCACCGAGCACGTAGTCGGCAATATAGACTGGTATTTCTTCCCCGCTGGCTGGATTGGTCGCCATAATTCCCTCTAGCTTCACGCCGGTCTTTTCCTTGGTGTTATCCAGTCTGTCCTGCTCATCTTTCTGTTTCGTCGCTTTTATGTAAGCTTCCACCTCACTCCAGTTCTTGACCTTGTCTTTATTTTTTTCTACCAGCGCGTGCTCTGGCGCTAGCACCATATAAGTCGCTCCATAAAGTGTGTCAGGACGAGTGGTAAAGACAGTTACTTTCGGCTCAAACACTTTTTCGATAGCGTCAGTAATCGGTCTAAGCTCCATTAGTTCCTCTTCTTCATTATGAGTAAGGGCATGCTTTCCGGTCGCCTTGGCTTTGTAAAGAGCGCGGACTGGCAGATACGGGTCATAGTCACCTACTGCCTGGTCAGTCAAAATCACCGGCCGCACCCCTTCCGACATATACACACGTCCGTCCATTACCAGGCAAAGGGCATTTTTCCATTCTGCCTCTACTTCTCCACCATGTTTCTTAGCAATCTCCGCATAATAAGCCACCATCTTTTCTCCCACTTCTTCGATGGTAAGAGTCTTTTCATCTATACCAGCCAAAGCATTCCGCTTCACTGTCACCGGATCAAGCTCCTCACCGGCCACAAAAAAGCCTGTATCATCCGCCAAAACCGGCAGGTCAGTCAGCTTAGCAAAGTGCAAAGCTTTCTTCTTAGCATTTAAAGCCAAGTCATTCTCGTCTTCCACAACTTCAGTATCAGTAATTCCCGCTTCTTCCGGCGACACCAAAGTAATATCCAAATTAGTCTCAGTCACCAACTTACGCATACGCGCCAGCTTGCCTTTGTTATTAGAAGCAAACAGCACTTGCCCACTATAAGTTGGTAGGTTTAGCTTAAAATCAATCTCCGCTCCCTTACTCCTTCCTATCCACTGCCTTTGCGCTTCTTTAATGTGTTCCGGCCAGTCAATTTGATCCAAGTCATCTACCAGCCTATCGGCGTACTTAGTGATCTTTAGCATCCATTGTGGCATTTCTTTCTTTTCAATCTTGTGTCCACAACGCTCGCACTCGTCACCATCTTTCCCGGCTATCACTTGCTCATTGGCAATCACTGTATTACACCCTGGACACCAATTCACCTTACCTTTCCCACGGTAAGCAATACCGTTTTCAAAAAATTGCGTAAACATCCACTGGGTCCACTTATAGTATTCAGGGTCAGTGGAGCTTGTAGTCTTATCCCAAGAAAAAGCATTACCCATGCTCTTCAGCTGGTTTTTCATGTAGGCAATGTTGTCGTTGGTCCAACCTTTTGGATCCAGTCCACGTTTGATCGCCGCGTTTTCCGCCGGCAAACCAAAAGCATCAAACCCCATTGGGAATAGCACCTGCTTACCATTCATTCTTTGGTAACGCACATAAATATCCGGCACCGCAAAAGCATACCAGTGTCCGATATGGAGATTTCCGGACGGATAAGGCCACTCTACCAGCACATATTCTTTCTCTTTACCGGTATCGCGCTCGCCAACGTTATAAATCCCCTTTTCTTCCCAAATTTCCTGCCACTTCTTTTCAATGGCACTTGAATCAAATTTTTTATGCATAAGCTTGGGTTAAAGTATGACATATAGTAGGCCGTTAAGCCAAACCTTGACTTATTTGCTTTTTATTATATTGTACCAAGTAGAAATTTGAATAACTAACCTATTTCTAAAGGAGCAGGTTATGAAGTACCTTAAAATTTTTGTTTTTCTTTTGCTGGTGTTTATAGCTGTAGCAAATTTTACTTCCAAAGAAACACAAGATTGTTCCACTATAGACTATACGAATTATTATAATTTTGCGCAAAATAATTGTACACTAACAACCACTCAAACAGTTTTTGGGAATTACTTTGCGGAGAATATCCCAGACAAGCAAATGCCTTTAATTAGATCTTTAATACCAACGATTATAATCTGTGTATTAATTTCTAGTTTTTTGGAAAAAGGTATTACATCTCCATATATTAGATATGCCACTATAAACATATCTGCAGGTGTTATTTTTGCCAGTCTTATAGGTGCAATTACAGACGGATACACCGGCGGTGTAGTTGGTGCTATTGTCATTTTATTTTTAGGGTTAATTGTTTTAGAGCTTATTCCGGGCTTAGCTGGTGCGATCGCTGGTCTATTTGCTGCCAGTTTAACCGCAGTATTTGCAGGTGAATACGGCTTAACTGCCCCCATCACCCTGGAATGGATAGTGTTTTGCTTGAGTATGGTTCTCCTCGAACAGTTAATTGTGTTTGGAAGAATCAAATACCAACAAATCAAACAAGTTAAAATACAAACTTAAAAAGTTAATTTTAACCAAAAAGTCGTCACAGCAACACTGTGACGACTTTTTCTTTTTCCATAGCCCTTTTTCTAAATAATTTTTGAATCAATTTTTTTATGCATAAGCTTATTTACAAAGACAGTATGCCACAAATACTTTAAGTCACTAACGACAGCCATCATCATTCAATCCACCCGGAAATTCTTCATTATATTTTTCCAAAAAAGTAACAGCGTCTGACGATATCTTTATATCACCATTAGATGTATCCAATATTTTCATATAATCATTACCATCATTTTTTATTGACCGATCGAGATTAAGTACAGTATGCAGTGAGTTAATAGCCCTAACATATTCTTCTTTTCTGTTTCTAGTAAGAACATCGTAAAGTTTTTCAGCACTTTCTCTACGTACTCTGTTTCTATTGTAATTCAAACTAGAACTTTTCAATTCATTAATTCTTTTTTCTGACGTGCTTATCATAGACAATAGCCCCTCTTGTACCCTTATGTTTTCATATATCTCCAAACTTGTTGCGGTTTTAGTTTTTTGTTTTTCTTTTTCGCTTTCTTTAGTCATATAAAGCAAAAATTTCTCATACCATAAAACTAAATATGGCATAATGGCCAAATATAATCCAGCAATAATAATTGGTCCTAAGAAAAAGTACAATATATTATCTATGCTATTTAGAGCTAAATCTACTCTAGATAAGTCTGATTTTGTATCGAAAGGCAGTAAAAGATAGTAGAAAAATTGCCAATTATAAATTACAAAAACCGTAATAAAAGTGATAGATATGGGGTTATCTATTCTTTTTGTAAAAGTTTTTATCAAATCAGAATCTTTATCCATCTTTCTACTTAATTATTTAACGCACTGGTTTTATTATTGTTGGATCAACTGTTTCTGACAATTCTCCTATCACCCTCAGAAAACAATAATACCCCGCTTCATGGTCCCAGTTGTTTGGGTTTTTAATCATAGTTACCCCATCTGGATAAAGTGGCGCAGCGTAGCGGAATTCCGCACTTAAGCCATTTTGAGTTGCTTCCGCAAACTCCGCACAGAGCTTAAAGCCTTCGTCGGTTAACTCGTAACTGTAATCTTTACGCCCTTCTGATGCTACCGGCACTTCCACTCCGACATAAGCACTTTCGATTGACTGCGGTAATTCATTATTAGCTCGCAAATAGTCTTCAATCCGGAATTGCATATCCTGGAGATCAGTTAATTGCTTTTCATCTATTTTTAGTTCTCGCACCTCAGTCGGAGTTTCGATATAAGAAAAACCGGTCAATAAAGTCGCTAAGACAATTGCCGACATTCCGACCCCGTAATAAATTGATACTTTCTCCCGAGTCAACCAATAGCCGCGAGCGTCTTGGAGATAGTAATAGAAAGCGGCCCCCACAATCAAAAGTAAGGCACCGGCTTTTAAGACAAAGCGGGTAGTAATTTCTCCATTAAGAAAAGCGAGAATTACCGCCACCAAATCACCAAGAAGAACTCCGCCACCAATAAGTAACGATAGGTAAATGAGCCACTTAGTAAAGCCAAGATAACTACTACTAGTTTCCTGTCGACGGTTTTTATTTACCCTTCTAGTTAAAATAATGTAGGTTGGGAAAAACACGATCAACATCGCGATTCCCCAACGCACCGCATCGCGATAGCTTTCAATCTGCCAGTAGCTATCGACCGCATCCGGATAGATAAGATTGATAATATTAAAATGTAATACTAATAAAAAAGCGATTGATAAATAAAGGGTAATCAAAGACCCAAGTTGTAGCACAAAGTGCTTAGCGGTATGATTTTCCATATACTATATAGTATGCGCTTTTTTACAGATTCGTAAAGACTTTTAATGAAACTCACGCAAATTTAATCAGTATAAAAAATAACCGAGGAACGACCTTTTCCCGTCGCTGTCGCTCCTCTTTAAGGTCGCACCTCCGTTATTTTTTGCTCTTTTTAATTTAATTAGTACAAACACTCCAATATATGTAATAATATACCTCTATGAAACCAGAAGATTTGAAAAAAGCCCCGAAGCTGTTTTGTGAGAGCATTAATGTTGGATTTACCCCAGAGTATTTTGTCATGGCTTTGAGCTCAGGCAACCAAGGTACCATTTATTCACTTACTCCGCAGCATGTCAAGAGACTAAAGCAGTATCTCACCCACCAACTAGCCGAGTATGAAAAGGAACACGGAGAAATTACTGCCGAATGGAACCCAAATGTAGTTAGCCCGGTGCAGAATATGAATCCACCAAGTAATTTGAGTTAGTTAGAAATCTAATTTTATCAAAAGAAATAGAATAAGAAAAACAAATCCAGGGTTTACCATTTACAAAATGTACATTCATGTTATATTTTGAATGTTCAATATTATAAAGTTCACTACAGAAGGAGGAAGCTCAATGAAACTTTATAAGATAACCACCGTAGTTCTTAGGACAGTATTCGTTCTTTTACTAATATTGGTTTTAACCGCTGTAGCGACAGCAATACATTCAGAAAATGTTACTCTTTCAGGATTATTACCAGGTATAATAATTACACTTGGAGTCCTTATAGCCTTAAGTACAAATAGCTCAAGCTTTTATTCTAAACTTGAGGTGGGTTCTTTAGATAATTCTTCGACTATTACCATACTATCCAGTCTGTCAACAGTAATACTGTCTGTCATATTATTTAAAAATGTCTGGATAGCTACAATTATCGGAGTAGCAGTTGGAGGATATGTTGGAAAAAATGTCTCCAGGGACAAATATCAACTCCGAGAGTTTAATTATTTTCTGTGTATTCATGATTCAAAGTCACCACAATGGTCATTTCATGGTCGTGCCGCTAGTTTTTTTGATGATATGTTGACAGGAATAATATGCGGAGCAACAACAGGGCTTGTTTTAGGTTTCTACGAGTTCGATAGTGATTGGACTTACTATTGGATTCTTTCCTGTGTAATCATCTCTGTATATGGATCACTGATAAGAATGATTTGTAAATTCTTCAACATAGAAATAGAAACGGTCACAATTAACTTATCTGAAAAACTATAACAGTTTCTCAAAATAAAAAGCATCTCTTTTTTGAGGTGCTTTTTTAATTTTTATATCAAAAACTCAATCACATCACCGTCTTGTACCACATGCTCCTTGCCTTCGGTGCGGAGATTAAAACAAACTAACCCCTAAAAAGACCGTTATTAGAAGCATAGCTATAATACCTATTACGTCAGCGGTCTTTTTAGACAACCTTCCCAAGACTTTTTTACCAAATAAAGTAGCAACTGTTATAATTGGAACAATGTATACAATAGGTATTACTTGATCTAAAGTTAGTTGTTCTGTCTCTAGACGCACAAGGAAGGCAAGGGACAGAACAACGAAACTTATGAGAGATGTTGTGCCATGCATTTGCTGCAAGCTAATGTTTTCAGACAATAAATACACTTTTCGCAACGCACCACCCGCACCAAGTCCAGTACCCTGCATAAAACCTGAAATTATACTTACTATCACTAAAGTTGGTTCATGTATATTTTTACGTCTCTCTTGTACATTGTACATTTCATATATTTTCTTAAGGAGAAAATAAGCTGACATAATGAATATCAGTACAAGTAGCATCATTGATGAAACAAGACTGACAACATAAGTACCGATCATTGCCATAACTATCGATATTGGTAACATCTTTTTTATATATTTCGGCAAAACATCTTTTCGGAAGACTATTGTTTTTACCAAACTATTCACCATAAAAAAGAACGCCACTAGACCTATAGCTGTATGTGGCTCAACAATAAGTGATAACAAAGGATTTAAAACCACCGCCGCCGACATTGGTACAACCACAAAAAAGAACGAGGAAAAGCCAAGTAGTATATATACCAAAATTTCCGTGTTCATAATTATTAGTTTAGTATAACAGCAAAGGAGCCAGTAAAGTGATCTATAAATCGTCTTATATCAAAAACTCAATCACATCACCGTCTTGTACCACGTACTCCTTGCCTTCGGTGCGAAGCTTGCCTTGCTCGCGGGCCTTAGCGAGCGAGCCTGCTTGCACCAAGTCATCAAAAGTCACTACTTGCGCGCGGATGTATTTTTTCTCAAAGTCAGTATGAATAGCAGCAGCAGCCTTAGGTCCTAGTGAGCCAATTGGCACAGTCCAAGCTCTGGTTTCTTTTTCACCAGTCGTGAAGTAACTCATTAGTCCCAATCGGTGGTAACAAGCGCGGATTAGACTCTCTACCCCACTATCCTGCGCCCCATACTCACGACGGAAATCATTCTTTTCTTCTTCGGACATATCGCGAAGTTCATGCTCCATACCAGCATCTACCACCACATACTCCGCTCCGGTTGCCTCAAAGAAATGAAGAAGTTCCTGCCACCGATCATCATTTTGCTCATCAAGATTATAAGCGTCGGTCTTTTTGTTACAAACATACAAGAAAGGCTTCATAGTGAGAAGGTGTAGATGTCTCACAATCTTTTTCTCATCATCTGACATCTCAAGTGAGTTAGCCAAGCTACCAGCCTCTAGGTGCGGCAAGAGTCTAGTAAGAAGATCCTTCTCCGCTACTGCTTCTTTATCACCTCGCTTAGCATCACGCTCGACATTTCCCAATCTCTTACTCACCGTCTCAGCGTCAGCCAAAATAAGCTCAAGATTGATTACTTCAATATCAGAAAGTGGATTTACTCCCCCTGACACATGATGCACATCGCTATCTTCAAATATACGCACCACTTCCGCAATCATATCGGTCTCGCGAATATTGGCCAAGAATTTGTTACCAAGACCTTCACCGGCTGATGCTCCCTGCACCAAACCGGCAATATCAACAAACTCCACCACCGCTGGGATAATTTCTGATGAACCCGAAATAGCAGATAAGGTCGCTAAACGACTGTCGGGTACTGCTACCAAACCCACCGTTGGGTCAATAGTAGCAAACGGATAATTAGCAATCAGCACCTCATTTTTAGTGAGGGCGGTAAATAAAGTGGACTTCCCAACATTTGGTAACCCGACAATTCCAACAGATAATGACATATGGTGGCTAGCGTAACATTTTAATTATAAATTTACTATAAATCTTCTTTTTTTTCTTTTAATTCTTCAGATTTAAGGCGACTGCCGTACATAAAAACCCAAACCAGTCCAGCAACTGTTCCTGTACCCATAATACTTCCCGCCACCGGATTACCAAAAACTCCAATTATAGCCGATACCGACAAACCAACAATTGCAATTATAAAACCAAGTATTTGACCCCATTTTGAACGGTGTATGTCAGACTCGATTACTTTCTTTTCAAGATCGCGTCTATGTGAAGATTGTTCTTCAGCCATTTTTATAATCCTTTCCGCCGCTCCAGGGGAAACTTCTTCAAATCTATGTAACACATCAGGGTGCGGTAACGGACCAGAAAATGAATGCCTTACGTGTTGCTTGTGGACCACAACCCCTCTTTCATCTGGTGAGTTATCAAACGAATGGGGTACAGATCTAACTGTTTTTTGACTTTTTTTCTTTTTGCTCATAGCTTTTAATGGATTTGCTTAAATCTTCACCTACAGCCATCCAATCGTTTTTTAGAGCAATAATATCAGCTTCTCTTTCAGACATTGATTCATTATATCTTTGCATTGTAGCCCCAATGTCTACAACACTACCCATCCCCTCAATCAGTGACGGTTCAGCAAAAAGACTCCCGAATACATAGCGACGTTTCATTATACACTCATGTTAACAAACAAGGTATTACAAAGCAAATGATCAGACCTAAAACGGCAACAAACTTCGCTCGTATTCACAAAATACTACATCGCTTGAGTCGATACCTAAGCGGTTAGCAAACTCCTGTCTAGCGATTTCGCGATTACCAACCATATCGACAAGACCAGCGTCAACCGCTTTAGCTCCCGGCATGGTCGAACCATCAGCCAGCTCTTGGACATTTTCTACTGAGAGCCCACGGAGATCAGCGACCTGTCGCACAAATTCGTTATGGATTATCTCCAAATCAGCTTCAAACTTTTCTCTTTCTGCATCAGTCAAGGGTTTGTTTGGATTACCGGCATCTTTAAACTCACCCGTTGATAACTCCACAAAAGTCAGTCCTTTCTTTTCATTCTTTTTAGAATTTTCTACATAGGACATAGTGACCCCAATACTACCGACATCTGACATAGCTGAAGCAATGATCTTATTAGAACCAGCCGCTACCAAGTAGCCACCAGAAGCCCCGATATCACCAATCAAACTAATGGTTGGCAATGAAGTAGACCGTATCATTTGACTAATCTGCTCGGCCGCCACTGGTGTGCCACCAGGAGAATTTATTTCAAGTAATAATCCGTCAACTCCAAGGTCTTTTTCGGCGCTAGCAATAAAATCACGCACCATACCCGGTGTCGTGACTAAACCATAGTCTTCGAACCCATTGTATGGCAATATCACCCCTTCAATCGGCAACACTCCAATGTTACAAAAACCATCACTGATAGTATCAGACCGGTACCACGCATCAGTAATACCCAATATCAAAATGAAGGTTAATAAGACTGCTACCACCCGTAAAAATACCCCAGCCACTTCTCTACCAAATGTTTTTTCCATAATTAACCTATCTTATCATAAATACTAAACACACTCGGCAACAAAACCTTTTATATAGTGTAGAATAAGCGTATCATTATGAAAATTCCGACCCTACCGCTAAAAACGGCTACCACCAAAAAAATTCTGTTTGTTTTTATAGCGGCTACCGGGTTTGTTTTTGTATTTGGCCTTTTCGTCTTACTTTTTACCAAATACATAATCAATCATGAGAATTTTGTACTACTACACCCCAACAAAGACACACAGGGTTTGGGAGCTGATTATTTTCCTATTGGCGTGGACCCAGCCAAAAAAGAAATTGTTGAAAACGCTTCGGTTGACTGGTACGTTGAAAGCTATCTTTCTATTCATGTTGACGAATCACGTAAACAGCGTTTGTTTGACCGTATGGTGGCCGAACTAGCAAAGTGGGATTTCTATCAGCAGTTCGCTTCACCTCGCAGTCGAGTGTTAGTCATTTATCCAGGTGAACGAAAAGAGGAAATTGCGAAAAATTTTGGTGATATCCTAAAGTGGACAAAGTCCGAACGTGAACAGTTCATGGCAGCCGTAGTAGAAGCTGAACCACTTATTAGTGACGGGAAATTCTATCCAGGCAGATACGTAGTAGACATAGATACCTCACCGGAAGTTGTGGCCGAAACTTTAAATAGTCGTTTTGATCACGAAATCGCAGACAAGTACAATCCCGAAATCGCCACCAAGGTTCCCCTTAAAGACGCTCTGACCATAGCCTCCTTATTGGAGCGCGAGGCTTATGACTTTACTGATATGCGCTACATTTCCGGAATCATCTGGAACCGAACTTTTATAAATATGCCACTGCAGCTCGACGCCACCTTGCAATACGTACGTGGTAGCAAACCCAGCGAACCAAAATGGTGGCCGGCCGTCAGACCTAATGATAAGTTTTTATCTTCACCCTACAATACTTATAAAAATACCGGCTTACCACCAGCACCGATTGCCAATCCGTCGGTGGAGGCAGTAGTAGCTGCTTTAAATCCCCGCGCAACTGACTGCTTGTTTTATTTTCATGATAAAAATGGAGAATTTTACTGCTCAGCTACCTATGAAGATCATATTGCTTCACTAAAGAAGGTGTACGGTCGCGGACAATAGAAAACAGCGTAAATTTTGCTTTACTTCACAAAATTTACGCTGTTTGGTTTTATCGATTTCCTCTCCAGCCTGGATTATCCCAAATATGTCTGTTATCAGGTGTTCTATAGAACCCATGATTGCGGGTGTTGACCCCAGGCCTTTTCCTGAATCTAGTTGCTCCTGTGCCTGGGTTGTAATCACCGAAATATTGATTACCACGAACTCCACTGTGATAACCTCCAGGGTTCCCGTATACTTGTCCACCATATCCACCGAACCCTCCATACGGTGCAACCCCAACACATCCAACAAGAAAAGGAAATGCTAATATAATTAAAATCAAAGGAACTTTTTTCATTTTGACCTCCCAGTCAAAAAATGTTAATCAAATTCAATTTAAATAATATCACAAAACACCAAACTTGTCAATAGAAAAGTTCGGTGTTTTGCTAATTCCGCTTGAATTATACCCCTTTTTGTCCTAATTCGACCACTTCTTTTTCCCACTTTTTGCGGGTTTTGTCGTCTACCTTTTCACATGGACCAAAAGCACTAACTGCTGTGCGAATACCGGCAAACTCCATAATTCCGTACTGGATTTCGTTGGTATAATCACCATATTGCCACCACGTCTTAAATGGACTATGTGAACCGGAAAGGATAATCACGCGACCAGTTCTCCCCTTTAAATGTTTTTCTACTTGCTTAGTTTCTTTATTGAAGTTAAAGGCAAACCCGGGAAGCCAAAAACGGTCAAACAAGCCTTTAAGTAAAGCCGGCATGGTACACCACCAATTTGGATAAACAATCACAATATGCTCAGCCCATAAAAACTTCTCTTGTAGATCAACTAAGTCCGGCTCCAATTCCTGAATTTCTTTATAACCCTTATGTAGTATCGGATCAAAACTCAAATCACCCAAATTTACCCGCTGTACATTATGACCCGCTTCTTCCGCTGCCAGCTGGTAATTATCAGTCATTTGTCCACTGTATGATTCTTTGTCAGGGTGTCCGCATAAAACTAAAATATTCTTCGGGTTTTTCATATCTCTCTAGTATAACGGAAAAGGCGCCAGCGTAGCTGGCGCCTTGTTGATTACTTTCGATCTAATTTAATTACGTATTGTTCCGTTAGGGTTAAATCTTCCCTGTGACCCCATCTGCATTTTCATCAACTGCTCCTTCATCTCAGGACTCATTACAGCCATGATCTCTGCTTGATATTTTGGCAGCACTTTTTGAGCAGCTGCCATTTGGTTATTCCCATTTACTTTTAGTTCAGCTTGCATTTCCTTGGCTATTTTTTCAAATAAGGCCGGATCCTTTTCGATCATTTCCATGATCATTTTTTGCTGCTCTTCAGGTACCCCTTTCATCTGTGACTGAAGAACCTTTTTAAGTGCAAATTGTTTTAATTTTCCAAACATAATGTGTCTGATTGTATCACAAATGTCTAATTATTTAGAGTCTTTGTAATTACTTTCTTTTCTGCCACTCTCTACCCTGTCTGACCAGCAGCTCAGATGCTCGTTCTGGCTCCTGCATTATTTCTTCAACAATCCTTTCGGCTCGCACTCCTTGTGAACCCTTAATCAAAATAACATCACCAGGCTTGATAAAAGCTTGTAACTCTCGACCAGCTCTAGCGGCATCGTCGTATTGATAGACCGTTTTGTCACTCAAGCCATTATTTAGAGACGCTTCTGCCATACTCCGCGCCCTGACTCCAACTGTAAACAAGACATCAGCACAGTGTGGCACGAATTCACCTATTTTCTCGTGTTCACGTGCCGAAAATTGACCCAACTCCAACATATCACCTAGTACAGCAATTTTGCGCTTGGCGTAACGAATCTCTTTTAAGGTGGCGAGGGCTTGGACTGTAGCAGCTGGTGATGCGTTGTATGAGTCATCAATAATCACCGTCCCTTTAATACCGGCTAATATATTCATCCGACCAGGTGGAGGCAGATATTCCTCAAGCGCCTTAGCCGCCTCTGCTACTGAGACTCCACACGAAACGGCAGTAGCAATGGCGGCGGCGCATGTATAGACATACTGCACACCAACGGCTCCCGCCACTTTAACTTCATACTTGTCACCAAGATTATCAATCACAAAACTGATTCCGGCTGGTACATCATCCCGATAGTATATCTGGTCTTTCCCAGCTAAAAAATGAGAGCTTAGATAACGACTAAAACCGATTGCTTTATGTCTGAACTCGGGTAACTTTGATTGGATAATTTCATCATCGTGGTTATAAACTATAACCCCTTCCGGATCAAGCGCGTCAACGAGTCTTAATTTTTCTTCAACTACGGCTTCAGGTGAAGCAAAATATTCAACATGTACCGGCACATCAGGCAATCTAGTCAAAACTACAATGTGTGGCTTGAGCCATTTAGTTAAATTTACCATGTCATTTGGCCTATCGATACCAGCTTCGATAATCAAATATTCAGGATAATCCTTAGCAAAAAAGGCAATAAAAAAACCGTCCACTATATTTTTAAGCCACAAAAAAGGATTGTTCCAAGCATTCGGTAAACCAAGGACAGTAAGTGGGACTCCAATTTCAGAATTAAAACTTTTCTCACTTTTCCTGGTCACATAGTGATTTTTTAAGATACTATAGATAGCATCTTTGGCGGCTGTCTTACCGACACTACCTGTTACCGCCACAATTACCGGGCGACGACGATTCAAGAGCCGTTTGGCCTCAAAAGTAAGAATTCTAACAACAACTGATTTCAAAAACTTTTTCATGTTAACGGTCAGGTGGAATGGTGTAATAATTGATTAAAAACTTTGCAATATTCATAAATGGGTCAGTTAAGGTCTCAGACGCATATCTCACCCCCTTTGGTTCTACAGTATACATGAAAACAATAAATTTTGGGTCGAAGGCTGGAAAGTAGCCAAAAAATGAGTGTAAGTAGCGATCATCGTAGTATCCGCCACCGTTAGGATTGGCAATCTGAGCTGTCCCAGTCTTGGCCCCAATGGTATGCTGTGGTAAGGATTTCTTACCATTGGCCAAAGCATCATCGACCACGATTGTAAGCATTCTGGATATTTCTTCACTAGTTCTTTCAGACAAGACCTGATCTCCTTCAGGATACCGAATCTCACGAGTTGTACCATTATCATAGATAACTTCTGAAGCTATATGCGGTGTCACTAATCGTCCTCCATTACCTAAGGTAGCCAAAGCTCTAATCGTCGCAATCGGCGTGAGAGCAATACCTTGGCCAAACGAAGCAGTAGCATATTCAACCTCTCGCGGTGAGTTAAGGTTGTCGACCAATCCATAAACTTCATTGGGTTGATCTATACCAGTCTCACTCCCTAACTTGAAATTAAGAAAATATTCTCGGAACTTATCTTTACCCATTTTCTGAGCTATGTACGAAACACCAGTGTTCAAAGATTGATTTAAAATCTCTTGCATCGGTACAGTACCACGCCCGCGACCATCATAATTGCTTATAGTCATTGAATTAAGAGTGATGGTTCCCGCATCATAATAAGTTGAATCACGAGTAATCACCCCACTATCAAGACCGGCCGCCATGGTTAAGGCTTTTATAGTCGAACCAAACTCATAAACATCTTCAACTAGCGGGTTTCTAAATTGCTCGACCGTAGAAGTTCCACGGTCATTTAGGTTATAACCAGGTACGACATCCATCGCATAGATAGCACCGGTTTTTGGATCCATTATAATGGCACCGGTCATCTTACTTTGATATTTATCGTTAGTTTCCTGCAACTGGGTACTCAGCATTCTGGCCACCACCGGCTCAATTGTCGTCACCACGTCACCCTTGGGTGACTCATCTTTCTCATAGACCGCGCGTCCTAGATTACTAAATATTTCAGCAAAGAAGTTGACTGACTGCACTTCTGTATCATGAAATAAAACTTCATCATAATAACGTTCCAAACCATATTTCCCATGCAGCTCATTTTCTGTCTCAGCACTATAGCCCACAAAGCCAATGGTTCTAGCTACTAAATCGGCACCGGGATAATATCGCCACTGATTGCGATACAACTGTACACCGTCTATATCAAGGTCTGATATCTTATCAGCCACGTCATCTGACAAAGTGGTTTCAATTTCAACATAAGTGCGATCAGGTAAGGTCGCCCGATTTATACAGCGGTCTTTAGAAATAGATAGATAAGGCAATAATTTTTCACAGACGATTGCCGCATCTTGTATCATCTCCGGATTAAATGATAATAAGTAACCAGAGCTAATTGAAGCGGCTGAAACCTTTTCGCCATCCTTGGTCGTAAAATATATTGAGCCACGGGAATACAAATCCTGTTTAGTATGAACATACTGACTCTCCGCTTTTTCTGTATATTCCTCCCCATGAACAACTTGAATCTGATATAGACGAAAAACCAAGACCAGTGCCAAAAAAAGCACTAATCCGGTTATAATGCGAATTCTTAAAACCATTTGCTGTCTCATAGCTTATTCGGAAACAGTATTATATACCAGATTTTGTTCAGACCGACTAACAAATATCTTGTTGTCACTCAATTCAAAATTATCCAAGGTAGCTACCTCTGAACTGATTTCATGACGAGCTTCTATATACGAAGCTTCCAGCTTTGCAATCTGAGAACGAAGTTCATTTAAATCATGTAATGCCTCCTTACGCATCACTACATGCATAACAGATAAGCTTAAAAAATACATATACAAAGCAATACCAACTAAAAACAAACCTACCCCTAAAGACGTGATTAAGTGATTATTCTTGGTGATTACCTTTGTATTCATGCTGTGTTTTGTCTGTTAAAAAAATTTTTCTGATAATTCTTAATTTTGCACTTCGTGCTCTGGGATTTTTGGACAACTCTTCTTCATTGGCTGTGATCGGTTTTTTGACCACTAGTTCAAATTCCTCAGTTTCAGCCAATTCCCTAAATTTGAGCTTTACTATCCGGTCTTCAATCGAATGAAAACTTATGATAGCCAACCTTCCCTCTTGCTCTAGAAAAAACGCAGCTTGATCAACAAATTTTTCTAGAACCTTAAGCTCATCATTAACGGCAATGCGTATCGCTTGGAAACTTTTAGTGGCTGGGTTGATGCTCTTTTTGTAGGCAGATTGTTTTGGTACAGCTTGGGTAATGATTTCAGCCAACTGTCTGGCGGTACTAATCGGAGTTTTTTCGCGAGCCGTTACTATCGCCTTGGCAATTCGTCGAGCAAATCGTTCGTCACCGTATCCGTATAGAACATTCGCCAAATCCTCCTCAGCCCAAGTATTAACCAAGTCATAGGCGGTAAAGATGTTATCTTCCGGCTGACCGTAGGTCATGAGAAGTGGTTCATCCGCTTGAAACGAAAAACCCTTTCCACCACCCTCAAACTGGTCTGTACGCCACCCTAAATCCGCTAAAATTGCGTCAACCTTTTTAATATGTAAAGAACCTAATATTTGTTCTAAATTTGAAAAATTATCATTCACTAGATGAATGACTGGTTTGGTTTCCTCTAATTCCTTTCTTTTGTTTAGAAAGGCAGCTTTGTCGGCATCAATACCAATATATACTCCGTTTTCATCTAAGCTTCTGCAAATTGACAATGCGTGACCTCCGCCACCATAAGTAGCATCGACAACGACACTATCTGGTTTTAGATTGAGAGCCCTGACAGCCTCAGCTTGTAAGACGGTAATATGTTTCTTCATGTCGGTAGTTGTTATAGGACACCTATTTCACCGAGTTTTTCAGCAAGCGAATCGGCTTCGATTTCTATCTTGCGTTTGTACTCAGTCCATCTTTCCTCATCCCAAATTTCGATACGATCATGTATACCTGCAAGCACTACACTTGAATTCAGGTGTGCAAAATCTTTCAAAAAGTCTGGCACGAGAATACGTCCAACTGAATCTACCTCCACCTCTACTGCTCCTGATAAGAAGAATCGATTGAAACTTCTTGTATCCGCCTGTCCGAGTGGCAGTTGACCAATCTTTTCAGTGATCTTCTGCCACTCCCGGAGCGGATATACAAAGAGACAGTTGTCGAGACCTCGGGTTACCACCAGCTTTTTCCCAAGTTCCTTACGCCATTTAGACGGTAAGGACAGCCGTTTCTTAGGATCCAACGTATGCTTGTGTTCGCCGATTAACATATCTCAACTAGTCTATACGATTCTCATCGCACATTCCACTATCTCCCACCACATCTACATTTTACACCACTTCATCCCACCTGCAACTATTTTATATTCAAAAATTGGGTATAACTTTTTAAAATACAAAAAACCGATGGATTCCATATGGAATCCATCGGTTTTTATGTTATCTATTCAGAGACTATTTCTTTTAATTCACTACCTACAACTTTAGGCTTCATCAGTGGAAATAATTGCGTCTCGCGGATTGGCTTGTCTTCCAAAATAGCAAACAGACGCTCACCAAAGCCAAAACCACAGGCTGGTGGCATACCGTGCTCAAGCATCTCTACAAACTCAAAGTCAGGCATCATCGCCTCTTCGTCACCACTCTCAATTAGTTCCTGTTGCTGATAAAAACGAGCTTTTTGTTCCAGTGGGTCATTTAATTCAGAGTAACCATTCCCAACCTCTGTACCGGCAATAATCGGCTGAAAGCGTTGGGTAGCTCCCGCTTGCCCTGGTACTTCTTTAGCTAGTGGTGAAACTAGCTTTGGATGGTTAATTAGAAAAGCAGGACCAGCAATATTTTTGCGGCAATATTTCCAAAGTGTATCGGTCAGTCTTTCAATATTATCTCCTTCATACTTAACACCCAGTTCTGACAACTTAGCTTTTATTTCTTCTTCTGAAGTTGAATTCAGATCAATACCGGTTTGTCTTTTTACTTCTTCAACATAGTCTACTCTCTGCCATTCGTCAGCTAAGTCAAAGGTGTGTTCACCGCGAGTAAATTCGGTCTTACCATACACTTCAGTGGCAATAGTACGATAGAGATTTTCTACCAAATGCATTCCATCCTCATAATCAGCAAAGGCCTGGTAAAACTCAAGGTTAGTAAATTCTTGTAAGTGATTTGGACTAGAACCTTCATTACGATAAGTGCGACCAATTTCAAATATTTTTTCAAAGCCGGCCGCCATCAATCGCTTTTGCCACAATTCTCCGACCGATATACGCAAAAAGACATCAATATCAAAATCATTATGATGAGTGGCAAACGGTCGCGCTTCCGCTCCGCCGGTTGTAATCTCCAGAGTTGGAGTCTCTACTTCAGTAAAGCCCTGTTCTTTCATAAAGTTCCTGGTCACATCCCAGAACTTTTCTTTGCGCTTAAACATTTCTCGAAGCTCGTCTTTATCCAGAAGATCTAAATAACGTTTACGAAAACGTTCGTCTTCGTTCTGTAGACCGTGGTATTTGTCTGGAAGTGGTAAAAGACTTTTACTCACCATTCGCCACGATTCAGCCATCACCGACTTCTCTCCCCTTTGGGTCACAAAAAGTTTACCGGTCACCTCGATAAAATCACCACCATCGGCTGCGTCTTTGAATAATTGAAAATCTTCAGCTGACAGTACATCTTCCTTGAAAAC
The DNA here is from genome assembly GCA_023898525.1 of Candidatus Nomurabacteria bacterium. Taxonomy (NCBI): domain Bacteria; phylum Candidatus Nomuraibacteriota; species Candidatus Nomurabacteria bacterium. The sequence goes on from CP060227.1 coordinate 186,164, forward strand.
AGCCTGTAGTCGGCCAGTAGCGTCTTGCAGGACCACAAACATAATCGCTCCCTGCCCACGGATTATCATTACCCGCCCCACTATTGTCACAATAGTCTCAGAACTTTCTAATTCAGAAAAAGACTCCAGTGCCGTCACTATTTCATGAGTACGGTTTACCTTTGATACATAAGGGTTAATTCCCTTATCTTTTAATATCTGTAATTTCTTTAGTCGCTCGTCGCGAATCTCTTCTAGTGATGACATAATGTTGTTTAGTGTAACGGAAAAACAACAAAAATAAAAGCCCTGCATGCTAAGCATGCAGGGCTTTTATTTACAATATTACTCTACCTTAAGCACTTTATACTTCTGCTTTCCTGCCGGAGTATCGAAAGTAAATTCATCCCCCTTAGTCTTACCCATCAAAGCCTCCCCAAGTGGTGACAAGTAAGAGAGCTTCTTCTCATGAATATTAGCTTCATCAGATCCTACGATGGTGTAAGCCCTGGTATCTTTTTCCTTATCCTTCTGAATTGAAACGATTGACCCCAGCCCAACGACTCCTCCTTTCTTCTCATGAGCAACGATCTTAGCCTCTTTGATAACCTTTTCCAAGTAACCAATTCTCTCCTCAATCGCGGCCTGCATATCACGCGCCTCTTGATATTCGGCGTTCTCTGATAAGTCCCCTAAACTACGAGCGTACTCCAATGACTCGGCCACTTCCTTTCTTCTGACCGTCTTTAGGTGATCTAGTTCTTTCTTTAGTTCTTCAAACTTCTCGGCGGTTAAAAATGCTTGTGTATCGTTCATATTGTGTTTTAAAAATTTACCCAATTATACTTACTTAGCTCCGCAGGTCAAATATTTATTAATTATCTTCGTCGCTGTCTTTCTCTAAACTAAGGTATTCTGGACGATTTTTCGACATCCATTCTACCACATCACCCATAATCCTAGTGGCCCCCAGGGCGTTACTGCGTGGCGCCCTATCCATCATCAAAATAAAAGCATACTGCGGATCTTCGTACGGAAAGAATCCGGCAGCCCAAGAGTTCACATAGGCATTTCCAGAACCCACCTCGGCCGTACCAGACTTGGCAGCAATAGCTACATCCTTTCTTTCTAAAGCTCTCGCAGTTCCGCCTGGATAGATAACGGTTTTACGCATCCCCTCGTGGATGATTTTTAAATACTCCGGATTCAAGTGAAGGTCAACTGAATCTCCTTGTTTATCTTTAATGACGTGTGGTGACAATAAATATCCACCATTGGCTAGAGAAGCATAAGCTCTAAGCATCTGAATTGGGGTTACCAAAAAACCAAACTGCCCAATCGCAGTAAAATAAGTATCACCAAGTCGCCAATCATCATCAAATACTTCCTTCTTCCAGTCCGGGTCCGGCACTACTCCAATCTGCTCCTGCGCTATATTGATACCAGTCGGAGAACCTAGGCCGAATTTTCGGTAATTTTCAGCCATCTTAGTGATACCAAGCCCGGTCATAGGTGATGTAATACCAGCCTGTGGTACAGCATTTTTCGGCAAACCGCCGCCAACGATATAGAAATAAACATTAGAGGAAAAAGCAATTGCCTCCCGCATCGTCATCGCGCCATGCGCACGCCAGTCATTAAAACGTGAAGGGTTACTTGGGTTATAGGGGTTAGGAATAACAATTGAACCATTGCTGAAAACCTCCTTGTTTGGATCGATAACCTTTTCTGCGAGCGCCGCATAAGCTACAAAGGGTTTCACAATTGAACCTGGCGTATAGGCGCCACTGACAATCTTATTCAAAAAAGGCAATCGATCATCATTATTATATTTTTCGATTGTCTCAATATCATAACCATCAGCCATTACCTCAGGGTCATAGCTAGGGAAACTGGTAAGAGCAATCAATTCACCTGTATGAACATCCATAATCGCTCCGGCACCACTTCGAAAACCCGCCTTGGCACTGGACGTTGAAATTATTTGATACATAGCCTCTGATAGTTCAGCATCAATTGATAAATACAGTGGCTCCCCAGCCACCGGCTGATCCAAAGCATGTTCACTGACCACATTGTTAAGCGCATCCGTAACCACGATTCGGCTGCCATTAACCCCTTTTAGCATATCATCGTAAGCCGCCTCCACCCCATTTCGACCAATATACTCGGTTCTGAAATAAAACCCACGACTGTCTTTTTTGGGATAACTAACATAACCTAAGACCTGTCCCAAGCCCAAGCGGTCTGTATAAGCCCGAATGGGAAAATTATGAACGCCTCGATCGTCAATTTCGTTCCAAACCACCATCTCCCCCATTCGGTCATAAACAACACCACGTTCTGCAATAATTGTATCCTTATCAACCGTATTTGACTCAGCTATTTTCTTATACTCATCACCATGAACCACTTGTAAGGAATACACCTTACTAACAAAAAATAACGCGATTACGATAAAAACAAACCCGACTATATAAATATTACGTGGAGATATAGGTAATTCACGTTTACCCTCCAAACGCTCCATGTTTAAACCCAGAACATTTGAAGCATCAAATAGAACCTCGTCTAATTCCACTCGTGATTTGCGTTTTTTGTTACGAAACCATCTCATTATCGCTAGTATACATCAACAAACGAGGCTTGAGTAAATCTATAAAAAGCACCAGGGCCAGTGAGCAAATTGTAATTAGTGGTAAATGATAAAAAGCCCCAAAATAACCATCAAGCAGCACAGCCACAAACACTAGCTCATAACCGCCAAACTTAAACATATACCAGACAGACAAAACAACACCAACAATATATAACGGCGTTATCATAAACATAACTATTGCCACTAACAATAATAATCTAAGCATATTTACTATTATTAATCACTGACTGTTGTCGACGCACTCGAAGACGCAACCTCTAATACTGCTATATCTTGAGTAGCTAAAACGTCGGTAAGTGAATCAGTCAACTCGCGATTTAATTTTAACTTTTGCTCAATCTCCTCTTCTATATTATCTACAATTTCTACCTCTGTCTTTGGTTGAACCACATTTGTGTCGATTGAAACATAAAAAATACTGTTCATTGCTACCGGTGGTACAACATATCCATATTGTTCCGGCTGGGTCGGGTGATTTTCAACCCAAGCGATCTCACCATAGACCCCGCTAGTTAGGGCTGGCAACAATACCTCATTGCCAACCGTCATTGGTACCCCTTGTGGCAAACTAACCCGTGCCACCCCACCACCAACTCCCTGAATATCCGCAAATACATTTGGTCCAATTATGTAAGCAGTGGCCTCAAACCCAGAGGTGGTAAATAATTCTACAAAGGAATATTTTGGAGTCACATGACTAACAATACCAAGAACAGAGTCTAACCCGGAATACACCGGCATCCCAACTTCAAGCCCAGCCTCTGAACCTTGATCAATTTGAAGTGAATCATAGACCAAAGTACTAGGTTGAGCGATAACCCGAGCTACTATGCGCTGATTGGGAGTATCAACATTTGCCAACTTCCTCAACTGCATATTCTCCATTAACAAACGCTGGATTGTAAGTTGAGTACCGGTTTCGGTAGCGTCTTTTGCTCGCAATTCTTCCAACTCTGTCACGAGTTCCGCCTTTGAACGTAAATAAGTAGGAAAAACACCATTTGAATTTTTAACCCAGACAGTAACCACATGAAATGGATAAAGGGCAACCGAAGCCACTTGTGACGTAAGCCAAGGTAGTAACCAGCCAATAAAAATAAGCGCCGCTGCCACCAAAATCCAAGTCCGTCGTTTTTTATGACTGATATGGCGATAATTCACCTTCGTTGTCGATGAGTATTTCTTCATATTCTTCAAAATTTTCAATCACAATCCCCGTACCCCTGATTACCGAACGGAGGGGGTCGGGTACTACAATAACCGGAACCTGGAGACTTTCTTCAAGTAAAGTAGACAAGCCCGGTATCAACGCCCCACCACCACAGACATGAACACCACGCTGCATAACATCGGCCAGGACTTCCGGTGGTGTTTTTTCAAGGACAGCTTTAGTGGTTTCCACAATGCTATCAATCTGATTTACTACCGCATCTCTAACATCACTAGCAGTGATGATTACTTCACGTGGTAACCCAGTCATAACGTCACGTCCTCGAATAATCATTTCATTACCACTTCCCTCCGGATTAACTGAAGCTAAGGCAATTTTAGCATCTTCTGCCGTCTTTTCACCGACATAAACTTTGAATTGATCACGAACATAAGACGAAATAGCAGCATTCAAATGATCACCGGCCACCCGTAAATTTTTGGCCACCACAATACCATTAAGAGAAATAACCGCGATATCGGTAGTTCCTCCACCGATATCAATAATCATGTTACCGGCTGCTTTATTTATTGGTAATTTGGCGCCAATAGCGGCAGCCATAGGTTCTTCAATTAGAAACACATCACGAGCACCAGCGTTCTTAGCCGCATCTCGAGCCGCTCGCATTTCCACATTAGTGATACCAGACGGTACACCAATCAAAATTCGTGGCGGAACTAATGAACGAGTTTCGTTTTGTACTTTATTTATCAGGTAACCAAGCATTTCCTCGGTTACTTCAAAATCAGAGATCACACCATCCACCAATGGTCGCACCACTTCAATGTGCTGTGGCGTACGCCCCTGCATAGTTTTAGCCTCGATACCGACCGCCACTAACTGGCCAGTTTTCTTATTAACCGCTACTATCGTTGGCTCATTTAGTACAATACCCTTGTTTTTAACGTAAACCAGAGTATTAGCCGTACCTAGGTCAATAGCCATATCAGTTGAAACAACCGATAAAAGCTTGTTGAAATTTTGCGATAACCTACCCATTAATTTTTATTTTACTATGTATCGCTATTAGTATCAAAATCTCTATATAATTCCTCTTCGGTTAGATGTCTAACTTCTCCAGTAGCCCGGTTTACCACTTCAAACTTACCTTCTTCTTTAGCCTTCTTGCTCAACACGACCCGATACGGAATACCAATCAAATCACTGTCTGCAAACTTTTCACCAGCCCGAGTAGCTTCACGATCATCAAAAAGTACTTCAACTCCGCGCTCTAACAGATTCATATAAATACCTGTAACCCAGTCAGCTACTGCTTCGTCTTCCATATTGAGACCCACCAAATGAACCTTGTAAGGAGCGATATTTTCAGGCCAAACAATCCCCTTTTCATCGGCAAATTTCTCGACAATAACCCCCATTACGCGAGTGATTCCAATACCATATGAACCCATCCAAACCGGAAGATCGTTTCCTTCCTCAGTTTTGAAAGTCAAACCGATATCGTCAGCTTTCTGACGTCCGAAATTAAAAATGTTTCCCACCTCAGCCGTTTTGACCTTAGTTAGGTCAGATTCGGTTATTCCAAGCTTGGCCAGAGTCTCATCGTTTAAAACCTCTTCGTTTATGGCTATATCTTTTTCGCGGTTGATATATATTGCATCTTCACCGGCCTCACAAATAGTCTGAAATTCGTGACTAAATTCTGTAAAGGCACCACCAGATGCAAAAGTCACAAAAGTATCTTCACCAAGCCCTAATCTATCGTAGACACGATTATAAGCGTCTATAGTCTCTTTATAAAAAGCTTCGTGTGCATCACCATCAACACAAAAAGAATACATGTCTTTCATGACAAATTCTCGGCCGCGCATGATGCCGCTTTTGGCTCTAAGCTCATTACGTAGTTTAGTTTGAAACTGGTAAACATAAACCGGTAAATCCTTATAACTGGCAATGTAGTTTTTGAGCATTTCTCCAATCGGTTCTTCGTGACTCCAGCCGAAACCAACCTCTCCACCGGCTTTAAGCTCAGATTTAAACCACACATCAACCACCTCATCATCCCACCGACCAGTCCGCTCCCAGAGCTCCTTTCGCTGCAGAGCTGTCATAATCAGTTCCTGGCCACCAACCATGTTCATCTCTTCTCTGACAATAGCTTTTATCTTTTCGAGCACCTTAAGACCAAGTGGTAAGTAAGCATAAACCCCAGCCATTTCTTTATAGACATATCCGGCCCGTATTAACAACTGAGCATTTTTAGACTGTTCGTCAGCTGGTGCTTCTCGTCTGGTTTTGGTAAATAATTTTGATTGTCGCATAGGCAGAATTTCTAATTAGTAAAAAGACGAACAATATCGTTATAAGTAACCACGATCATTAAAAGCATCAATAGTGCAAAACCGATAAGATTTAAGTGGCCGGCCCAATTTGGGTTAATTGGTCGGCGAGTTACCGCTTCTATAGCCACAAACACCAACCGGCCTCCATCCAGAGCTGGAATTGGTAGAAGATTAATAACAGCCAGATTAAGAGAAATAACAGCCGTGAACGTTAACAAAGCTACCACCCCAAATTGGGCCGCGTCACCAACCATGTTAACAATACCAACCGGTCCAGCCACTTGTGATAAATCAGCTGTGCCAGAAACTGCTCCAACCAACAAAGAATAAAGACCGGTCACAATTTGCTCCAAACCATTAACGGTAGCAAAAAACGAGTCGACGATAGCGGTGAAAAATGAACGAGGTACAGTTTCAACTAGCGCTAGAGAGACACCGACAGCTGCCTTGCTTTCCTCTCCCGGTATTAAACCGGTTTCTGGTGTAACATTAACCGTCCCAGTGTCGTCTCCATTTTTATAATTAATACTTAATTCTTCGTCAGCATGAGCTTGAATAAATTCCGTAAAAGTTGACGGGGTCGGTTTCATCAACTCATCGTCTGCCGACCCTACGCTTAAAATCTCAGAACCAGCTGATAACTTCTCATATAGCGGACTACCTGGCAAAACACCTGAGACATACAGTACCGCTTCATCGGTAGCCACTGACTCTTCAACCGCTGTCGGCGTACCCAACATGAAAACAACGAAAAACAAAAACCAAGCAAATAAGACATTCATGGCAACGCCAGCTACCAAAACGAGGGCTTGGGCCCATTTTGGGCGCGAGCCGAAGGCTCGCGCCTTATCCACCTCATCACCAGGAATCTCTTCCAAGTTTTCCCCATAAATTTTTACAAATCCACCAATCGGCAGAGCATTAAATGAATATTCGGTTTCACCTTTTTTAATACCGTACATTTTTGGCGGAAACCCAATACCAAACTCATCCACCCGCATGCCGGTTTTTTTGGCTACAATAAAATGCCCCCATTCATGCACCAGAATAAGTACAAATAATACTAATAGGAATAAAATAATTGTCATAAATTATTTCTGCAACTCAGCTTCTTTACTCGTAAAAAGTGCTTCCAAGGCTCGATTTGTCTCCTCTACACTTTTTTGAATATCCTCTTTCATGGCAAACTTATCATCCTCACTAATTTCAGCAGCCTTGAACTGACTTTCCACTCCTTTCATAGTCTCATCTCGCACAGAACGAACTGATATACGGGCATCTTCCAATTTACTTTTAGCCAACTTTAAAAGCTGCTCTCTTCTTTCACTAGTAAGTTCCGGAAAAATGACTCGTAGACCTGAAGAATCAACAGCCAAAGAAACACCAAGTTCTGCGTCTCTGATCGCTCTTTCAATCGCTGGGATACTACTCGCATCCCATGGAGCAACTCTCAGGGTTCTCATATCTTCTATATTTACTGAACCAACTTGCTGGATCGGCATAAACGAACCATAGCTTTCAACTTTTATACTATCAAGCAAAGCCGGCGTGGCTTGACCAGTCCTAATCCCTGCATACTCTTTTACCAACCAATCCTCAACTTCTTTAAGTTTTTGTTTTAATTCATTCGTCATACATGATTTTTATTCCATTATTATAACAGTTTAACATTAAACCTATTTCAAAAGTAGAGGCAAGTTACAAGCTAATATATAGCTTTAGAAATAAGACTATCTTGTTATTTTTCAGCCCCAGGAGGCAAAAGCAAAGCCATTTCCTCCAATAACATCTTATTGGATGCACCGCGAGTATTTAGACTGGTTACCACCACCAACAAACTGTGCATAGTATCAACATCTAGACTATTAGCCCTCTTTGATAAATATTTAGCTAGGCCAACTTTTATATTAACCACCCAGTCACCTTTAGCATCCAAATTTTTACCTATTAATACAAGCCGCTGTGCGTAATTTAATTTACAGAAATCTGCAAAATCATCAGTAGTATTAGTCTCTGTACCCTGATACGACCCTTCATATGTCTGAAAACGTGACAATAGCGTAGGCAGTAGCTCCGTGTCATTACCAACCAAAAAAATAAATTTTGTAGTACTTGGCGGCTCCTCCAATAATTTCAATAAAGCCTGTTGTGCTTCGCTAGTAATTTTCTTTAAGATTACTACCAATAGCTTTGCGTCGCCTTGACCGGGTTTTAAAAAAGCCAAACGAACCAACTCCCTAGCATCATCTATACCAAAATTTTCCTTCTCAATATAGGAAATTTCCTCTATCTTAAGTTCACAAATAAGCTCCTCTCCTACTTGGCGGTTCGTCAGATTAGACCGAATTAGAAAAGCGTGATGGTCGAGCATTGGCACATTATGCTGGATTACGTTTTTTTTGTAAATCTAGAATATGCTTGATGACGCGACGTAAATACAACTCAAAAGTCTCTCCTTGCTCATAGATAATACCCTGCTCATAGCGCCAACCATTCATGTAGTCTGTGATGCTTTGTCTGATTTCTTGAGTAGCTCCCTCAAAACGACCGGCTAGTAAAAGTGGGATCTGCAACCCAGCTATCTTCTTAAAGAGAGGGTGCTCCCGTCCACTTGGGCCGGTACCAAACAGTCCACTTTTCTTGAACAGACTCCAATCCGACAATAACTGCTCTAAGCCACTGTCAATTTCTGCGGTATACAAAGGATTGGTAACGCCAGCTTCAGTTTTTGAGCTATCAGCTAAATCATTAGGTGTAAGGTTGCGCTTTCGGTCAGCCAGCGAAGGAACATTTGATTGTACCGGTAAAGTAGATTCTGCTGACGGCTGTCTTGGCGGAGTTGGTGGTGTAACCGCTACCGGAGTAACTGGGTTTGGGGCTGATGGCACAGTATTAATCTGAGATGCTGGAACATTCTCTGGTGTTGGTGAAATTGGTTCCGGCTCCACCATCGGCATAGGAGTGACCTCAACCACCGGTCTAGGTGGTATAACAGGCTCTACCGCGGCCGGGGGCGGAGTTGGTGGTGGTGTAACTACTACCGGTTTTGGTGTGACCGGAGCAACCGATTGAGAGGTAACAGGCTCAGGCGGTGTAGAAACGGGAGTTGGTGTTGAGGCTGGTTGTGGTGTAGTCTGGGCAACTTCTGAAACAACAGACGGTTTTTGCTTAGCTTGTTCTTTCATTTCAATTGCCTTTTGAACTGCTACAAAGGCAGTTTCCAATCTCTGCATTGCCACGTCTATACCTCCAACTCCACCATTCATTTTCTTCATCGCATCCAAAAGTGCGTTCATGTATTCGCGACCAACTTCATTATCTATATCTACCAAATTCACTGGATTACCAACTTTTTGGTTTACTACCGCTTTAATTTCTCGAATACGATTTAGGTAGCTTGACTGTTCTGGAGATGGTGTAGGAGCGGCGGCAGGTGTAGATGGAGCCGGTTGCACCGGTGAAGTGGTTTGTGTCGGCGGATTTGTCGACGCTGGTGAAGCCGAAGCAGGGGGCACTGGTGTGGTAGTAGCCGTGTCAGAAACTGACGGAGTAATTGGTGGAGTCACCTTCGGTATATCAGCTGGCGCAGCCATCGTAACAGGAGAAACTGTCACCTGATCAGCTTGTTTTACTTCTTCAAGAGGTTTTTGACTTACTGCAGGGGACACCTCTCCAGTCTGAGTCTGAGCTGAAGCTGGAGGAGGCACTGGCTGAGTATCCAAAGCTTTAGCTTCAGAAGCAGATACGGTTGGTTTACGAAAAGTTGGAGCTGGACGCATACTACCAAAAGGTAAGTCTGGTTCGGGAGCAGGTGCCACCTCAGGCTCTGTCGGTTTTTTGATAGCCGCCACCGGAGTAATATTGTGTGCCGAAAGTTTCTGCTCTAAAGAAATTCTTACCGACTCATCTTGCCCTCCGTTTTTATATAAAAAGACAAGGTCGCGTAATTCATTTTTTTCAGCTGAGGACAACTCACTCTGACGAATACCAGCCAAGAGAGCGGTGATACCTGCCTGTGTAGTAAAGTCATAACTTGAAACCAAGGAACCAGTTTTATCCATAACTCCTAAATAATAACATCTAGCAAATCAAAACGCAGTAACGAAGCAGTCGATAAATGTGAATTAAAAAAAATATGACCATCACTAAAGTATAGAGCTCACTTCGGATTGAAAAGCTTTCATTTCTTCGTCCAACAGTTCACAAAAATCCGGATATTTTTCACAAAGGATTTCAAAAAAGTTCTCTGCTCCCACGTTTAGATTAATAAAAGACTCAAATTCTCGAGAAGTTTCTTCAGGGGTAATGGCTAGATATTTCATTAGCGCACTTTGAAAAACCAGAGTACCTACTTCCTCCGCGAATGCCTGCTCTACTTCGCCCTGAACAGCACTTTGGTCTGATGGTGATTGCGTGTCTCCAATTTTATTGTTGTCTGTTATCATAATTTTATTTTATCTATAAACATTTTGATTAGCTAATGTTTGAGCACTATGCTCCACAACAAATCGAGAAAACAGATCAGATATCTTTGTGTTATCTGTATATTGTAGACCAGACTGCTTTAAATTATTTATTGCATCCATCCAAGCTACCGCTGCTTCGTACTTAATATTATGAACTTCACTAGAAGGAACAGTGTCTCTACCCAGGTAGTGCAGTTGACCACTTTCCGGTGCAGTATTGTTTAGCGCATGAATAAGATAGTCTCTACCGTACTGATCATATAAGTACTGCATATCACCAAACTCCTTCATGGTCATATTCCCATACACAGACATAAAGCTGTCATAATGATTCCTAGCATCAAAGAAGTCATAGGCTCCGGCATCAACTTGATTCGTTGCTTCATTTATAGCTGCGTTTAGATTTTTTTCACTACCAAAAACCTGTAGAGCATAATCCTTGTACTCTGGGCTATGGAAGAAATTGTCAGAATTATAAGTTTCCGGCGGCTGGATATTAGCCGAGACAACGTTTTCTACACTAGGTAAATTTAAATTTGTTTGATCTACTTCAAATTTCAAAACCGAGTGGATATCCCAAGCTGGATTACGAGCAGCTTCAGCCGTAAGTGCTTGCCAGACCCCAGCCTTTAATTCATATGGTGCTATACTAGGATCTTTGGCAACCAATTCAGCTGCGACAGTTTGTGCATAGTCATTCATTGCCAAGGTCACCGGAGTTGAGGTGCCGGGCTTAGTGGCAAATTCAATTAATGGTGATTCCTCGACCCTCTCAGCAATTTCACTTACTTGGATATCCGGATGATTGGCAGTAATAGGTATGACTTCTTCACTTGACCCATCCGCCACTACTTCTAGGTGACCGGAAGAAGGTGAAGTTGGAAGATCTATATCGTTTTTCTCAAGTTCAATTAACTTATTCAATTCCCCTTCTAAGGGACCTAAATTGATCTTATCTCCAGGATAAATTAATTCTGTATCATTGATATTGGCTAACTCACGCAAAACCTCATCGGCCCGAACTTTATCAAAGAGAGCGTCTAGCACTTGATTACGCTCACTTGGTGACAAATCTGCCAACTCAGACTGATACCTGTCTTCTACAATATCCCAAAGAGTATCGCCCTTTACAACCGTATGAATATTCTCAACATTTTCTACATTTGATGTAGTCTGATCTACCGCATGCTCTCGCCAAGCTTCTGCCACCTCGTTATTTAAGGCATTCTCAGCGGTTGAGTTTACCTCAGCGGTAGCCGAAGAAGCTAAGTCGGAAGCGTCGATTTTTTCTATACTACCAATCTCAACTTTAGTGATTGGACTTTCCTGCCACCAGTCAGTTTCGCCAAACTTACCCTCCAGCTTCCCAAGCAGGGTCTCGGATAGATTATCGGCTGTCATATTAGGATGAAGCGCCAACAGGTTGCTGGTATTTAGACGCAGGTAGCTTTCAACTTGTACTAGGTTTTCACCGCTTAAATCTTCCGCGCCAACCACAGACAAATCTTTAACCAGAGTACTGAATTGTTCATGACTAAAGCTATAATTAGGTACAGTAATCTTATCAACCACTTCAGTTACACCAACATTTCCTGCTACTGCTTCAGTAGCCGAAGAAGTTTCCTCACCACCAAGCATGTCAAGAATCTCAGGATTTTTATCCAAAGCTGCTGCTATTTGTTCACTGGTGGCATCTGTCGCCTTACTTACACTTTCAGAAATTTGATCAGCAGAGCCCAGATGAGACATTCCATAGCCGGTCAATCCTCCGGCTAGGAAACCGGCTCCTATAGTAGCTGCTGTTCTTTGGCTCTGTGCAGCCTTAGCTTTTCGCAATGCCTGCATTACTTCCTCTTCATAATTATCTATATCATCGACTGAAAAATCTTCGCCTTCCATAAGCTTCTCAGCTTTTGCCTCAGCTTTCCTGACCTTAAAACTCATTACCTGATCAGCACCCAAGGCAGCACCGGAGCTGATAGCCATACGAGCACCAGCCACACCAGCCGCCGCAGCACCAGCCAGTACACCCGCGCCGAGTATAATTCCCCCTCTGACCCACCACTTGGTCTTTTTAAGTTTCATCATTACTCTGCCCACCGTCTTTGCCTGCTCTTCAGTCAGAATCTCAGTTTTCTGTATATCCAACCTTTCCTTACCAGGTCGCAAAACGAACTTTTTTAAGAATGCCTGATCCACTTTTTGTTCATAGCCTGTTGGTTTAGGAGCTTTTTCTTTATTGTAGGAGGCAAGATAGGCTGCCGTCTCACTTTCAAGCTTACTCTTATGAAACTCTTCGTTCACAGACAACTTACCCCTCTCTTTCATTGCTAAGCGTAATTTCCTTGTATATTCCTTTCTGGATACTTTGTACTTATCTTCCAAGACTTTGATGTTGTCAGGTAATTTAGGCTTTAAACCAAGGAACTTTTTACCCCAATCTTTAATCTTACCAAGTCCACCACGATTAGCGTAATAATTTTTTACCGCATCTTCGTACTCTTTTTTGTTGTCTTGATATGCTTCCTTGAACGTCTTATCAGTTCCCTCAACTTTAGAAAACAAAAGATCTTGTTTAGCTTTTTGATAATCGGTTAGTTCTATTTCTTTTTCGTCTTTTGTTTTAAGTTCAACTTTTTCTTTATCGCTTAATTCAAGAGTTTCCACAGCTTCGTTATCCATGTCCACAAATTCAGCTTCTTTTTTAGTAGCGACATCACTTTCTTCAAGGTCAAAAAGTTTATCTGGAGTTGATTTATCAATATTTATAACTTCCCCTTCACTTTCGGTACTTAAGTCGTCTTCTGAACCTACTTCTGCATCAACTACACCGTCCCTAAGCTTAATCTCTTCCTGGAGAGTTGGAATTTCATCAGCCTTTGGTTCAAATTTTTCATCCGCATCTCCATCGCCACCATTTTCCTTATTATCTGTCTTCTGAACACCATCAATTTCATCATTACTTTCAACTTCTTCCATCTCACCAACTTTTTTTGACAAACTTGCAATTACAGATTCCAGCTTTACTTTTTTCTCTTCTAATTCATTACACACTTCCTCGGAAGCTTCATTTTTTACAACTTCATTAAATTCTTTTACTATATTTTGACCCTCTTCAATAAATCGTCTTACTGTGGGTGTGGGTGTGGGTGTAGGTATTTGAGATCTTGTGTTTTTAGCAACACTTTTAGCTTTATTTACTGTATTTTCAAATTTAGACTCAACTAAGCTAAACTCTGAAACAATTTCACTCTTTCTTTCTGCAAAATCCTGAACCTCTTCTGCTTTTGTATCTGCTACTTCTTTTTGATCTTCAGCACCATTTGACTTACTGGCATCTGTACGTCTGTTTTTATATTTAAAGTTTTCATCTTTTATTTTTTTAATCAAATCGTATAGACCGTACTTCAATTCTACTAATTTATCTCGAAACGTCCTAGAATTTTGTACATCACTATTACTATTATTCAGCAAATTATTAAATTCAACCTCTTTTTGTTTTAAAAGTTTAAGCTTAGAAACCAGAGTTTCTGGTAAGCCATTCAAAATAGGCTCTGGTAGACTATCTAGATCACCGCCAAAGTTAAGCCTTAAAAAGCCATTATTGAAGTTATCAAAAACTCCAGCGATTTTATTTTTTAGATTCGCATATTTATCTTCGTTTTTTTCTGGTTGAGCATTACCTTCTTCATTTATACCTTCTCTTTTTTCTTTAATCTCATCCAACTTATCTTTATTTTCTTCAATTAGTTGACTAATTGAGCTTATCGTCTCATTGAATAATCGAAAACTCCTCGGAAGTCGATTCTCTATATGATTCTTTAGCAAATTTTGATCAGATTCCCTTAGAAGGTTGCCTATGGCCATTAGGACAGAATTTGCAGTCACTATATGACTATTCATGAGATGAATAGAATCTCTTAATAATTCAGCATCTTCTTTTATTCTTTCAAACTCTTGTCTAGAATTCTCAAGCAACTCTTTTAACTCCCCTACATCATCAGGCAGTTTTTCAGCATCAATTTCTAATTTTAGTTCAACCTCATCTATCTGAGGTTCTTCTAAGGGCTCGTCTACGGGGTCAGTATTTACTTCTACACCTGAATCTTGCTCGACTGTATTATCGCCATTAGACCTTTCAACCGTTTCTGTATCAGAGTTTTCATTTGATTCATTTTCGCCAACATCCTCAACAATCTCAGCGTCCACTATTTCGGCTCCAGGTTTATTAGCTTTTTGAGACAAACTTTCTATTCTCATAGACAAATAATTATTGGTTTAATCATACCACACCCTATAAAACCAGCGGCGTCTCTTTAGCATACCGTGCGGATATCTCAGCTTCGACCTCAGCCCGCGGACGGCCGTGGGTATGATAACTTAATTCGATCATTTCATTGATTCTGGTGAGATCAGTCGGTGGTGGTGGCATGGTCTTAATATTGAAAGGCTTGGTCGGTGTGCCGTTGGCCAAAATACGCACCAAGGCATTGCGGTTTGGAATATTCATTAAATTGCTGGCATTAAATGGTGGTGAGAACTGATGTTCCAGGAACTGAGCATCCTCGGGACCAACCCGAAAAGCCGCCATTGAACCCACGTTGCCAAACACAGCATCTTTAATGTTGGGATCAAGCTGGGCAATAAATTGATGAGCAATAGTGAGGCCAAGCTTATACTTACGCGCCTCAGACAAAATCGCCGATATGGAATTGGTTGAGACATTCTGAAACTCATCCATATGGAGATAAAACGGTGCAAACCCTCGAGTTGGATCATCCACTCGAGACAATGCCGCCATCAGTATCTTGCCAACAATTATCATACCAATCAGATTGGCATTAATTTCTCCCAATCGACCTTTCGATAGATTGACTAAGAGAATCTTACGTTCGTCCATTACCTGCCGGAAGTTAAAGGCTGATTTTTGTTGCCCGATGATTGGCCGCATGTAGTCATTGGCGGTAAAAACATCGAATTTAGATACGATATAAGGCACAATATTCTCAAGCGACGCTTCACCACCAGCCTTTGAAGCAATTTCCCGCCAAAACTGTACAACCACAGGGTTGGTAGCCTTTTCTAGTTTCATTCGACGATATTTAGCGTCGGCCATAACTCGCGAGATATCCATCAAAGTATTGCCGCTGTCAGGGTCTTCCATGACTAACAAAGTGGCGTTACGGAAGTATTGTTCAAACATTGGCCCCATTGACTCCGGATTGGCTCCGTAGAGCTTTTGGAAAATTGAAAACAGCTCATTGACCACAAAGGTCTTCTGCTCCGGCTTGGTAATATCATACTCAAGCATGTTGAGTGCGAGGATGCGGTCGAGTCGCGATGGGTCAAAGTAAATAACATCCTGTTCTCGCTCTTTTGGTACCGCACTGAGCACATCCTCAATATCGGTTCCATGAGGATCTATCATACACACACCATCACCCCGCAAAATATCTTGCGTTATCATATTTTTCATTAGCGTGGTCTTACCAGTACCAGTCTGTCCAATGATATAGAAGTGTCGCAAACGGTCTTCGTTGGTTATGTAGATTTCACGTTCTGAATTGCGATGATTATTTATACCAAGCAATGTTCCTTCGGTTGGCATGTCATTGGGAGCCGCTGCCGTGTTGGCATGCGATTGTTTAAACTGCGGTGAAGATAGAACACCATTACCTGGAAAATGAATCAAAGTTGATAATTCAGTCAAGTTGAACGGAATAATCGCTTTAGTCCAAAATTCGCGAAAAGCAAAAGCTTTCTGAAGTGATTTAAGACTTCCTTTGGCCCGCTTAGGCGCAAAACTATTACCATCAACCAGATCAAATTGATTGAAGGTAGATTCAATCTCTCCTAAAATTTGCTCGGCTCTAGCGCTGTCTCGAGCTGAAACTGCTATCCGAATATTTGTTTCTACAATCTCTGACTTGACCTTTCGGGAGAATACTTCAATTTTATCGGACTCTATGGTCGATGATGAACCTTCACCCTCTTTTGGTTTTTTGCTAAAGATTAAATCAGACAAAGAACCCATAATCTCACCACCAATAGTGCTACGCGAAATTGCCTCACCCGCTTTCATACCTTTCTGCATGTTTTTGATCACTTCGCTGTAACTTTTGTTGTATTTTTTTTGCGGATAACGCATCAAAAACTGCACCGCCGCACCGCCGCCTTCGCGCTCAATTTTAGAAAAAGCATTTAAAATAACCGCCAGCGGATCAGAGGTAAAGCCGTCATGCGTACGAATTGGGTAAATTGGATGCTTTTTTAACTTTAACTCACTGATCAAAGTTACTCCTTGATCAACAAAGATATTATAATCATGCGCCTGCACTGTCAGTTCAGCGTGTGGAAACAGCGACAATACCTGCTTTTCAAATAAGGTGACAAACTGATTAGGAACCGCAACATAAAATACGATATCATCACTAAAATCCGCCACCGCAATCTCAATAGCAAAATGATTGTGCGACTGCTCCGAACCAATATTTCTAAGGCCGGCAAACAACTGCTCCATCATCCCGATCAGCTCTGATAACTGATATTCTCGCCCATCAGCTGCTTTAGTCTCCGGTAAAGTTAGCTCATAAAGTGTCATATGAAGTAGGTGCCAAGTCGGCATCCCCTCTTTTATATCCTGAATATTTACCCCAGACCGAATTTGCTCCACCAAACGACGATGGACTTGGTCGATAATGTAGGCGTTGTCGGTTTTTTCTAGAACCGACAACGCATTTCTAATCCCTTTTTCTAGCGCAATATGTACTATTTCTTCCACCGGATCTGCCGCTAAAGCCACCTGCTCGCTGGCCACCGCCACATCAGCTTCAGCAAATTTGTGTTTAGGATCAAGGACTGACCTAGGAGTAAAAGAAGCGTATTCTCTAATCTCCTGCTTACCAACAGTTTCGATATCAGCCTGGTCTACTTCCGGACTACGAGCCAAAAGCTCGCGCTCACGCGCCGCAATTTGCTCACGCAGATAACTAATCTCCTCTTCCGGAGAAGTGAATTTCTTAGGTATTCCCTCTGGCATAGCCACATTGTATCTTAGTTTTGACACATAAAAGCAAGACTATCCCCTTAATAGAACTGCCCCGCGCCTACGGCGCGGGGCAGTTCTATTAAGTCACTATCGTTTAGCTAGCACTGTCCGTTTGTAGGTATCAAGGTGCTCTAATGCAATACCAGTACCGGTAGCCACACAAAAGAGTGCTTGGTCGGCCAATTGCGCCTTAACACCGGTACGCCGCTTGATTAATTCGGGAAAATTGCGCAACTGTGAAGTTCCACCAGTCATTATTATTCCACCATCGATAATATCCGAGGCTAGTTCCGGAGGAGTGTCTTGAAAAACATCCTTAATAGCTTTGACCATTTCTCGCAATTCTCGGCCAATTGCCCGCACTACTTCATTGGTACGCATCTCGGTAGTACGCGGCAAACCAGACAAGACATCACGCCCTTTAATATCCATCACCAACTCCTCTTCCAAGGGCAAGGCCGAGCCGATAGTTATCTTAATTTCTTCAGCCGTTTTTTCACCAATAGATAAATTGCGAGTTTTTTTCACATAATCAACAATCGCTGTATCTATCCGGTTACCGGCGCATTTAACTGAGTTGGAAGCCACGATACCTCCCAAAGAAATAACCGCCACATCGATCGTACCACCACCAATATCAATAATCATATGCCCCTGCGCCTCATAGATCGGCACCCCAGCCCCAATCGCCGCCAATATCGGCTCTTTTACCACATAGGCGTTCTTGGCCCCCGCCTTGATTGTCGCTTCCACCACAGCCCGTCTTTCGGTCGAAGTGACTCCCGCCGGCACTGACACCATCACATCCGGTTTAAAAATATTGAATCGACCAAGGGCTTTGCGCAAAAAGTAGCGAAGCATAGCCTCAGTCACCCGATAGTCCGCAATTACTCCATCCTTCATCGGACGGTAAGCACGAATCGTATCTGGCGTACGACCAATCATCCGTTTTGCTTCAGCTCCAACTGCCACCACTCGGTTATCATCAGACACCGCCACCACCGATGGTTCGTTTAGTACAATCCCGTGACCAGGTACAAACACCAGAATGCTGGTAGTACCAAGATCTATGCCAATTTTTGGGTTCAAATTATTCCAGGCCATGTTTTGGGTATATATTACCTTCTTTCTCGAAAACAACAAAGGGTGGGCTAAAAAAATACCAAGGGTAACCCTAGGCAAGCCTGCCTAGGGTTACCCTTGGTATTTCCCTTGGTATTTTTAGCCTTGGTATTCTACACTCTTTGACCACTAGCACCGTATAGCATATATGCTATACTGTGTTTCTATGTTAAATATTGGACACAAGATAGCAGACTTACGAGAAACCAAGGGTATTACTCAGACCGAATTAGCCAAGACATTAAAAACCACCCAAAGTGCCGTAGCCAGAATGGAAGCTGGCAAGCAAAATATCAGCGCTGACATGCTCAAACGAATCGGTAAGGCGCTAGGCAAGAATCTGATCACTCTCTCCCCTGGTACAGTAAATGTAGAAATTGAAGGTGGACACAAACTAAACGGTACTATAGAAACCAACACCTCTAAAAATGGCGCTGTTGGCCTACTCTGTGCCAGCTTACTAAACCGTGGTACCACCACCCTGCACCGCATGCCCCGAATTGAAGAAGTACATCGCATCGTTGAAGTTCTAGAGAGCATCGGTAGTAGAGTTGAGTGGCAAGGTAGCACCATCACGATTACTCCACCCAAGAAATACCAACTCAACAAAATTGACGTTGAAGCTGCCAAGCGAACCCGCAGCATTGTCATGTTTATCGGTCCACTAATTCATCATTTTGCAAAATTTAACCTACCACAATCCGGTGGCTGCAAACTCGGTAGCCGCACCGTCAAGCCGCACTTTTTCGCCTTAGAGAACTTTGGTGTAAATATAAAGGCCACAAATGACAGCTTTGAAATAACTAAAAGCAACAAGAGACCTTCAGAAGTCATCCTTTACGAATCAGGTGACACGGTTACTGAAAACGCACTGTTTGCCGCCGCCTTGACTCCTAACACTACCGTCATCAAATACGCCACCGCTAATTACATGGTGCAAGAAATCTGCATCTTTCTTCAACTACTAGGCGTAAAGATAGATGGCATTGGCACCACCACCCTAACCGTTACTGGAATATCAAATATTAATAAAAATGTTGAATACACCTTATCTGAAGACCCGACCGATAGTATGTTTTTCTTGGCTGCCGCTATCGTCACCAACTCAGCTATCACCATTACTCGCTGTCCGATTGATTTTCTAGAACTGGAGCTCTTAAAACTAGAAAAAATGGGCTTTAAGTACACTAAGTCCAAGCCTTACTTATCGCACAATAATTTCACCAAGCTGGTTGATATTACGACAAAACCATCAAAACTGGTCGCTCTTCATGAAAAAATTCACCCTTCTGTTTACCCAGGCTTAAACATCGACAACCTTCCCTTCTTCGCCGTTATCGCTACGCAAGCTAAGGGTCAAACCCTGATTCACGACTGGGTCTATGAGAAACGCGCCATTTATTTTACCGAACTCGAAAAACTAGGAGCTGACACCGTACTAGCTGACCCGCACCGCATCTTTATCACCGGACCAACCGAACTCAAAGCTAACGAACTTATCTGTCCACCTGCCCTCCGCCCGGCTACCATCCTTCTCATTGCCATGCTTGGAGCCAAGGGTCATAGCGTGCTTCGCAATATCTACAGCATCAACCGTGGTTACGAAAACCTAGTAGAGCGCCTCGCTTCGCTCGGCGCTCAGATTAAGTACTTGGATGAGTTTTAAGTTTGACAGAAGATATTATTCATGTTATTTTCCAACAGTCTTGTAATTTAATTTGTTTTTTTGAGAGGATCTTTAAATGAATACTAATGATATTAAACGTGTTTCAGCATGGACGATTTTATTAACATCCCTTGTGATAGCAGTTCTGCTGGCCTACATAACCACAGAAATGTTAAAGTTTGGTGGATTGATAGTCCTGTCTCTGATTCTATACTTATTAAAAACAAAAACCGAAAAGTACCTTGACAAACTCGATGATGAAAAACAACCTGGTTTTCACGACCTTCTATATATCTTACCGATATCTATCCTAACTTTTATCGTCTCTATGTTTATTTTTTATATATACACCACAGACGACAAACAGATAGTTGAAGCCCTTGAAGTTATAAAGTATTACACAATCAAATAGAACTACTAGCAGCTCTAGACCCTCCCGCCCATAAAAAGCGGGAGTTTGTTTTACTTCAAAACTCCCAAACCTTACAACTCCCCGCCATTTTGATACAATACTCCTCACATGTTCGTAATTCAGGTAATTCCCCTCATCAAAGCCACCAAAATCAACACCCTGACCTACTTCAGTAGCGTCAATTACGAAATCGGCACCATCTTATCAGCGCCAATCAGAGGCAAAAGTCACCAAGCTATTGTGATTTCGAGTAAGGACGCCTCTGACTACAAGACCACCCTCCGCAATGCCTCATTCACCCTTCGCAAACTTCCCGAACAACAAAACACCACAACCGTACCGGCCAGTCTTCGCCAAACAGCTGAGAAACTAACCGAGAGCTATCCCAGCTCACTAGGAGCCATCATGTATCAACTCCTATCACCCGACATTAGAAACGGCAACTATCAATACCCCACAGTCTCAGCCTTAACCCATCAAGAGGAAACGATACCGCAAATCCTCACCGCTACCACCACCGAACGTTACGTAGCCTACCGCAGCTACATCCGTAGCACTTTGGCTAGACGTGGTTCGGTGATGTTCGTAGTTCCTAATTCAGCTGATCTAGAGTACGCCAAAGCCAACCTCTCTCATGGGATTGAAGATAGAATCGTTATTTTTTCACCCTACCAGTCAAAGTCAGAAAGAAAGAAAGCTTACGCCGCCTTTGAAGACACTAGTATCGCTAAAGTGATTATCACAACCACCAGTCACGCTTATTTGGACCGAGTTGATCTGCTGACCATAATTATGGAAAACAGCGCCAGTAATCTGTATAAAGACCGTACTCGTCCCTACCTAGATCACCGCACTGCTCTTACTACCTTATCGAAAATCACCGGACGCAGTGTGTTACTGGGCGATATTTTACCGCGCAGCGAAGATGAGCATTATCGTCGTCAGGATCTGTTCATTACCTACAACGAGGAAACCAAGCGCATCCCCTTTTCCAGTCCGATTACCATTATCGAACAAAAAGACAAACCTTCACCCGACCTACCTTTCATGTTATTTTCCCCGGAGTTGAAAAGGCGTGCTATCAGTGCCCTAGAAGGTCGAGGACGAGTCTTCATGTATGGAGCCAGACGAGGTATTGCGCCTGTCGTAGCCTGTGTTGACTGTGGTTTTATTTTTCGTTGTCCTGACTCAAACACTCCCTACTCTCTAATCCGTACTTACAACAAAGCCGGTGAGGAAGATAGGTGGTTTGTTTCTAGCACCTCCGGTCGACGCGTACGCGCTTCTGACACCTGTACCAACTGTGGTTCATGGCGGCTAAAGCAACGCGGCATTGGTATTCAGCACGTTTTTGATGAATGTGTGGCTAACTTCCCAAACAATAAAGTACTGTTATTTGATAACCAGACCGCTTCCACCAAACGTCGCGCTAGCAAAATTATCGACGAATTCTATTCTGACCGAGGCACGATACTCGTTGGTACACAAATGGCTTTAGCTTATCTGAGTCAAAAAGGAATAGACCTAAGCGCCGTAGTATCGCTGGACGCTGCCCGCTCCAACCCAACCTGGCGGGCCGACGAGGAGATTTTCCGTCTTTTGCTACAACTACGGGATCTTTCCCATAAAGAAGTGTTGGTCCAAACCAGAACAGAACCAGACGATTTAATGCATTACATAAAAACCGGCAGTCTAGAAAGTTTTTACAACGATGAGCTGGCCTTGCGTGAAGCGTTAAATTATCCCCCATTTTCAACCTTTATCCTAATGAGTTGGACCGGCAACAAAGACTTTATAGCCACGACCGAAAATACCATTAAGTCACTAACCAAACCGCACGAGGCGTTTTTCTATACCAATCCTAATTTCGGCAAAGATAAATTCTTACGCCATGCTTTATTTAGACTACCAGCCAAAAGCCAAGCTCTTAAAGATTTAATCAAAGTCAGCAGCGAACTTCCTCCATACGTACGAATAGAAATTGACCCTAATCGCATTGTCTAGGTTAGAAAAATGTGTTATTTTTCGCATTATAACTATGTCAAAATTAGTACCAGAAAGTCACACCGCCCTGCATATTATTTCAGAGGAAGTTACACCTGAAGAATTTACTGATGGCACAGTAAAAAAAATACTAAAAGGCATGCGTGCCGCGATTAAAACCTACGAAGTAGATGGTTTTATCGCTGTAGCTATCGCCGCGCCGCAGATTGGTGTGGCCAAGCGTATTTTTCTAGTTGAAGACCAAACTCAAAAGAAAAGCGAGGACGAGGAAGATCGACTTCCCACCTTAGTCGCTATTAACCCAAGAATAATAAAAACCTCTAAGAAAACCCACCTGGTCGGTGAAGGTTGTCTGTCAGTAAAAGACCGCTATGGTACAGTCCGCCGCGCCACCAATGTCACCTTTGAAGCCTTGGACGAGAACGGTGAAAAATACACCAGAGGAGCTGGTGGACTCTTGGCGCAAATAATACAGCACGAATACAATCACTTGGACGGAATCCTTTTTGTCGATGTGGCAGAAAAAGTCTGGGAGAAAAAAGACAATGAACCAACCAATGAAGAAAACGATGCAGAATAATCTTAATCTAAAAATTACCTACTTTGGCGGTGAACCGCTGTCAATGCCGGTACTAGAAGAATTGAAAAAGTCAGGAATCCTCCCTAACTTGGTTATTTGCAACCCCGATCGACCAAGTGGCCGAAAAAAACAGCTTACTCCCCCGCCAACCAAAGTTTGGGCAGAAGAAAATGGTATCGAAGTTTTCCAACCAGAAAGTTATAAAGACGAAGATGTTAAAACCAAACTAGCGTCTGGAAATTTCGACCTGTTTGTCGTGGTGGCATACAACAAAATCTTACCTAAGTGGCTAATTGATCTACCCAAATTTAAAACCATCAACGTTCACCCATCACTTCTTCCAAAGTTACGTGGCCCGAGCCCGATTCGTAGTGCTATTTTAAACGACCAGCGCGAAACCGGCGTTTCCATCATAGTCCTAGACGAAGAAATGGATCACGGACCAATTATCGCCCAAGCTAAAGTGACTATACCATCAGAAAAATGGCCGATTAGCGGCACCGAACTGGACATGACCTTAGGACAAATCGGTGGCAAACTCTTAGCCAAGACGATACCAAACTGGACTTCGGGCAATATTACACCTACAGACCAAGACCACAGCCAAGCAACTTTATGTACCAAAATCACTAAAAACATGGGTGAGTTGCAGCTCGACCCATACAACTTGCCCAAAGGAGAAGGAGCCTATAAAGCCCTTCTAAAAATCCGCGCTTTTGCTGGCTGGCCGGAAACTTTTTTTATATACAATGACAAGCGTTTTAAAATCAAAGAGGCTGTGTTGACTAACTCTGGTCAGCTTGTAATCAACAAAATAGTACCAGAAGGAAAATCCGAGACTGATTTTTCAGCTTATTTTAAGTAGAATTTAAAAATAAAAGCCGCGTCGAGCAAATTTGCTCGACGCGGCTTTTATTTTTTAAATTTCTCCTCCTGACCGCATCGCTTCCTTTATTTCTCGACCACCCTTTTTCATTAAAGTCTGTCGCTTACTACTATCCTTATTTAACTCCCGATCAAGCTCCTCCTTAACTTCATCGATAGCGTTTTCAAAAGTATCTTTAGTTGCTTCCGCGCGGTGCATTTTTCCACTCAACCATAGATTAGCTTCAACTCTGTATATATCACCAGTATTATGTGAAGCGATTTTTTCAAATTCTACTTCACACTTCAAATCAGTTTCATCACCAATATATTTCTCTAGAGAAGTAAACTTTTGCTCAACCAGATCGTGAAGTTTTTCTTCAACCGTTACATTTGTGTTCCTGAATATTATGTTTGAGAATGACATATTTTTTTCTTAATTCTTATACCCTACATCTTTACATCAAAAATTTTGTTACCCGAGTGATGTCCAGAGACAATCCTTACCGCTTTTACACTTACCCCGAGGTTTTCTGCCAGCAATTCTCTGACTCTCTGATTGGCTAAATTTCTTTCCGCTGGCGCTTTAACTGCCATTTCATAAACCAACTCACCTGTTTTCTCTACTGTCTCCTTTTTGGCTTTTGGTGTCACCCGCACCTTTACATACATACACTAACCCTCACAAGAGACACAGGCGCTGTCACTAATGTGTATACGAGGTCGAGCCGGAGTAGCAGCCGTCTTTCCATAGTTAGTTTGCAAATGTGCCACTATATCATCGGATTCGTGAAGGGCAGCTTCTTTGTCAGTGTCTATCAAAAATGGAGTTTGTGAGCTATTCCCTTTTTCTTGAAGTTCAGCCAAATTAGCCGACTCAGTCACATCTTTTAGTTCAACCTCTAGATCCAAACGGTCAATTACCGCCAGTACTCGACGGCAAAAAGAACAATTGGGTTTATAGTAAAGTGTAAGCATACAAAACATTAAACTTGTAACTCGTTCATTATACTACATCTCATAAAGTTGAACACCAGTTGATAAATACACCAAAATAGAGCTTATGCCCCGCAGCTACGCTGCGGGGCACCCACCATCCCTCCACACAAACACATGCCTCCAGCGGCAAAAGTTGAATATTCCAATTTTTTCTGTACAATACAACCACTTGAGTCAAACCAGACTTAAGTGGCTAATAGCCAGAACAATCACAATTAAATATTCCGCCGTAGCTCAGTGGTAGAGCAGTTGGCTGTGAACACACCGTGTTTCAAGCCTGATATACTAAATACAATGAGTGTACCAGACAAAAGAACATATGCCGATCGTGCCGAGTATTTGAAAAAAGCTGTTTCTGACAGAAGAAGAAAACTGAAGGAAATGGCAATTGAATACGGGGGTGGCAAATGTCAAATTTGTGGTTATAAAAAATGCAAGAGAGCTTTAAGCTTTCACCACAAAGATGCTAACAAGAAAGACTTTGGTCTTTCTGCAAAAGGACTCACTAGATCTTGGAATAAGATCAAGAAAGAACTTGATAAATGCATCCTAGTTTGTGCAAATTGCCACATGGAACTACACGATGGTATCACGCAGCTTCCTACTGAAAAGTAGGTCGAAAACGAGGTGAATTGCTGGAAGCCTTAGCAAGTAATGTTGCAGGTAATCAGCAGCCAAGCTTGAGTTGAAAAACTCTTGAAGGTTCAGAGACTATCCTTTATGGAGTACCCAGCTCTAGATTTAATTTTCAAAATTTTGAAAATTAAATCTAGAGCTGGGGAAGCGCCTCGCATCCAACAACAGCAAAAAACTGAAAAGGATGATGATATAGTCCACCCCTTTTAGAAATATTAGGACAAGTGTAACCAATTGGTCGTAGGTTCGAATCCTACCGGCGGAGCAAATCTGAATAATCTCACATACATATGAGACTCCTTAAATAAGGAGTAATGAGAATACATAACATTTTAAGGAACACCAGAGGGTTTGCCAAAGCGGCTGATAGTGCTCTAAAGTGGCAGACAATGAAAAACAAACAGGAGGTCGAAAGAAGAGTTAAAATACTCACGTTTTGGCAAAAACATGGTACTAATACCACCAAAGATGCTTTTGGCGTATCTAGACCAACTTTATTTAGATGGCAAAAAGAACTAAATGATAGTAATGGTAATATCCAAGCCCTAGACCCCAAGAGTACTGCTCCTAAGAAACGAAGAGTGAGACAGATATCACCACCACTAGAGCAAGCTATTATCAACTGGCGTACTAAGCGACCACGGATTGGTGGGAAAAAGCTGGTACCGCTATTGAAGAAGGAAGGATTCAAGGTGTCAGTTTCCTATGTTAATCGCTGTATCAGTGATCTTAAAGAACTAGGTAGACTACCGAATCCAGTTAAGCTCTCTTGGTACGCTAAGAGTGGTACACACAAAGAACAAAGAAAAACCAAGGTTAAAAAACAAAGAAGACCACAAAAACAAGGTTTGGAGATAGACACTATCGTGAGACACATAGATGGCACTAAACGGTACATACTCACCGCCATAGACATAGAAAGACGGTTTGCTTACGCTCGTACTTATACCAGTCATTCTTCAAATAGTGCTCGAGACTTTCTAAAACAACTTATACACTATACCCCTTTTAGTATAGATGAGATACAGACTGATAATGGTTCAGAATTCGCTAAATACTTCCACGAAGCTTGTTTAACTCTTAACATCAACCATTATCACACTTATCCACGTTGTCCTAAGATGAATGCCTATATAGAGCGATTCAATCGTACCGTTCAAGAAGAACACATTATTTATCACCGATCCCTGCTTCGAGATAGTATTCCTGACTTCAATGATTCACTGAATGAATGGTTGTATTGGTATAACCATGAGAGACCGCATGAAGGACTGGGTCTTTTGTCGCCCATGGAGTATTATAGAGAACATTATGAGATAGAGTCTCAAAGGTGGTGAGATCGTACAAATCATTGACACTTTACCCAAAAAAATGTATAATTTACAAAGATTTCAAACAACCAGATAGGAGATTATTTATGTCTGAAGTAACTTTTAACTGCCGTATTGTAATTGCTGACGGTCACCCATATGTTGTATACGCTCGCTCAGGAAATCACTACCATTCGTTCACTGCTCGGTATGCAGTCAGTATAGATATGAAGAACAATAAATGTACTGTAAGTGAAATAGCCCTACAGATGGCACAACAGGCGCCCGAGGAGTTACCTTTAAGCAGACTGGTTCAAAATTTTGTCTACAGCTTCTCAGCAACCTCTTTTTCTTGTGATGAAAAAAGTGGGTGGCAAGAACTATTTGAAAAGCATGACAAATCTAAAGTAGTTACTGAATAATCTGAGCAAGTTGATGTTCAATTAAGATAAACCTATATGTTTTATAATAGCTCACTCGTGGTGTAACTAGTAATAGTTTTCACCACGAGTTTTTGTTTTATATTGATATCAACAAGTTCGAACATCCTCCACCCAGCGGAGCTAGACAGATTAAGTTTTTTATGATTTAATACAGATTGATGTAGCGTTTTAAATTTCAGACACTCGTGAGGAGAACCAAAAATGGCAATAACTGAAACCGATTACATTAAAAAGGTACCGCTTCAAAAAATTCATGCACTCATGACTAGACAGGACATGAATATTGGGTATATGTTACTTATGGGTAAATGGGCTGATTCAGCACTAACATGCGAAGAACATCCTTTTGGTTTAGATTTACCCGCATACGAGAACGATAGTTGTGGTCCTTATAAAAATAGACAAGTAAGATTTATACCAAGAACAGATGCTGATGCGGAAATCAACACGTTAATCGCCCATCTTAATTGGACCCTAGATGGTAGTAGTACAGTTTCGCGCTTGCGTGTCATATACGCAGAATGCAATGAAAACAATCCTAATGAACATTCCGTCTATGTGGAAATATGGACCAATGCAGGAGTACTCATGGCTGGCGGCTCTGATTGTGACATTGAAGGTGGTATAGCAGCCTCTAATCTCCTGGGTATAGTGCACTTACTTAAATTACTATACGTGACAGAAATTGAAACAATTGAGATACCCTATTGTATAGCAAAAGTACATAGTGACAATTTTCACAATAAGTATAGATACCTCATTTAACATTTAAATTCTGTTCTCAACATACTACCCTCAGCAATAGCTGTAGGGTAGCTTTTTATATAATACAAGTTCGAACATCCTCCACCCAGCGGAGCACAAAATCCCCTTTCGGGGATTTTGTGCTCACGTCTTATCCTAAGATAATCAATGACAAAGTTCTTATAGACCCATTTCTTGTACAGCGTGTACACCAACACTTCCTCCTAGAGTTAATGATGGTGAACCTTTTGCTATTTCTACCGCAGCGTCCATATCGTCTGCGTTTACCACCAGATATCCACCAACCTCAGCTTGATAATCGGAAACTGACATGTCGGTACCAATTATATCCTTTCCTTTTTCCTCAAAAGGTCCCATACTATCTAAAATACCCTTTCCTCTTAGATCATCTACCCAAGTCTTCCATTGATCCATAATTTCCTCTCGATTTGAATCATCGGGACTGCCGCCCTTGATTAACAATATAAATTTTTGCATAGTTATTATTTTTCTTATCTAGCAATTATTTAATTCTAACAGATAAGATGAGGGTATCCTACTTCAGCTTAAGATTATTACACCAATCACCTAACTACCGTATACCCGTGTCACACGACAAATCAACGTCTAGCATTGTGTCCGGCGTCACAGTAATATCAACCGTGCCACAACTTGGAAATGGACTTCCGCCGACTGGCTGAAGTGTGTAATTTCCAGGTGGAAGCATTGCTTTATAAACTCCAGTTTTATCAGTATTTATTATCGAAAATGGCGCATTACTATGACTGCCAATTGCGTAGACTTCTACAGTTGTAGGGTACGGTTTGTCGGCACACCCAGGATCTGGCGGTTCACGCATGACCGGACAGGTCGGACCAAGTAATACCCTACCCGATACACCTGAATCAAATGGTAATATACCTCCTCCGCCACTCATAACCACATCGTCATCCACATCAGCAATACCCTCGTCCTCAGCACCATCTTCATCACCATTGATTTCTTTTATATCTTTTCCCTCTCCCT
Organism: Candidatus Nomurabacteria bacterium; assembly: GCA_023898525.1. Lineage (NCBI taxonomy): Bacteria > Candidatus Nomuraibacteriota > Candidatus Nomurabacteria bacterium. The sequence continues at coordinate 215,635 of CP060227.1, forward strand.
CCCTCTCCTCATTTTGTGTTAATACTGCGAGTAGAGTTGCGACATCAGATTCACTCTTTACCTCTACCTCTAACCGCTTTGAGAGATTGGCAAGGAGCGTTCTGTAGCCTTCACTAGATATAGTCTGTTCAGCTGAAGTCACTGGTTGACCAGCGGTTCTTTGGTATGTAAGTTCATTTCCATCGAAGTGATACACGCCTTCAAGGGTTTTTACTCCACCAAAATCCGACGGCACAAGGTCCGGAAATATCTGCATAAAAATAAACGCGCTAAAACCCTCTATCGGGTGTCCACCACGTTCAACCCCGGCTTGTATGATCTCTGACTGAAAGAGTTCGCTATATTGATTTAATTCGTACCCAGGAACTTCTTTAGTTAGCTGCCAAAAAATACCAATTCCAAGCACAATGACCATAACCATCATTGGTGACAAATATTTCTTCATGTACTTATTTTACCCCAAACCCTAACTAACTTGAAGCTGGTTAGGTAAGACTATACCTATCAACCCTAAGACGCAGCTTGTAGTTTTAACAGTTTTTGTAGTTGCTGAAGTAGGTCGAGGAGTTGCAAAAGCTGTTTAATTTTTGCTTCCAATTCTTCCCGAGTCGGCTGTACCATACCCTGCTTATCATTGCTATTAACACTAGTCACAACTGGCGCGACCGGGTTCTTTAAACACGATATCCAAGGTGTAGTACTTTGCTTGTCATAAACATATTTGGCGTAGGCGAGATTATCCTCAAGAGTATTAATATCAAAACCAAGTTTTTTAGCAGTATTTAGATGAATAGATTCATTAAACTGAAATACCCCGATCATCTGACCACCTGAGCCGCCCCGCAAAACAGCGCCGCTGTTGGTGTATTGACGGAAGTTTGATTCACAACGAGCAATCTCAATCATATCTGGAATGTCCACGAAATACTCTCGAACTTTTTTCTCTGTCTCAACCTGATTACGATAATCCGAGACTCCAGCTGTGAGTGGTGTTTCAGCGTAGGCTGAGCTAGACACACCAAAAGCTACCAACAAGAAGGTAGATAGAAATATTATAGATTGTATTTTCATAGTTGGATATTATATCACCAAAACCTCTCAACCTGCACCCGTCAAACTTTTTTATTTTACCCCAACACTGCTATAATCCAAGCTATGGAAATTCCAGTTTTTAGTATCATATCGCTTATTACCGAAATATTGGTCACAGTATCAGTTTTAGTCATTATCTATAAAGCCTATTACACCGGTGTTTTTATGCGGGGTTTTGCTTTCTTTGTTCTTGGCTACGAGATCATGTTCAATATCTCATATATGCTTTCTCGAGTACTACACCACCTACCAGAACACCACGACTCACACCACGAACCTTTTGAGCTTGGACTCGCTATTTTTCACGGCACCTTTTCCTTGATAATGTTTATTGGTCTAGTTATTTTCTTTCTTATGGCTGCCAAAAAATACGCCACTGGTGAAAATTACTTTGCTAAACACCCCCGCTTCACTTCCCTCTTTATCGCCGCTTGGCTGGTATCGGTATTTTCTGGAATGCTATTCTTTTATCTTTTGTATGTTTAATATCTTATTTTTTTAACTATAGAGTATGGAAGTATTTTTTAGCGTAGCTCCAACATTATTTAACTTTATTGGAACAATTGTTATTGCCTGGGGTCTTTTGATCACAAAAGAAAAAGCTTTAGAATTAGGCATATCTCGCTGGTCAAGTGATGATGAAGAAGAAAATCTTAAACTTCCAGCCATAAGCGACAGAATTAAACAAAGGAATTTTGCAATCGTAGGATTAATACTATTAACTATTGGTTTGATTATAGAATTAATCGGTACACTTTGTTACAAGTGATATACTTACTCCATGAAAAAGGTTTTGGTTTATGGGGTTTTACCAATAGCTGTATTTTTGATAGTGCTTTATGTATTAGCTTCTTTTACACATACTGGGCGGGTGTGGTCTTTGTATTTTTTGGCGGCGCCGAAGGCGCCGCTCGCTGTGAAATACGATTGTATCAAAGAGACCAACCAAAAAGTGTACGATAAGTTTCTATTACCACTGGAATTTGATGAAGTATCCAAAAACGACTTACGAGAGTATTGGCACTTTAGCTATTATCGTGCCTGCCTTTTTAAAGCCGGCTATGACTTTTGGGGTAATGAAATACCACCAACCTCTCTACTACAAAAAGACAGTCACACAGAATATACCAACTACTTTGCAGACATATCTCTAACTCTCCCCCCTCAAACTAAACTGGCTTTAGACAATGAAGTAAATCCCGACCATGATGATTATATTATCGCCTCTATCCTAGAACTAGATGGAAATGAAATTTATATAAATGTTGACCGAAGCTACAAGCCTGCCAATATGGCGACACTGAAAAATGAGTTCGCCGGCTTTCAAAGCCAAAAAGATTTTAAGAGCCCTGACTTAGTTTTCCAAAGTGAAACAAAAGAAAACGTAGCTGCTTTTAGTGACGGTAAATTATATGGCTACGTAGTACTAATACCAAACCGACATATTGTAAAAATATATACAGACAAAGATGGGTCAGAAACACTAGACCAGATTATGACTACATTTAAAACTATTGAATAAAAGAACTGCTAATATAAAATAACCGAGGAACGACCTTTTCCGTCGCAAGCTCCTCCTCAATTTCGCACCTCGGTTATTTTAATCGTCATCATCTTCCTCCTCCCACTCGTCATCCTCGTATTCTTCATCATCTTCCCACTCGTCATCTTCCTCATATTCTTCGTCTTCATATAAACCATTAAAAACACTATCATCCACTGGATTAGAAGAAATATCAGCAGAAGTCGGTATTGGAATCGTTTCCAATTCTTCCGGCAACGGGTCAACTTGCTCTATTTCAACACTAGCGGTAGTGTCATGTATTTCTTTGTTGGCGTTTTTCTTTTTTTCGGCATAACTAGCAAAACCATACGCTAAAATTGCTGTTGCCCCAATCCAGAATACTATCAAACTAAGTACAAAAGTCTTTTTCATAATTTATATTTTAAGCAGCTACACCGACATAATATTTACTAAGTAATTGGTAAGAACTGGACTTATGCCTATGTCCACCGGAAGTTGTACCATTAAATAGTTTAGTCGCATCAATACCACAGTTATTGATAATCCTACTCTTACCACCCGGATGATACGGTATATAGTCAGTTACATCATACACCTTTCCATCAATCGTCATCCAGCAGTCGGTCGAGCTGTTGTGCTTGGCGACAGTAGCGGCGCTAATCCCCGAAGAGGTCTTGGTGGTGTTTGTGGTGGTGTTGGTAGTATTAGTTGTATTTGTATTGGTAGTAGTCTTGGTGGTGTTTGTGGTTTGAGTTTTAGTATTGGTTGTACCTGAAGTTGATTTAACCTCAACCTTAGGTTTGAAACTAAGATCATTAGTTAAATAATTCTCTACCGACCACCCTCTCGTTCCATCGTCATACGATATTCTGTACCACCAATAACCATCAGCAGCTACCGGATCTACCAATACTCTCCCAATGGTACCTGGTAACACTGTACCTACTACCCCTGCTTCAATGGAAGGCTCCTTACGAACCTTTAAACTTTCCATTGCCATTAAAGTATCAAGATCAGTATATTTGGCCGAATCACTTAGTGTATTATCGCCATTAGATTTTTCTTTATCGCCACCAAATATACCTTTGGTAATCTCAGATAAAAAACCATTCCCCTCTTCAGAAACACCTTCTGTATCTTCCACCCTTTCAAGCGAATTCATATCTGAAGACATCAGGCCAACCTCCGGCGCAGTATTATCATAAACCACAAAAGCCGCCGCCAAGAGAGCAGTAACCACTGACCAAAAGATTGCAACAAAGATAACGAAAGTTTTTTTCATAATAAATACATTCTACCCTACAAGAGCTTAAATTCTTCGGTATGAATCAAGCGACGCGGTACCCCAGCGGCAGTAAATTGCTTAATTAAACCCTGCATCATTGGCGGCGGACCACAGACGAATATGTCAGTGTTGGAAAGGTCACCACTGGTACTCTTTATGACGTCCGCTGACAAAAAACCTTTCTCATCTGATTGATGAGGAATAATACTAATATTAGAATTTTCTTCACTAATAGCCTTAAGTTCATTATAAAAAACCATTTCATCCTCTGTTTTGGTCGCATAATAAAAATCAATTACCAAGTCATCACGTTGATTTACCCTTAAGTTGCGTGCCATGTTAAGAAACGGAGTAATACCAATACCACCTGCTATCCAGATTTGACGCCCGCACTTGCCTTTAAGATAAGAAAAGCCACCAAACGGACCCTCAATCCTCGCGGTTGCTCCCGCGTTTAAGTACTTAAGTTGACCAGTCCAGTCACCAAGCGCTTTTACAGAGATGCGCAAATATTTCTCTGTAGGTGCCGAACTAATCGAAAATGGATGCACTTCTTTGGTCATACCACCATCCACAAAACTAATAAAAATAAATTGTCCGGGCACATAATGCATTACTTCATTTTCTGGACGCATAACTACCTCAATAATACCTTCCCCTAAATCATTGACCGCTTCAACTATATACGTATATCTTTTCTTAAACGCATGACCGAGCAGAGTATGATAAATATAAGCAGCAATAGCTAAAGCAGCCAGACTAAAAATATATACTTTAAGCCAAGGATTGATTGACACATCGCTCGGAATCAAAAAAGCATGCAAAGCGCCAAGAAAAAAAGCCCCACCCAAAATCTGATGGGCAAATCGTAAGTACTGATAACGCCACTTGGCGAAGAAAGTAATAACGAGAAGCGACATCATAAGTAAAAGTCCTAGGATACCGAAGTTTACCGCCCAGTCACCACCAGGAATAAGTAGCTTAGCGGCTTCAACTACAGATATAGGCACGAGTGCCACGGCCAGAGCCAATGGGTGCACTAAGATAAAAAGAAAAGCAATCGTCCCAGAATAGTGATGTATCCGATAAACCCGATCCAGACTCCCAAAGTATTCCTCAAGAAAATGCAATCTGGCACTAAGGATAATTGTAAGAGAAAAAAGTGTAATACCGACAAGAGCAGTTAATTGCCCAACACTGGTGAGAGCGGAAAATGAGTCACCAAATCGCATAGACAACGGCATCATGGTGAGCCACATAAACATAGGCAATAAAGTCGCCAAAATAACAACTGTCAATCCAACCCGATTTTTAAATATCCTTTGTGGCATATGTTTTTATGATTATACGCTAAATGGATAAAAAACGAAGAGCCTGAAATCATTTGCTTACAAGAAATAAAAGCCAACCTCAGTGATGAGATTAAAAAGATCCACTGATATTACTTATATTTTAATTCCGCCGAGAAAAACTAGTCCGTGGTCTTTACCGCACCATTGTCTGATTCGACTGCAGTGGTAGCCACACCAAAGTCATCTAGCAAGTTTTTTCCTGAGTCAACAACCACATCTTCATCAATTTCCAAATCGTTATTAGAAGTCTCAACAAACTCGTTGGTTGGAGCAAAGATATCCGGTCGCGGGTCACCCTCGACTTTAATAATCGCCCACGCCCCCTTATTCATACGAGCTAGAGCGTGGTCAACTAAGATGATATTACCTGGTACTTCAGCGGTAAATTCAACAATCGAAGCCCCGCCCGGCAACACCGCGGTAGTTTGGATATTTTGTAGTGGCAATGCCCCAATTCCTCCCTCAGCATAAACTAAATCAAAAATCTCACCAATTGGATGGAACGAAGAAATTAAATTCACACCACCATTACCAACGTAAATACGCACCTTCTCTCCAGTCTTTACTTTCATACGCGGCTCCCCATCCTTTTCAATTCGTCCGTTGAAGGTCACGTAGTTTGGATTACCGTCGAGCAAAGCCTCTGAGTCAAACACCGTTAGACCCTTTTTACCCAAGGCGCCCTTAGTATATAGTTCGCCTTGTACTAAATAAAACTCTTTATCAACTGGTGGCAGACCTTCCTTTGGTTCAACCAAAATAAGTCCGTACTGGCCGTGAGAATTGTGAGTACTGACATTCGGCGAGGCGCAGTGATAGATGTATAAACCGGGATTCAAAGCTTTCCAAGAAAATTGTTTGGTTTCTCCAGGCTCCACAAACGAAAGAGTGGCTCCACCTCCTGGACCTGTAACAGCGTGTAAGTCTATATTATGCCCATGTAAACTGGATTCATGATTGGTAATAGTCATCTCTACCGTATCGCCCTCCCTGACTCGAAGCATCGGACCCGGTACCTGCTTATTAAAAGTCCAGTAATTAAAATACACTTCATCAGCCACTTCTGATATTACTTCTTGGGTCACCAATGACACTTTTACCGTTTCACTCCAATCTCTATCAATTGGTGGCGGCACAGCATTTGGATCAGCTCCAATGTCATCTACCCACTCAAAATTACTGTAGCCTTGGAAGAAATGTAAAACATTTCTAAAAGGCAAATCTGCCGTATGACCGCCCGGATGATAACTGTGCATAAAGGCCGGCATGGCAAAGTGCGGCGGATGAGTTTCGTCACCCCACACGTAAAAAATTCCGCCAGTTATAAAAAGCGCCATGGAGATAGCCAAAGGTTTTGAATGAAAACGATAAGCCACCCTCGCTACAAAGAAAATCGAGGAGCCGATAAGTAGTAAAATGCCTATTTTTTGGAGTAATTCGTATTGAATCAACGGAAAAATTTTAAAGAAAGACAAAGCTCCCAAAAGAACCACTACCAGGACTATTGACGCAACAATTATTAAATAAAAAATAAAAGACTTTGATCGGCCTTCATTTTGTTTTTCTTCATCCATAGGTTATTTATATGACAACTTATAAGGCAAAATGACTTGCTTTAACTAATTGTACCACCAGATAAATATTAGAGCGTGAGTTAATCACCTTTAATAAATTATTATTCTTATAAATGATTTATTTAAACAATTTAGTAATATCATCAATATACTTGCCGTAGGAGCCGAAGTTATAAAAACGAGACCACAAGGCCGGTGAACCAAGGTGACTAAGATAATCGAGTAATTTAACTTTACTGCCATCGGGTAAGGTAATAATTTTCATATGCACCTTCTCAGACACCAATTGCATCGTACATTCACCAGTCACCGGATCAAAATCATCAAGGTGATGCCAAGTATAACCTTCTGGTTTTTTTGCCAGGTCTGCCGCGGCGTTAGCCAGCTCATCGTCAACACTTCTGATTCCACTCATCTTAATTTTAATCTTTGCAAAAAAAGACTCGCCTTGATAAATAACCGGTTCTTCAAGATAGATAGTTTCAGCCAAAGAGGTATAGTCGGGAGCAAAACCACGCTTTGACGCTTTTATTTCTAAACCAAGATACTCACGAGCTTTTTCTACATCAAATAACCAACCTTCGTCCTCTAATTCTCTGATTATTTCTCTTATGTATCGTTTCTTGGTCGCTCGTGACAGTCGATAAACGTTCATAAAATTCTCTAGTTGAGCTTTGGTACCACGACAAAGCATCTCGCCCGCTTCGGTGAAAAGATCGATTCCACCAGAAAACCTTCCCCGATAAACAACCAATCGATAAGCCATCTTAGTTTCTTTCATGAAAGCCACTGACTCATCTCCAATCGTTCGGAATAATGCAATTGAATTTTCACCGAAAGAATCCATTCCGATAGCCATCACATCTTCCATGTAGGCTGGGATATTTTTTGCATATACAAAAACATCTTTAAAGCGCGCTCGCCCATTATCAACAACACCGTAGATGAATTCAATACAAAAAGACATAATCAGGTACGTATCTTACAAATAGCACAACCGTCTTCAGCTGTTTTAACCAAAGCCATACCAATATCATCCAGCCAAGATTTTAGTTTGCTACTGGTTGTACCAATCTTGCCGGCAACCTCTGCAATATACTCCATACCCAAAGTAGCTGCTTTTTCAATGACCAAGAAGATTTCACGAATAGCAGTACGAATCGCTGCTCTGCCACCTCTTAGGACACTGATGATTTTTCTAATAATTGGCAGTATGGTTTCAATAGAAAATTTAGTAATTCCACCTAGAACTGTATTGATTGAAGCTTTCAAAAAAGCTAGCACATCCTCTCCTATCTTACCCATCTTGGTGAGAAGCGAACTTACGCTACTCATACCACCGGAAGAAATAAGACCTACCACCAATTCCACTATAAAACCAACAATCGCGCCGACCATATACGCTACTTTATCAAGCGTGATATCAGCAGTAAGAGCACTGAGATTGAAACTACTAACTTCTTCTACAATAGTATCTATCGCCTCGCTAAATATTCCGGAAATATCTGCACTTAAAACCGTCTGCACCATTTCATCAAGTATCTCTAGAGCTTCTGGTATTACCGTCGCGGCATTTTTAATCGCTTCCCCCGCCGCTCCTAGAGCGACAAAGATCCAACCAAGAAGATCGATAAGTCCAAGTACCGCTTCAACCAAAGCATTCCAAAGACCACAAAAATAAGCGTTAATAGCACTAATTACTTGCTCACCAACATCAGCCAAAGCTCCGACCGCCGCCTCAACCTTAGCGGTCAATTCGGCGGCAAAGATATCTACCTTGGCAAACACGCTATCTAAAATATAAGTGATATCTTCAGATTGCACCAAAACTGCAGCGTATGATTTTGACATAGCGGTCCGAACATATGACTCTAAATCTCGTTTACGACTATCAATCTCAGCTCTAATGGTACGACTAATATCTTCAATTAAATCTTCGGATAAAGATTCAAAGGAATTAACAGCTAGGTTTGAGTAGTGAGTAAGAATCGGCGAATAACCAGCCTTGCTTGAATCCCAATGCTTTTCTTTAAACTTGACCTTATCTCGCAGAAACTCGGTAACCGCTAAAATACCGTCTCCAACAAGGGAGTAAGCGCCTGACAGCAGTACTGTCTGCCAGTTGAGGATCATCAAGAAAGTAGCCAAAAATTCCATTGATGGATCCTCTATCCTACCGGTACGAATCAGCTCTGATATTTCTGCACCGGTAAAATCAAGACTGTATCCTTGGTCATTTTGATTTATAAGACTAATGATTTCCATTTGCTCACCATCAAAACGAGCCGCTTTTTCCCTGAGACCTTCCAGCTCATTCTTGAAATCATCACCAACCGCAATATAAGCCGTGCGTCCACTAAACAAATCCTTACTATTATCTTCTAAGAACAAGCATATTTCATTTGACAGAGGCTCGGCGGCCGTAAAAGCCTCCTTAAGATAACCAGCATCGCGCGATACAAAGACCCACACCTTATACTGATACTCACCCGGATCCAATGTCTTATTTCCATCTCTATCCATGAAAGCCCAAAATTCCTTAACCAATGGGGTTGATACATTTGTCTCTGCCACCAACTCAACACCACTAACTTCTTCGCTCTCAGCACTACCGAAATAATATTGTTTTATATCATCACTACCAAGACTAAAGGGCGAATCAGCCAAAGGGCTAGTGTAACGCAAGGTTGCCAGATCTTTTTCTGAGGATAAGGACATGGGAAATTAAAATTGATTATGGGTTTTCATCCGTATCGGTATCAGTGTCGACATCTGTATCTGCATCCTCATCGGTTTCGTCGCTGCTTGACCCACCCAAGACAGAGGAAGAACCGAGCAATTGTGTGTCACCCTCGTACTTTCCACAACACGGCAAACCTTCATCATCCAGATAAACAGAATTGCCCTGAATAATGGTTAACGAAGTTGGAACCCGAGTTTGCCACTCTTCCTCAACAAAACCTTCCACCTCAGCCAACTCCTCTTCAATTGAAAGATAAAGATCATCATCAGTCTCGATTACCAAGTCTCCTCCGTTCCAGATGTCACCAGTCTCTAAATAATAATCAATCGCTGATTCAAAACCGATGCGTACCGGCACCACCACTCGCGCCATACCACTTTGCAAGAAAGCTTCAAAAGTCTCGTCTGATTCGTTCAGAGTATTTACCAAATTAGCCCAGTCACACTTACCGGCCCAGTAGTAAGGATAAAATAGATACGACATAATACTCCAATCAAAAGCTTGTTCGAAGAATTTCACATGTGATGAATACTCTTCCCAACTTGAGCTTTGGTTTACTTGTGGCACGTTACAGTACATACTATCTTGGTAAAAATCTTGTCCCTGAGTTATTCCAAATGGGCTAGTCAACATCTCTATTGCCACTCGTTTGATCTCTCGCTGCTCAATACTACGGTATGAGCTAGACGGAATCGCCCCAGCCACCTCTTCCTCACTACTACTTAGAGCCGCTTCTTGCTCGGCCACATCACTCTCATATTCACGAAGCGCCTCTTCGTAAGCATCAAGCAGACTGTCATAAGCATCAGATTGCCAAGCTGCATACTCATCAGGATCAATCTCACAATTCAAGGTAACATTTAAACTGTAGCTTAAAGTACGATGTCCGGAAATTGCCACCTCCACCAAGTCACCAATTGGCTCATCCATGTTTAAGGTAAATGAATAATCCTTATGTCTATCATCATTACCGCTTCCTTTAACATCTTTTGTCCAAACCTCACTTCCAACAGTAATTCGCCAGTTGGTGCCAACATTCTTTTTTGAATCATAACGAAACGAAACACTGACATTAGCACTGGTACACTGATAGCCAGCCGGTAGAGCAACTTGCCCACCACCGGTGAATTCGTCACCTTTATCTAAATTTGAAGCATTATATGTCTTAGAGGTCGAACTGGTTTCCGTCTCTGGAGCACTGATAGTAATACCATATTCGGCTGCTAATTCTTCGTAGTTTGGCTCATCATAACCCTCGATATCAGATGGTCCCTTAATACCCAGATCTGCCAAAGTTGGTGGTGGAGTAATGCTGGCGATTTCTTCTTCAGTTACACCACTAGCTTCTAGCGCTTGCTGTTCTAGAGCAAATTTATAAAACTTAGCCGGTTCAGGAATCAAGAATTCTACCATCAGTCGCTTGCCGTAGTTTATAAGTCGATTAACATAAACAATATCGATCCAACGATATACACCGGTCACATGTTCGTCACCCTCACGGTTGTCATAGCCATGACGGTTGTTTTCCTCATACTCTTCAAGCATTTTGACAGTTCGTTTATAAGAGGTCTTTTGAACAATACGTTCAAGCGCGTTGTTTACCACTTCTTCAGCATAAGTCTTGGCGTCAGTGTCTGAGGTGGAAGCAGAGTTAGCAGAAGCGTAATCAAAATTACCTTCCGCCGATACAGTAACGCCCATATACTCACCAGACACACCAGCCGAGGCTCCCGCCCCAAGATCCGTCCCCTTTTCCAGCACCTTAGCAATTTCTGACTGCAACTCATTGCGTACCGTTGATGAAGTGTCGGTCTGATTTTCAACTTCAGATTCAGTTGACTCTTCAGTGGTAGTCTCAGTCGATGACAGAGTTCGAGTATGTCGCTCTTTGTACTCACGTGCCATAATATTTTCAATCCGTGATACTTCACCCGGCACATAACAACAAACCTCTTGTTCAACCTTACGGAAAATACCAATCCCGAGTCGATTAACCCCATACAATTCGGTTGATCCCTCCTCAGTTTCCTCTGTCTCTTCGGTTTCTTTAGTGCCTTTGCCAACACCAATTGAAGGTAGTTCAGGTATTATGTTTGGAATCTCGAGCTCCATTTCAGATCCATCATCGAAAATAAATTTACCGGTAAAACCAAAATTATCATCGGTTGAAGTGTCTATGTCCTTACCTGGAAAAAGTTTAAGGTTCAACAGACTATCGTCATTCTCCACTATCTCCACCTCCTTTCCTGAAGCGACTTTTGTATTACCTTTCTTTAAACTATAAGAAACTGAGGTGGGCTTGGCCCCAACTGTGTTAGTGTTAAGAGTAAGAAAAACATCCGACCCAAGGTCATCTGCTTCGCTTATAGTTAAGTAAGAGGTAAAAGGTTTTATGTCTGCATTACCGTCATACCGCAGAGCCCCAGTATCTCTAGCTACACTATGCAGTTCGCTCCGAGTCCGACGGATAGAGCTATTCAAGTCACTTTCCAGTGCTGTAACGGTTTTCTTTTTAGTGTTGCTGCGATCAAAAAAATCCTTGGCGGTGGTACTTAAAGATATCTTTTTGGATACAATTTCTGATCCAACAGCCGCAATCGTAGCATCCTCATCAACCTTACTACTCACTAAAGATACGTCATTCTTTAGAGTTTTATAAGTATTTAAACGACTTTTGCCACGCGCCATCTTTTGTGAACGACCAAAACGATCCAATATACCCCCTTTACCAAAACCAGAACCAGCTGAGGTACTACTATCGGTTTGTCGTTCGGTCGAAAAGGCCTTTGGTATCACCACCTTAGCATTAGCCAATCGACGCAGATAGAGTTCGACCCGCTTCTCTTTTGACGGCGACTTTGGAGTCCGCGGAGTTTCTATCAACTCAACTGCCAAATCTTTAAAATCAGTTTCCTTAAAGTGGTACAAGAAATTATCCGCTACTAAAAGACGACTGCAAGCCTGCCTAGTGACCGGCGAGTCTCGTACAATAAGTTGATAAAAAAGGTTATCCCACACAACCCGAGCGTTCTTTGCGCTAAGACCATTTAGACCAGCCAGCTTTTTCTCTACATCAGCTAAAGTAATACTGGCTCGCCGTTTAGAAAGCCAATGCGAAAAATCATATAATCCTGGTGCCAATTCCCGGACCTCTCGATAAGTTTTTATCGACTTGAATTTTTTAGCGGCTGACTGCAATTCTTCTCGGGCCGTCGGCAAATCATCGCTAAGGTCTTTAATGATCAAACTTTTAGCACTTAATTCAGAAGATATATAAATAAAACCCGAATCACGGCGGGCAGGGTCTAAAAGTTGAGGTGTTCTAAGGGTAAAAAAACGAAAAAGATCGCTAGTGACAGGTCGTTGTTGCATGAGTTGTGCTTATTAAATTAAAACTTTTAATTGCGTTCAACCATGCCACCAAGCCCCCCACTACCGTTGCGCATTACTGGTTAGTATAGCCAGACATCTTTAAGCATGCAAAAAAAATCTGTGGAAGCGCACATTCACTACTTCAATAATCCACCTTATTTAATTTTTACCCACACTAAACATGTATAATAAATAAATATTTACCACACATACCTTCTTGTATAGGATTGGTAAAATTATTTTTAATATTAAATTGTTATGTCAAATTTAAAGAAATGGATTTTGTATATCCCGGCTTTAATCTTAGTATTTATTTACGCTGGACACGCTTGGGGTGGACTCATGCAAGACCCGGAGTTTATTGAGTTAGTAGGTACCTTAGGATTTAGTGAAGAAATAACTAAATATCTAGTTTACCTTGTATTTATATTGGATGGTGCGGTTGTTCTACTTATTCTGTTTGGTAGTCGTATCACTAACCTTTCCTGGAAATTTGTTTATCTCTGGGCTGGACTTTGGCCATGGATTCCACGCTATCTGGAAATACAAGGCGGACATGAGTCAGAGTGGGGTGAGGCTTTGTTTATAACCATACTAGCTTTCATCGCTTACAAGCTCCACACCACCAAAAACATAAAATTGTTCCCAAAGAAAGAACAATACTTGTACCAGTAAAACTCGCAACAAAAAGCCGCCTTTCATGAAAGGCGGCTTTTTGTATGTTATATTTATTACGTTATTTATATAAAAGCTAAATATCTATGAAAACTCTAAAATGTGATTTATGCGAACACGAAGCTCAAGGCGAAACTTTTGAGGAGTGGATGGAAGCTCTAAAACCTCACTATGCAGAAGCTCACGCTGATTTTATGCAGCAACAAGGAAACAGGACCGAGGAAGAACAGAAGGCAGAAATGCAAAAATGGATGACGGAAAATAAAGCTAGGTTTGAGGCTGCTTAGAAACCGTCTAAAACCCCTCAAAATTGAGGGGTTTATTATTTTTATTTTATCCTCTCATACTTACCCATCAAAACAGCACTTTCTATCGCTGACTCTTTGGCTATTACCTCTACCTCATCAAGGGTTGGGACTTTAATAAAATTCACAATATCAGGCAATGCATAAAGTCGGAAAAAGTACCGGTGCTCACGATCTGGCGGACAAGAACCAACGTACCCGACCTCACCACGCGAAGATAAGCCTTCACTACCAACCATCTCTCCTTCCTTAATCACGGTTGTATCTGGCGGAATATTGTACAACACCCAATGATCAAACTTCTCTATTCCCCGACTTTCCTTCACACTATCCGGAATATCTGGATCATCCATCACTAGAACCAACGATTTTGTACCCTCTGGAACACCAGAAATGTGTAACTCAGGATTTACATTTTCACCATCACAGGTGTATCTTGCCGGAATTGACCCACCATCAGCAAAAGCTGGTGAAGTTAAAGTGAGTGCCATAGTTGTCTCATTGTTATCACTATTAATTTGACTCTTATCTTCACCCAAGCCACCATCAATCGCAACTGGTGCATGAACTGGCTTATATAAAAGATAAGAACCGACCAAAACAACCACTAACGTGAAAATAAAAATTTTATGCAGGTTGTTCATATTTGAATATTTTATCACTGTCATACTACCAGTACCAGATAAATATAACGAATAATGTATACTTAAAAAACATGACAAATACCGAACACCGTTCACTGACCAATGAACCAGTACCAATACTGCTTCGTTCTATCGCTGTGCCTGCTTCTATTGGTTTCTTCTTTAATACCATGTATAACGTCGTGGACAGTTGGGTAGCAGGTCAAATTTCCGGAGAAGCTTTAGCAGCACTCTCTGTTACCTTTCCTGTCTTCTTTATAATCATCGCCTTGGCCATTGGTATCGGTACCGGTGTAACCGCTCTTATCGCCAACGAGCTGGGCGCTCAAAAAACCGAAAAAGCCAAGCTATACGCCACCCAAACCATTTCCTTTGGTCTTATCACTTCTATCATCATAACCATTGCCGGTTACCTGGCCGCTCCAACTTTATTTAAATTTCTAGGTGCCTCTGACTCATACCTTACGGCCACCCTAGCCTATATGCAGCCAATTTTCCTTGGCTCAATTTTCATTGCCATGGTAATTATCCTAAACGGTATTCTTAACGCCGTTGGAAATACTAAATCGTACCGCAACGTGCTTGTTGCAGGTTTTTTCTTAAATGTTCTTCTTAGTCCAACCTTAGCCCTCGGTTGGTTTGGTCTGCCAACCCTAGGTATCTTGGGTATCGCTGTCGCGACCCTCATCAGTAATTTGCTCGGGCTTATCTATATTAGTTACAAAGTTTGGCAGACCAAATTAATTGACCGAGAATGCCTCAGTTGCTACCTAAAACCAAACAAAAAGATTTACGCGGACATAATGTCACAAGGTTTACCAGCCAGTTTAAATATGATGACGGTGGCTATCGGCGCCTTTATTATTACTTATTTTGTCAGTCAATACGGTAAAGAGGCGGTGGCCGGTTACGGAACCGCTATTCGTGTTGAACAAATGGTTCTTATTCCTAGTATGGGTATAAATATGGCTGTGTTAGCCCTGATAGGACAAAATAACGGCGCTAAAAGACACGACCGTATTACAGAAATTGCCGCTGTCGGAATAAGGTATATTTTAATCCTGGGAACCATTGGCACCACCATCCTCTTCTTTGCAGCTGCTCCACTCATGAAACTCTTTACAGAGGAGCCAGATATAATTGGCTTTGGAGTTGGATACTTAGCTGTCGCGGCCTTTATCACTTGGGCATACGGAATAATATTTGTGACAGAAGCCATTTTGCGCGGGCTTAAAAAACCAATCTTCCCTTTGATTTTAGGAGTAGTTAGACAGACTATAGTGCCATTAACTGCTTTTTATTTAGTGACTTTCGTTTTCACCTTAAGTATCGTTGGGCTATGGTGGAGTATTTTTATCATCGTTTGGTCATCGGCTTTGATCTCACTTTGGTACACCAGGCGACAAATGAGTCTGTAACCAGCTCCTCTTAGGAACACCCCCACAATTAAATAGGACATATAATACCGCGTCTAGTCTTTTTAATTTGTGCAGATGTAATATGATTCATATATGACCAGACGCCAACATAAAAAAGATAAAACCTACATCATTTTGAGAATAATGGCTATTTTGATTTTTCTACTCTTAATTACAATCATAGCCACCATTGAAGTAAATAAAGTAGACTTTAAAGCAAACCAACCAATCACAATTGACCCTGTAAATATAGACTACAAACACGAAACTGCCCCAAGTAGCCCTTTTCTACACTCTGAAGAAGCAGTCATCGTGGAGGTCGGCACATCTACCGAGAAAGAGGTTATACCAATTGATAAAGTTTTATTTGAATATGTAGAAGTGACAAACGGTTGCGGACCACATTTTGAAGGCGACTGTCTAAATGTCCGCAGCGGCCCCGGTCTTGATTATCCGGTTGTAGCCCAACTTAGAAACGGCATTGTTCTAAAAGTTGGTGGTAAGGTGGAGAGAGACGATGAAACTTGGTTTAAAATTATTTTTGACGAATGGCTCCGCTACCCAGAACGAATAAAAGATGATTGGTATATATCTGCTGATTATGTAGAGGTTTTATTAGACGAGGGAGATAAAACTGTTTGGGATAAAAAAGACACCGACGCCAAAACCGCGTCAAGCACTATCGCTTCAGACCAAAGTCAATCAACGACCACACCAATTAAGAAAATCATTGTCGATCGTTCCGAACAAAAACTCTACGCATACGAGGATGAAGATATCTTTATGGAAATTGATATATCGACCGGGCTAGAATTAACACCCACTCCACGCGGTGAATTTACCATCTTCAAAAAAACACCGAGCCGGTATATGCAAGGACCATTACCAAACCTAATTGATCAACAATACTACGATCTGCCAGGAGTACCCTGGAACCTCTATTTCACTCATGGCGGAGCCGTTATCCATGGAGCCTATTGGCACAATAGCTTTGGCCATCCATACTCACACGGCTGCGTAAACGTTGAACCAAACAATGCCAGAAAATTATATAATTGGGCAGACTTAGGAACCAAAGTAATCGTTCGAGACTAGACCATAAAAAACGTTTTGTGTCATATTGACCTTATTGTATAATTTCTAGACTTTGAAATCATTTAAAGTTATTTCTACTTTATCTATATTGACCGTTGTCGGAGCGACCTACGGTCTACTAGAAACTACTCAAGCCTCTCCCTCCCCTCTACCCAATGAAGACCAAAGTCAAAATATATATCCAAGGATAGTTCAGGTTGCATCCGCTAGCGAACTTGAATCAAAATCCCCTGAATCAAACCAGACCGACTCAATTAAAAAAACAGAAAAGGTCGAAGATAAAAACTATATTGCAAAAAAAGAAAAACAGACCGAGAAGACCAAACTAGCCACAGCCAGTAAAGATAATCTGATCAAGACCAACAAAACCAGCCAAACAAAAGATAATTTTTTTGTTCCTTTCTACTCTCAGTTTCAGGACATCTCTGACCCCAGTTGGAAAAAAGTCGGCTGTGGCATTGCCAGCCTGGCCATGCTTATAGAACTATATGAACCAGGAAAAGTTTCGGTCGATAGCTTACTTCAAGAAGGTATTGAGGGCGGAGCATACCTAAACGACGCCGGCTGGATACACAGCGGTCTTATTAGCTTAGCCCGGGATTATGGACTTAATGGATCAACCAACGACTTGTCAGGTTTGGGTACCGAAAAAGCCTTTTCAAAACTAAAAGAAGCTTTAAATGAAGGACCTGTCATGGCCTCAGTCCATTACACTTTTGACCCGAAAAATCCAATTCCCCATTTAGTAGTAATAAACGGAGTTGACGGCAACACCGTCTACTATAACGACCCATCAGAAAAAACCGGTGGTGGCACCATCACTTCGGAAAAATTCATCAAAGCTTGGAAAAAAAGATATATAGAAATCAGACCTGTTTAGTAAATAGAAAAAGCCTGGGTATGTGTTATATATACATACCCAGGCTTTCGCAGAAGTTTTTCCGGACACAAGACCGTAACCCAAACCGCCATTAAGGGGTTATGCTACACCCAAATGTACCCAATTGTACCTTAAGCAGTCCTGGTACGCCTCTGCAACTTGCCACTCAATGCTATTTTGCTTCGGAGGTGAATGTCCCCCCAAATAATCTTTTATCGCATATATCCTCCTCAACTACAATGCAATATTTGTAGTTGAAGCAATATAACACATGTTCTTGCTTTCGTCAATACATCTATCCTGAATTCTCACCCTAATTGCACAATCCTTTGCACCCTAATTGCACAGGTCAAGATGACATACATACTGCTTTTGTATGTCACACAAACAAATAGGACCGGAAGACTGGCCGGTTATTTCACGTATGCTCAAAGCGGGATACTCAGGAGTGGAGATTGCGCACATTATCAACAAAGATCCAAGTGCGGTTAATAGACATATTAAAGCGTATGGTGGTCGGGATAGATACGATGCTCGCGAGGTTCGCAGAAAGAAAAAACAGGCACGTATCATTGCTATGGAAGGTACTAGAATACTCAAAGGAGTATTATTACGAGAAGTGAAACGATTATTAAAACAACACTACTCACCGGAACAGATAGTCGGAGTACGTGATGACATCTCTGCGAGCACTATCTACCGATACATTAACGAACGAGCTCCACACCTTAAACAATTTCTTCGTTCTCAGAAAGGCAAGTATCGGCGCAAACGAGGCACCAAAATACGTGAAAAAGTTCGTGAAAGAGCCAAGAAACGTCGTATTGATGAACGACCGCCCATTATTGAACGTCGCTCCCGTTTGGGAGATTGGGAGGGAGATACTATGCTGGGAAGAGACAAACGAGTACGTATTGTCACCTTCGTTGATCGCAGAAGCGGGTATCTAATTGCGTATCTTCTGCCAAAATTAAATGCTACTTTACTCACTAAACTGGCGGTGGAAAAATTCAGGCGTATACCCAAAAACAAACGAAAGACCGCTACCTTTGATAACGGTACCGAGTTCAGTGACTGGGAACGGTTTGAGAAACAAACGAGTATGACTGTGTACTTTGCTTATCCATACCACTCTTGGGAGCGTGGTACCAATGAAAATACTAACGGGCTACTTCGACAATATTTTCCGAAAGACTTGGATTTCAACACCATTACTCCACAAGAACTTTCTGAAGCGGTTCGTCGTATAAATCATCGTCCTAGAAAGAGACATAATTTCAAGTCTCCACATCAGATATTTTGGAAGTGATGGTCTGTGCAATTAGGGTGGTGATTCAAGTATGTTTGAACCCTTAACCAAAACACACAAACCCTACTTTAAAGTAGGGTTTGTGTGTTCATAAGAAATTAACTTGCTAACGCTCTAACCAAAACTTCTTTTGCATCACATTCACTATAGTTCCCACCGTTATTAAGAATACTAGGAAAGTAATTATCCAACCCACAATCGGTATCAAACTAACCAAGGTGAGCAACAAAACTCCGATCACAACTTTGAACCAAGTTATAGTGATCTGCCCGTTTCCAATTAATTTTAGAAGCCATACCCCAGCCAAAACACCGGCATAAATACCAGAAAGCATTAAAAGTAAAATGTAGGCTAAAATAGTTAAGATTCCTAGCGGCAAGCCAAATATAGTTACAAATAGGAGCACGATAACCACTGGTACAATAACCACCGCCACGAATCCCTTACCAAGCTTAGCTAGCGGGTCAGCTATCGCATCTTGAACCACTGTTTCAGAAAAGCGCCTAAATAACCAAACCAGGATCAATGCTGCCACAATAGTAGTGATCAATTTGAAAACAAACAAAGCTCCCAGCAAAGCTGCGATCACATTCTCAGCATCGGGTTTTTGTGGCCTTTCAACCATTTTGAATACAGTTTCGCCTTCCACCACCGCTGCCTCATCTTTCTTTAAAATATTTTCACTCCGCCCCGCATAACCTAGACCACTATTTATAACAGCGGTTTCGCCCAGAGTTAAGCTGTCAGTTACCTCAGCTTCCACTTTCCCCGACACTTGTCCATTAATAGTCGCCACTCCGCCGTTTATCCTTACGTTACCAAGCACATTTCCGTCTAATGTCACCTGACCACCAACCAGAATTAGGTCTTTATTGACTGTCACATCAGACGAAACCAGGACCGATCCACCCATCACGATCAACTCGCCACCTACGTCACCGGTTAGTAAAATATTTCCACCCGCCACTCTCACATCGCCACCTACGTCACCGAGTACGGTCACCGAGCCACCAACCAGAGCAATATCGTCAGAAACCTTACCAGTAACTAAAACATTGCCACCAGCCGCGAATAAATCACCAGCGATATCAGCTGCTAGCGTAACATTACCTCCCGCTACATAGAGATTGTCATTTACCTCAACCCCTTTTTTGATTGACACCTCTTCACCGGCCTGTATGGTAGCCGCCAAAGATACTGTTGGCACCAAAACAACAGCCATTGCCATCAAAATAATTTTGTTTATTTTTTTCATATTAAGAATTATGAATTGTTCAATAAAACTACCCTCTTTATTTAATATGGTACTCCTATTATGGTCTTTTTACCAGAACAAACGCACTTTCTTCATAGCTTTGAATAATCTCACATACATATGAGACTCCTTAAATAAGGAGTAATGAGAATACATAACATTTTAAGGAACACCAGAGGGTTTGCCAAAGCGGCTGATAGTGCTCTAAAGTGGCAGACAATGAAAAACAAACAGGAGGTCGAAAGAAGAGTTAAAATACTCACGTTTTGGCAAAAACATGGTACTAATACCACCAAAGATGCTTTTGGCGTATCTAGACCAACTTTATTTAGATGGCAAAAAGAACTAAATGATAGTAATGGTAATATCCAAGCCCTAGACCCCAAGAGTACTGCTCCTAAGAAACGAAGAGTGAGACAGATATCACCACCACTAGAGCAAGCTATTATCAACTGGCGTACTAAGCGACCACGGATTGGTGGGAAAAAGCTGGTACCGCTATTGAAGAAGGAAGGATTCAAGGTGTCAGTTTCCTATGTTAATCGCTGTATCAGTGATCTTAAAGAACTAGGTAGACTACCGAATCCAGTTAAGCTCTCTTGGTACGCTAAGAGTGGTACACACAAAGAACAAAGAAAAACCAAGGTTAAAAAACAAAGAAGACCACAAAAACAAGGTTTGGAGATAGACACTATCGTGAGACACATAGATGGCACTAAACGGTACATACTCACCGCCATAGACATAGAAAGACGGTTTGCTTACGCTCGTACTTATACCAGTCATTCTTCAAATAGTGCTCGAGACTTTCTAAAACAACTTATACACTATACCCCTTTTAGTATAGATGAGATACAGACTGATAATGGTTCAGAATTCGCTAAATACTTCCACGAAGCTTGTTTAACTCTTAACATCAACCATTATCACACTTATCCACGTTGTCCTAAGATGAATGCCTATATAGAGCGATTCAATCGTACCGTTCAAGAAGAACACATTATTTATCACCGATCCCTGCTTCGAGATAGTATTCCTGACTTCAATGATTCACTGAATGAATGGTTGTATTGGTATAACCATGAGAGACCGCATGAAGGACTGGGTCTTTTGTCGCCCATGGAGTATTATAGAGAACATTATGAGATAGAGTCTCAAAGGTGGTGAGATCGTACAAGCTTTTGACAAGCACAAACAAATAAAGTAACTTACCGTCAGAATCATTTGTCATAGGAGAAAAAACAAATGAGTAGGTATAAGTACTTAGTGATAATGACAATATCTGGACCTTCTAAGTCGACATTGATAAGACTGATGGACTTTGCAGCTAACCAAGCACAAACAGAAGCACCTCACCATAAGCTAGCTCCGAACATTATGTTACATAGACCGTTTGAAACTACTGATGACACCAACCTCGTAGTTGACTCGTTAAATAAGTCTCTACGAAATGCAAGAAAAACACATGTGACTGTCGGTGAGCTACGGTATCACAATAGTAAATACTTAGTTTTACCAATTCATTCACCTCTAGAGCTGGCCAATCTGTGGGTAAATGTATGTAAGCAGATAAGTTTACTTTCTGGATACAAACCGCTTCCTTACGACCGAGAACGAATTCTAGATATCACTATCGCTTCAGGTATTTTAAATATAGGAGATGGTGCTAGACACAGGATTATAAGTCAAAAGTATACTCTTGGAAGGATAGAATTGTCTGATGTAAAATTGTTACGCAAACCAGTAAATGAACCAAGTTCAAATTGGGAAGAAGTTCAAACCTTCTCCCTACCAGACTGACCCCCTTCTTTTTGTTAAGAAGGGGTCTTTGTTAATTAAGTAAGCTTTGGTTGCAATTTAATATCAAGTACATACAATAGATTCATGCCAGAATTACCTGAAGTCGAGACAGTCCGCCTCCAACTACTAAACAAAGTGATTGGTAAAAAGATAGCAAAGATAGAGGTATTTCACCAAAAAACCATTGCCAATCAAACCGACTTTACCAAGCAACTGACCGGTAAAGCCATAGATCACATTGACCGGATCGGTAAGCTGATGATATTCAGTTTTTCGGGAGAACCTGATTTGTTTCTCCTGGTTCACTTGAAGATGACCGGGCAATTTTTCTATGTTGCCGGTAAAAATATTGTCGGCGGCGGACACTATGGTGGAGATAAAGATAGCCAGAATCTACCTAACAAACATACCAGAATCGCTTTTTACTTCTCTGATAAATCTGCCCTATTTTTCAACGACATGAGACTCTTTGGGTATGTAAAGACAGCCGATAG
Source organism: Candidatus Nomurabacteria bacterium (assembly GCA_023898525.1). Lineage (NCBI taxonomy): Bacteria > Candidatus Nomuraibacteriota > Candidatus Nomurabacteria bacterium. The sequence goes on from CP060227.1 coordinate 238,453, forward strand.
AGAGGAGGTAGAAAAAGCCAAAACAAAGTTTGGGCAAGAGCCAATTGCTGACAACTTTGATTACGAAGCGTTTGCCGCTAGGCTAAGAAAACGAAACACTAGCGTAAAAGCCGCCCTCTTGGATCAGTCTTTTATTGCCGGACTTGGTAACATCTATGTAGATGAAGCGTTATTTTTAGCTGGTGTCAGACCGACCCGTAAGGCTAGTAAAGTGACTAAAAAAGAAGCGTTGGCGATAGCCAAAGCCGGCGGAGAAATAATGAAAGAATCTATCAAAGTCGGAGGCACTACCTTCCAGCACTTTTTGGACACCGGCGGTGAAACCGGCAACTACACCGACTACCTGAAAGTTTTTGGTAAACAAAATACCAAGTGTCCGGTCTGTGGTACCATCATAAAAAAGATTAGGGTCGCTGGTCGTGGTACCCACTACTGTCCTAAGTGTCAAAAATAAGTATGAAAGATAATAAAAATAACGGAGGTGCGACCTTAAAGAGGAGCGGTGAGCGACGGGAAAAGGTCGTTCCTCCGTTATTTTTTATGTAAATTAGTTAACATTAATCGCTATTATGAATGTAAACATAGAAAAGAGTTGGCAAAAAGCTTTGGCGGAGGAATTTGAAAAACCTTATTTCAAAGATCTAACCGCCAAAGTTAGACAAGCGTACTTAGACGAAGTCATCTACCCGCATCCAAAAAATATTTTCAACGCTTTTTCCCTTTGTCCTTTTTCTGAAGTAAAAGTCGTAATATTGGGACAAGACCCTTATCATGGTCCCGGACAGGCGCACGGTCTTTGTTTTTCAGTGCCGGACGGCGTAAAAATACCACCGTCTCTTAATAATATTTATAAAGAAATAAAAGCTGATTTAGGTAAAGATATGCCCGATTCTGGGAACCTGGAACGCTGGGCTGAGCAGGGAGTATTACTCTTAAACGCTACCCTTACGGTACGCGGAGGTGTAGCCGGCTCGCACCAAGGCCTCGGTTGGGAGACTTTCACTGACACCATTATTAAAACCATCTCCGACCAAAAAGAGCATGTCGTCTTTTTGCTTTGGGGACGCTACGCTCAAGCTAAAACTAGTCTAATAGACAGTAGTAAGCACCTTATCCTCACCTCTCCACACCCTTCCCCTCTCTCCGCCCACAACGGCTGGTTTGGTAGTAAACACTTTAGCCAGACTAATGCTTACCTAGAGAAATACGAGCAAAAATCGATTGAGTGGTAGAAAATAAAAAACACTACAATACTATTTCTAATATTGTAGTGACATAAAAATGAACAAGTATTACTTATGATTTCCCAAGAAATTTTTTATATCCTGGAAAGTCTCTATACGACTGATTTGGAGCAGAAGGCAAACGTCTATCTTCTTTAAATCTTGCTGTATATTCGGCTTTTGACCTAATGCCAAGATTTTTAACCACAATCGAAGCCTCCTGCCAAGTTGGATAAAGTTTAATGTGACCTAAAAAAGAAATGAACCCCGGAAAATCTTTGTAAAATTTATGAGGAGTAGAAGGTAATTTTTTATCTTGTATATATTTTTCTTCGTACTCTTTCTTAGATTTTATACAAAGCCTAATAACGGCTTCTGAAGCCTCCTGCCAAGTTGGATAAAAATCTGTACCTAAAAATACATTATAACCAGGAAAATCTTTGTAAGATTCATTAGGTTTGCTTGGCAGACGATTATCTTCTCGATATCTTTGATGATATTCTAACTTCGACTTAATACACAAAGCCCTCGCTACCTCAGACGCCTCCTGCCAAGTTGAATAAAACTCACTTCGACAGTGATTTAATATACTCATTAAATCTACAATTTTATCTGAAAAAGTAAATTCAAATTCTTTACCTGAAACCTCGAAAATGTCTCTTGTGTAACCTTCTTTTTTTCGCTCCTTAGACGAAGTAAATTTCTCATGTAGATCTGAGATTTTATTCACCATCTCTCGCACAAGTTCAATTCGCTCCAAATTGCTAACAAAGTCATAGACAATAAGCTTTTCTTTTCCAGGTCTCGCCCCACGTCCAAGTTGTTGCTTGAAAATAGTATAAGACTCAGTCGTTCGACAAAAGACTACAAGACCAATCGAGGGTACATTCACACCTTCATTGAAAGCATTTATTGCACAAACACGACGTAATTCTCCGGTACCCAAAGCATCAAGTACAGCTTGATTTTTATCCCAAGTGTCTTTTTGACCTTTACCCTTTTTAGAATGGAAAGTATCTGCTGAATCCAATACTGTTGCCAAACGCTCAGCATGATCAACAGAAGCACAAAACACCACAGCTTTTTCATCACAAACATTGATAATTCTAGCAATTTCCTCATCACGCTTTTTGATAAAAAGACGACGATTAACTTCCGCCATCGAAAAACGCTTTTTGCCTTCACGGATTTCTTTAGCGATTTCCTTAAGCACTTCATCATCTAGATTTTCATCAATCATGACGTGGTACTCAATCCTTGGTAACCAACCTCGAGCAATCGCTTCCTCTAGACTTATATCTATCACCTCAGGACCAAAAACCTCACGAATATCTGCATCGTCCTGTCTATTTGGTGTAGCTGTAATACCAAGCTTTGGACCAGTAAAATAATCAACTACCGGACGATAGGTATCTGCTTCGGTATGATGAGCTTCATCTACAATAATCAGATCAAAATGATCAGATTTCCATTTACTAAGGTTATTACCCATAGTTTGCCAAGTAGCGAATACAATATCAGCCTCATAAGCACCTTTTTTAGAAAATCCGTTGTAAACAACCTTATTGTAATCCGTGTCAGAAAAAACCAAAGAATACTCTTCAACTGCGTGCTTTAGAATGAAATTATTGTGTACCAAAAAAAGAATTCGTTTAGCACAAAACTTTTTCGCTATAAAAGCTGAAGTCAGGGTCTTACCTAAGCCGGTAGCCATAACAACCAAAGCACGGAGTTTTTCGCGCAATCCTTCAATTGCAGGTCTTATAGCTAATTTTTGATAAATACGCGGTTTAATTAGCATCGTATCCTCCTTTCTTTGTAGATCTAAGTAATATTTATCAAACAACTACTTTATCCAAACTTAGCATAAAAAATTGACAAAATCAATATTATATTTTTTATACACCTTCCCCTCTCTCCGCCCACAACGGCTGGTTTGGTAGTAAACACTTTAGTCAGACTAATGCTTACCTGGAAAAATGTGGTCAGAAACCAATCGAATGGTAAATTCTAGTCCTACAGTCCCGAATTCAAAGAAACTTTAAATTGAAGTCTAAAGCCAGTGCGGTATAATTTACTGATGTTTCATAGACTGTTCTTATTCATTGTCTTATCCTCCGCTATGATTAGCGCTTCGGCTTTTTATATACACCAAAAAACGGTAGTAATAAGCGAAACAGCACAAGATATCACCCCTCCCCAAATAACAATCTCCAGCAGCAACGTAATCGAGTCTAAATTGAACGAGATTCAAGTACAGGTCGCGACCAGCTCGCCAAAATTAGCAACAAATCAGAGCACAACAACCCCAAAGACCGACAACTTAACTACTGATAAAAACAAAAAAATGACCATCACACCAAAAACTGAACCGCCAAAAAAAATAACCGAGACCGTACCAGAACCAATAGCCGCTGCTATTGTAACTACCCCCAAACCCACGCCACCCCCACCACTTAGACCATTGTCTTGGGGAATTTATACCGGTTCAACCCCACAAGAGATTAATGATTTTGAAGAAAGAGTATCAACAAATCCCGACTATCTAGCATACTTTGTCCACTGGGGTAATGGGGGCGGTAAACTACCGGCTTTTCTAAATGAATATGCCTATCAAAAAAATCGAACCTTAGTACTATTTTGGGAAGCTAGCGATTACCTAATTGGTGGTACCGAACAACCGGATTTTTCCTACCACAAAATCCTGCAAGGTTACTGGGACGAATATTTTGAAGACTTTGCGGAGCAATTAGCAGATTATGAAGGACCGGTTATTCTAATTCCTTTTTCCGAACTAAACGGTGACTGGACACCTTGGTCTGGCACTAAAAACGGTAATTCTCCCGAGCAGGCTGTCGCCGCTTACCGATATGTGCACAGTTATTTTGCCGATTTACCAAATGTAAAAATGGGTTGGGCGGTTAACTCTAATTCCGTTCCGGACACACCAAACAATCAGATTGAAAGATACTACCCGGGAGACGACTACGTCGATATTGTTGGTGTAGACGGCTTTAATATGAACTGGCCCTGGCTTAGCTTTAGTGAAATTTTCACTAGTCCACTCCAAACCCTTTCACAGTACAATAAACCAGTCTTTATCTTTTCCTTTGGTTCAGCTGAAGGGCCAGAAAAAGCAAACTGGTTGAAGGAAGGTTTGTATACCGTATTACCAAACTATCCTCTGGTAGAAGCTTGGATATATTTCAATCAAAATAAAGAAAGGAACTGGCTACTCTGGTCTGATGATGGCACCTTTAAAGTCTTTACTGATTATATAGAGAAATAAAAACCTAAATGCCCGCCAGCTTCGCTGGCGGGCATTTAGGTTTTTATTTTATTTATTCATACAATAATTCTGCTCCTTCCGCTACCGTAATAACATCAACGTCAGCTTTGCTCGTATACTCAACCAACCCCCTAAAAGCCTCTTCGTCTATACCCAGACCAAGAGACTCATCATCACTAATTTGATGGAACATAAAGATTAACCAGACTCTATTCTCCGCCGCAAAATCAACCCAACCCAACATCTCTTCTAAGCTCGTATTACGGTCAATTTGTTGCACCTTGAGAGAAAGAGGATCAGTCGTACCGTCGTTATAACCACGTTTAGTAGAACGAGCAAGCAAATATTCTGACTCACCCGCCATTTTTTCTATCTCTGAATTAAAATCTCCATACGGATAAGCGATAGTAGTAACTTCAAATCCAACTCTAGCTAAATCCTCTTTAGAACCACTGATTTCCGCTAATTGTTGATCATGATTTAAGCTAGTCAAATGAGCATGCGAACGAGTATGTGCGCCGATCTCGTGCCCGTTTTCAGATAAAGACCTTATCTGCTCGGTGTTAACATAAATTTGTCCCGATTTAACCGATGGCTCGCTATTGGACTTAAAAAGTGCTTTTATTTTTTCAAAAACACTTCCTGACTTATTAACCCCATTGATTGATTCATTGGTTATGATATAAAAAGTTCCCTTTAGACCACTATCATCTAAAACCGGCTTGGCAATGGTGTAGTGTTCCAACCACCCGTCATCAAACGAAAAGGATACCTTACCCCGATCAAAAGCCGCCGCATTACCTTCATAGAGATGATAATCATCTATCGTTAATTGCCCCACACCAGATAATATATGTAGCACTGTTGCCGACACAGCATTTTCAGGAGCAATAAAAGTAAACACATGCTGTTTCCAAACACTAGAAGGCTGAAGTTTAGCCACTTCCTTATACTTAAGAGTACCGTCAGTCATCGTGTACTCAAGAACCAAAGTCGTACCTAAATTTGCTGTATAAAAGTGGGAAAAAGTATACTCCTCACCAGGGGTTACTGTCACGTCGTCAAAGTACCACTTGGCGTCGCCATCAGTATAATTAGCAATCTCCACTTTGGCTCCTTGCCCAGAACTACCATCTACCGGGTAAGTAAATACTCGGTCATTGGTGCCCCAACCACCCTGATTCCAACCAACTGGATTATTATCACTACCTTCTTCAAGATTACCGTTTGTAATTAAGTTTTTTCCATTTATCTCAATCTTCTTTTTAGCTGGATAATTAACCGCAGCAGCATCTCCCTCACCGGTAGGATCAACCTGGTCAACAGAAAAACTAGCGATCACGAGCAAACCAGCCACCGCAACCAAAAGCCCTGCTACTTTTCTGGTATAAATTCTAGATAATAAATTTTTTAATTTATTATTTAATTCCATAGTTACCTACTATAATACACTTACATTATCAATAGCCAACTCACCAACCCCAGCAATCAGATGAAATACAGTTAAACTAACAGCGTTAGCCGGCACAGAAATCGCTTGACTGAAACTATTCCAAGCCCCGCCGGTAGACGGCAGATTTTGCACCAACTCATATTGGAACGAATTGTCAGCCAGGGTATATCTCACTACCACCTGTGAAGCAATCGTACTACTATAATCATCACCAATAGTGTAAGTAGCTCCACCGGTTACTGCCACATCATCGAAATACCATTTAGCGTCTCCGTCGGTGTAGTTAGCAATAGCCACTTTGGCACCATTACCTCCATTACCAGCTACCGGATAAGTGAGAACACGATCGTTAGTACCCCAGCCACCTTGGTGCCAATTGGTTGGATTACCATTTCCAGCATCATTCTCTAGATCACTGTTAAGCACTAGATTATTCCCCACCGGCGGCGGCGTACTATTTGCCACTGTCACACTGATATTTGTAGCGGTACCAACATTACCAGCAGCGTCACGAGCGGTAGCGGAAATAGTGTGTACACCATCAGCTACGGTAGTTGAGTCCCAAGCGAAAGTGTACGGAGCGGTAGTGTCTTCGGTTAAGACCGCTGTACCATCAATTAGAAGAGTTACTCCAGCAACAGCAACATTATCGTTAGCAGTAACATTAACACTCACATTACCGGCCACAGTGTCGTTGTTTACTGGTGAAGTAAGGCTGACAGTTGGAGCAGTGGTGTCGGTTGGAGGGGTGGTAGTGCTGTTATCAACTGTCACCGTTATTTCTACCTTAGCATTATTTCCAAACGGATCGCGAGTAGTAGCTTTTAGGATATGCGCCCCATCAGCAACTGTAGTTGAATCCCAAACAAACTCATAAGGAGCAGTCGTATCTTCAGCGGCTAAAGGTGTTCCATCAACCGCAAAGAAGACACCAGCCACCGCTGTATCATCACTACTAGACGCAGTTAGAGTAATAGTCCCAGAGATTGTGTCCCCCTGAAGTGGATTTATAAATTCAACCACCGGTGGATTAATTTCAGATGGTGTACCGGTACCGGTTTCAAACAAACCAACCTCATCAATCGTAAGTGTTGTTACTGTACTAATCAGATGATACAGCGTTACGTTCACAACGTTAGCCGGCGGAACAAACTTACCGGAGATTTGTGTCCAATTAGCTGCAGCCGGGATTTCTTTAATAACACCAAAGTAATGCTCAGAACCGTCAGCGAATTGATAACGTCCAATCACGTCAGAGATAGTTCCGGCTTTATACTTAGTCGTATAGGTGTACTCAACACCTGGTGTTACAGCGACTGGAGCAGGTGCCCACTTAGCGTCGCCATCATCTAAAGCAGTATAGCTAGTAATGACCACCTCAGCCCCATTACCTCCATCAGAACCAGCCACCGGATAGTTAAATACTCGTGTATGACTTCCCCAGCCAGCCGGAGTCCAACCAACCGGATTACCATCGGCTCCAACTTGTTCAAAGTCTCCATTTTGGATTAAGTTAACTCCCACCGGCGGCGGCATAGTTGTACTATTATCGACTGTTATATCAATATCTACACTAGACCCTAATTGCCCATCAGTATCATGCGCTGTGGCAGATATGGTATGTAAACCATTCGTTACAGTGTTCGAATCCCACACAAACACATGAGGTGAACCAGAATTTGTGGTCTGAATCTGTACACCATCTACCAAAAGGTTAATGTCAGAAATACCTACATTGTCTATGGCTGTAACCTGTACATTTACTAGACCAGAAACAGTATCTCCATTACTGGGTGCTTTTACATTAACAGTTGGAGATACAACATCGGTAGCGCCACTTGGATCAACCACCTTCACATCATCAATGGTAAGTTCACCGACTCCGGCGATTAAGTGGAATAGAGTCATCGAGACAGCGTTGGCTGGTGTAGTGACAGTTCCCGAGAAAGTCTGCCATGCGCCGCCAGTACTTGGTAAGGCCTGCACAAAAGCATACTGCACAGAACTATCAGCCATGGTATATCTAACCAAGACGTCAGTAGCGATAGTAGAGTTGTAACTATCCCCGATAGAATAATCTTTTCCACCAGTCACAGCCACATCATCAAAGTACCATTTAGCGTCTCCGTCGGTGTAGTTAGTAATAGCCACTTTGGCACCATTACCAGTGTTGCCTGGAGTTGGGTAAGTAAAGACAGGATTGTTAGTTCCCCAGCCACCCTGATGCCAGTTAGATGGACTGCCATTTCCAGCGTTATTTTCTAAATCACCGTTACTAACTATGTTTGTGTAAAATACCGCTGAGTCATTAACGATTTTCCAACCTACCGCTTTATCTGAGCTATTCCCAACACCATCCGTCGCCTTAGCTACAACTGTATAAGTACCGTCCGATACAACTGTTGAATCAAACTCAAATATGTACGGTGAACTGCTAGATGTAAAATATGTACCGTCAATTGGTCCTAAGGTATCAGGACTCAATAGATAAAATTCTACATTTGTGATTCCTGAAAGATCGGTAGCTTCAATTCTTACGTTCTTAATTCCTGTTATATCAGATAGGTTACCGGGCACAATATCAACACTTGGTCCTGCAGTGTCAGGAGTAGTAGAAGAATTGTTTACAATCACATTAACAACGTCTGACTGAGCTGAGTTCTGATTTACATCGGTAGCTTCAATAAATACTGCATGATTACCATTAGCGTAAGCGGTTGTATCTAATTCTAAACTATATGGTGAAACACCATCAACACGAATAGACTTTCCATCAACAAATAACTGTACAAAACTTACACCAACATTATCAGTAACATCCGCATTCACGAACACTGTACCAGTAATTTCTTGCCCATCTGTCAAAGACGTTATACTCACCGTCGGCGGAGTTGTATCCGCTGTACTGGTGCTGTTTGGATCAACCACCTTCACATCATCAATGGTAAGTTCACCGACTCCGGCGATTAAGTGGAATAGAGTCATCGAGACAGCGTTGGCTGGTGTAGTGACAGTTCCCGAGAAAGTCTGCCATGCGCCGCCAGTACTTGGTAAGGCCTGCACAAAAGCATACTGCACAGAACTATCAGCCATGGTATATCTAACCAAGACGTCAGTAGCGATAGTAGAGTTGTAACTATCCCCGATAGAATAATCTTTTCCACCAGTCACAGCCACATCATCAAAGTACCATTTAGCGTCTCCGTCGGTGTAGTTAGTAATAGCCACTTTGGCACCATTACCAGTGTTGCCTGGAGTTGGGTAAGTAAAGACAGGATTGTTAGTTCCCCAGCCACCCTGATGCCAACCGGTTGGACCAGCGGTTTCAAAGTCTCCGTTTACCACTAAGTTATTAGTGGTAGTAGCGGTGGTGGTACCACTATTATTTACTGTTACATTAATGCTAGGAGTATTAGCTGTATTACCAGCTGTGTCATGTATATGACCAGCCAAGGTGTAAGTTCCATCAGCTACCGAGGTAGTATCCCAAGAAACTGCAAACGGTGGCTCTGAATCACCGACCCCCACCTCTGTTCCATCAACCTCCAGATGAACAGAAGCTACACCAACATTATCAGTTGCATTAACCTCAACCGATACCACCCCGGAAATAACATCTCCATCTGCGATATTGGTAATTGTTCCGGTTGGCGGCGTAACGTCTCCACTAGCAGCCAAAGTCAAAGAATAATCATCAACCACTAGTTGCCCGATACCGTAAATTTCATGAAAGATAGTAACAGTCTGAATACCACTTGGTACAATAAAGTTAATTGTATTTGTGGTAGGTGTCGAAGTGGCTGGCACAGTGGCTAAGTATTGGTAAGTGGCTGTACCGTCAGGACGAATGAATTGAGCGGTTAAGTCAGACGGGATATTGGCGGTGTATTGATTTTTGAAAGTATACTCAGCTCCAGGAGTAACAAAAACCGGTGAAAAAGCCCACTTAGCACTACCACTTTGGTAATCTAATATTTCTACCTTGGCAGCCTTACTGCCAGCTAACCCAGCTACCGGGTAAGTGTAAATTGGATTCATGACACCATACCAACTCTGTACCCAGTCAAGTGGAGTACCGGCTAGAGCTCCTTCAGTTTCCAGTGACGGATTAGAGATCAAGTTACCTGAACCTATTCCATTATCCAGATACATGTTGATACTTTGTGATGAGGTAAGACCGGCACTATCAGTTACTGTCAAAATAATCTCCATATAAACGTCCGGATCATTGTGGTCGTCAGCGATAAAATTAATATCTTTCACGCCACTAAACTGCTGCACGGTATGAGTATGAGTGTTATGGTGCAGTAACACTGTCCAAGCAAAAGCTGAGGCCGGTAAGGTACCGTCCTCTGGATCAGTCCCATCACCAGAAACCGCTACGCTTTCTAACGCTTTATATAGAGAACCCGAAGCCGGGCTAACAATCTTGGCTTGCGGTGCCTGGTTACCAGCTGTGATAGTTATACTTTTGGCTGCCACCGCTCCAAAAGTATCGGTCACTGTCACACTAGCTAAGTAACTACCATTACTATTATAAATATGAGTTGGATTAGCTTCAGTAGAAGTACTACCGTCACCAAAATCCCAAGCGTAGGTTATGGCATCACCATCAGGATCAGCTGTCCCAGCCGTAGAGAAATCAACTGATAGTGGAGTTAGTCCAGAAATCGGGTTGGCCGACAATTGTACTACCGGTCGACGATTACCGTTAGTATGAGTCACTCGCATCAAGTTACCAGTAACAATATCAAGATAGTAAATACTGCCATCAAGACCGTTGGTAATTTCAACCGGCCAAGTCATACCACCACTAAAGTTTTCTACCGATACTAGGTTACCAGCCGCATCCAACACCATTCGCTTCAACCACATCTGAGCATAATCACCAATCAAGATACTGGTTTCATAATTAGCTGGGTAAGCACTGTTTGAGAAAAAGGCACCAGCGGTAATTGATCCAGCTCCTGCTGAGTTGTGTGGGTAAGTATACAATGGACTGGTACTAGTAGAAGAAGGAGAACAAGCGTAGCTAGTCGTACTGTTACCCTCAATACATGGCCAACCATAGTTGGCGCCCTTTTTAACCTCATTCATCTCTTCCCAACTACTCCAACCAACATCACCTCCGTACATTTTTCCGGTTTTTGGATCAAAGTTGAAACGGAACATATTTCTAAACCCTAGAGCATAAACCTTTGAACGATTAGAGTTCGGATTTCCGTCATAAAAAGGATTGTCTGCCGGAGCGGTACCGTCAGTGTTGATACGCAGCACTTTTCCGGCCAAAGAATCAATGTTTTGGGCTCGCAAAGCCCGCGGGTCAACTGCCGCAAAGTCAGCTCCATCACCTAAAGTAGCGTAAAGATATCCATCTGGACCAAACCTTAGACCACCAGCACTGTGACTACTGGAGTCAGACGGAATACAATCAGCTGTTACTGCAAAATCTTCACAAGAAGGAGCGGCCGCTGAACCACCAACAGTCCCCACTAAGACGACCTTGCTGGACTCACTAGCAGTATCACCCACTACCGTAAGACGGACGATACGTGCTGTCTTAGAACTCGCCACGTTGGTTCCGGGAGAGTTTTCGTAGGTGTAAGAAAGATAAATATAACCATTAGTCGAGAAGTTTGGGTCAACCGCAATACCCAAAAGACCTCTGTCGCCAAAGGTGTTCACATCAGTCAGAGACACTAAGGGGTTAGGTAGTACCACGCCGTCTTTAACAATCTTAACGGTTCCACTTTTTTCAGTAACAAAAATACGCCCATCAGGAGCAAAAGCCACTGCTGTCGCCAATGAAAAACCACCCGCCACTACCCCAGACTCAAAACCTGGCTCAACGATCTGAGCACTAGCAAAGAGCGGTGCCGAAAAGACAAGAATACCGGCTACTATACCAAAGATTAGTGTACTGAGTTTTACGACATAATCCGAAAAAGTATCCTTTATTTTTTCAACACCTGCTATTACCCCTACTTTTGCTTTTGACATACTTATTTTATTTAAAACTACTGACCTATTAATATGAATAAATCCTAATAAAAATACGATAAAACCCGATACTGCTAAAACTTGGAAAACCGAATCTGAAATAACCACAGCCAAACCAGTAGCTACAGTCGCCACAAAATGCTTCACAAATATCACCTGTGGTTCAGAAGCACCAGACGCCAAACCCATAGTCAACACTGTGAACAGCAACGAAAATAGATAAAAACTAACAGCTATCAGTATAAATAAGGCTATAATCCGGTTAATCAGCACATTTTTTACCACTCCACCGCCTTTGCCATAAGTCTGAAAAGCGGATTGTAACTTATCACCCCGAAAAAAATTTATAATAGCGGCGATACCGATAATTAGAAAATGAACGATAAGTAAGAGTCCTGAGAACGGGAAAGGCATAGTGATTAATTATTATTGTGATTACTAGTAAAGCGCTGCGGATGGAACCAGGTTAGATTTTTACGACGTAAAATAACCTCTTTGACCATTTGTTCCAAGAATATATACGAGTTGATAACCATGATAAAAGCGTACGGTATAGGTATCAACAACAACTCTGGACGCTTTTCCTTCCAAGCTGCAAATATAGCAAAAAGTATCGCTATTGCAAAATAAGCCAGAATAAATCCGCCAAAATACTTTAGACTGATAAAAGGTAACACGAATAACAGAAAAGCAAAAATAGTACCCTCAATATACATCATCGATAATTCCAAAGCCACTTTGGGCTGCCTGGTCACCAATTTACGATGTTTTAAAAGACACTGCCAACCACCAGCAAACCAACGACGCATTTGGTTTATGTATGAATGTAGTGTAGCTGGATCTTGGGTATACACAATAATCCGGCGATCATACATAATCTTTAGATCCTGCTCATGCAAACGATAAGTAAAATCAAGATCTTCGGTCAAGGTATCATGCTCAAAACTGATGTATTTATTAAAATGCTCAGTTCTAAAAACTCCAGCCGCTCCCGGAATCACAAACAAAAAAGCTAAATGGTGTTGAGCTAACTTATGTAAATTCTGACCAACCGCGTATTCATACGCCCGACAAGCAGTCAACCAGTTATGTCTCAGACTTCGTACGTAACCACCGACAGCCGTCAGTTCCGGATTCTTTGTATAATCTTCCTCCACAAACTCTACGAACCGCTCATTCAACATCGTGTCACCATCAGTACTGATAAAAACATCACCAGTAACAAATTTAAGACCAATCTCTTGCGCATAACTTTTGTTGCCAGTTGCTTTTGGCAAAGTAATCACCTGAATTCGATCGCCAAATTTTTTAAGAATTTCGCCACTACGGTCTGTACTACCATCATTAACCACAATAACCTGGTCTGGCAACCGGGTTTGATTAAGACATGAGCTCACACATGCCTCGATAGATTTTTCCTCGTTGTGACAAGGTATAAGTATTGAAATCTTCATTTTATATAAGGCCTTATATTTTCTTCACCACAGAAGACATAGAGAAGACAAGCAAGATGCAAGCAGTACACCCTACGTACAGAAACAGGATTTTTCTTCACTGGAGAACGAAAACTTACCTAACAATCTATCTTAAAAATAGAGTTTTGTCAAGCCTTGGCATTGACAAATATCCTATATTTTATACAGTTTAAGTTGTTCTGATCATAATAAGGAGAGAAAATGAAGCTCCCTCGCCAACATAAACAAAAACTGCTTAGTTTGTTTAACGAAAAAGTCTTAATAAGACTTGCCTTGTGGGATAACCTTGGCAAGGACCCACAAAAAATACTTAAGTATATAAATTCAATTATTGAAAAAATTGAATTTAATTTAGCAGAATCACCCAGTTTCTACCCTAAAGGTGCTGGGGTAAATATTAAATGCTTTAAACTTTACTTTGGTTTAGCCGGTAATAGACCACTGAGACAAACAGATGTTTTGCACCATCTTAATCTTAAGACTTGTACCAGAGAAATAGGGAGAAAAGTATCTAGGGCAGCTAAGATAATAACAAACGAAATCACCAGACTCACGAACTTTGGTGAAATCCCTGTTCAGTGCATATATTTACCAAGGGATGTTACATCAAAACTTAGCAGGCTTAAGATAACTACAGTAGAGTCTCTACGTGAACACCTGGGTAACGAATTAAAAGATTTAAATATCATAGGGTCAAGCAGACTTAAACAAACCAAACAAAAACTAGCATGTTTAGACAGTCTGACAAACTAAGTATTACTAAAAAGCCGCTCATTAACGGCTTTTTGTTTTTATATCAAACTTCCCTACCCCTCCTTCGCGACGATCATTGCTTTTACACGCATGGTAGAGACCACGGCATCACGAGCTCGTTCATCAAGTTGCATAGTGATAAACTTGATGGTTTCCTCTAGGTTTGGAATCATCACGTTTTCGAGAGCCGATACACGACGGCGGGTTTTTTCGATTTCTTCTGCTAAGTTTTCAGCGGTTTTCTCAAGAGCCGCTAAGCGTACGATGTCGACAAACACTTCATCGAACTTCACGATTGCATTATCCAAGTCTCCGGTAGTTCCGGTAAATCCGTATGAAAAAGCAGAACCTTCTTTAGAGATTTTAAACTCCGGAATCTTAACTGACATCACGTTTTTTACCCCAACCTCAAGCGAGGTCTTGGCATTTGGCACCAAGAGAGCAATCTCTTGGTCTAGTCGTGAAGTCATCGCACTTGAGCGCTGATACGAATCAAAAGCTCGTCCCAACCTCTCTTCTACCACTTGGCGCAAATCGCGGGTTTCAAAAATAATCGTCATGAATTTTTTGATCAAACCATCACGTTTATCTTTAAGAAGTTTATGACCCTTTTTAGCCACCTTAAGTTCTTTCTTAAGATTCAGTAGCGATATTCGGGTTGGGCTAACTTTAAGTATCATAATTTATTAATTATGCAGCTTTAGGCATGTACTCATCAACCAAAGCTGGCTTCACTCGCTTTAGGGATTCGCGCGGCAACATTGAAAGTAGTTTCCAGCCAATATCCAAAGATTCATCAACCGAACGGTTATCAAACTCACCTTGTCCGACAAATTCCTTTTCAAAGGCATCCGCAAAGCGCAAGTGAGCCTTATCTGATTCGTCCAAAGAAGCTTCTCCCAGTACCACTGCCAGTTCTCGCACCTCCTTTCCTACCGCGTACGATGCAAACAGCTGGTCTTTGAGATCTTTATGATCACCACGAGTTTTACCTTCACCTACCCCAGCCGACCAGAGCCGAGACAATGAACCTTGTACATCCACCGGTGGAAAGACTCCCTTGCGGTACAAGTCACGAGAAATTACAAATTGCCCCTCAGTAATATAACCAGTTAGGTCAGGTACTGGGTGAGTCTTGTCATCATCCGGCATGCTCAAGATTGGAATCTGAGTAATTGTCCCCGACTTACCTTTTACTCGTCCGGCTCGTTCGTAGATCATGGACAAGTCAGTGTAAAGATAGCCAGGATAACCACGACGACCCGGCACCTCTTTTCGTACTGAAGACACCTCTCGCAAAGCTTCACAGTAGTTGGTCATGTCAGTCAAAATCACCAAAACATGCATTCCCTTTTCAAAAGCCAGATACTCAGCGGTGGTTAGCGCCATACGCGGTGTTGAAATACGTTCTACCACTGGGTCAGCAGCGGTATTAATAAAAAGCACACTTCGCTCCAATGAACCAGCTTCTTCAAATTGTCGCTTGAAGTACTCAGCTTCTTCAAAAGATACACCTAGAGTAGCAAACACAATCGCAAACTCTCCCCCATCTTTCACTTTAGCTTGCCTTGCGATCTGGGCCGCCAAACGTGAGTGTGGCAAACCAGCACCAGAAAAGATCGGTAGCTTTTGTCCTCGTACCAAAGTATTCATCACATCAATTGACGAAATACCAGTCTGAATGAAGTCATTTGGAAATTCGCGGCTGTATGGGTTGATAGCGTTTCCGTTGATGTCGATTTTTTGTTCTGGAATTATGTCGGGACCACCGTCAGCGATTACTCCAGCACCGGTGAAAACACGACCAAGCATATCAGCACTTACCCCCAACTTTAGAGTGTCTCCCATAAAGCGGACCCTTGTGTCTTTAGCTTGAACACCAGCAGTTGGGTCAAACATCTGCACTACCGCTTTGTCCTCTGATACATCAAGCACCTTACCTAGTCTGACTTGATTTTCACCAGGAACATTTACCTCTACTAATTCTTCATATTTAACACCACTAACACCTTCGACAACCATAAGTGGTCCGGTGATTGATGATACTGTTTTATATTCTTTCTGACTCATACATTTAAACGTTAGATTGTGCTAAAGCATTAATTTCTGCTTTAACTTTATCGACAAAAGCTGAATAATCCTCGACCTTATCCTTTTCCTTTAGGGAGCCAATTTCCTTATAGGTTTCCATTTGTTTAAATTTAGCAAAATCAAAATCCTCAGCGCCCACCACATCCTTACCGGCAGTGTAGAAAGTAATAATTGCCTTAAGTAGACCATGCTGAATCTTAATCGGCATATAAGCATCATCTGGATCAAAGGCGTTCTGCATTAGGAAATCTTCGCGTAACATACGTGCCACCTCTAAAGTTAGCTTGTCGCCATTAGACAGTGACTCCATACCAACCAAGCGTACGATACTCATAAGTTTCGATTCGTCCTCGAGCAACTGCATAGCTTGTTTTCGCACTTCAGCAAAATCTGGAGCTACTTCGTTGCGCCAAAAGTCAGTGAAGTTTTCTACATACAAAGAATATGAAGATAGCCAGTTAATTGTCGGGAAGTGTTTTTTGTACGCTAGGTCAGAATCAAGTGACCAAAAAGTCTTAGTCACACGTAAAGTAGATTGTGACACTGGTTCAGAGAGGTCTCCACCCGGAGGAGACACTGCACCAATCACAGTTAATGAACCTTGACGACCTTCGGTTCCAAGTGTTTCCACCATACCAGCGCGCTCATAAAACTGCGCGGTTCGTGAGGAGAGATAAGCTGGATAACCTTCCTCTCCCGGCATCTCTTCTAGACGTCCAGAAATTTCACGCATCGCTTCCGCCCAACGAGAAGTTGAGTCGGCCATCAAAGCAACATTGTAGCCCATGTCGCGGTAGTACTCAGCGATAGTAATACCGGTGTAGACTGAAGCTTCACGAGCAGCCACCGGCATATTTGAAGTGTTGGCAATCAAGATTGTTCGCTTCATCAAAGGCTCACCTGAGTTAGGGTCAATCAAGTGAGGAAATTCTGAAAGCACTTCTGTCATTTCATTACCTCGCTCACCACAACCGATATAAACAATCACCTCAGCGTTACAGTACTTAGCAATTGACTGCTGTGTCACTGTCTTACCGGCACCGAATGGTCCAGGAATAGAACCAGCTCCACCCTTAGCAATCGGGAAAAAAGTATCGATTGAACGGCCACCGGTTAGTAGCGGTTCTGACGGGAAAATTTTCTTATTCTTTGGTCGCGGTTCACGAATTGGCCAATACTGAAGCATAGTGATTTCTTTGGTTTCACCTGAGTCAGTAGTGATTTCAGCGATCGCCTGTGTCACATTAAACTTACCGGCCTTGATAGACTTCACAGTACCACTAACATGTGGAGGTACCATAACTTTGTGTACGATTAGTTTAGTTTCGTCTACCTCACCAAGAATATCGCCGCCAGTCACTTTATCACCAACTTTGGCCACCGGCTTGAAGTCCCACTCGCGAGTTTTATCGATCGCATCCGCCTCAATTCCTCGCTTGATATAAACCGAGCCCGAAGCCTCCTCAATACTTTTTAGCGGTCTTTGTACTCCGTCATAGATAGACTCTAGTAGACCTGGAGCCAGAGCCGCCGACATAGTCTGTCCAGTTCGGAAAACCGGATCACCCGGACCAACCCCGGCTGTGTCTTCATAGACCTGAATTGAAGCCACATCACCATGCAACTCAATTATTTCTCCAAGCAGTCGCTCGCCCGAGACTTTAACCAACTCATAGAGTTTGGCTTCAGCCATACCGCTCGCTCGCACCAACGGACCGGTTACCCGAACAATCTCGCCGGTTCCCAGGTCGCTGTTTGTCTTTTCTGTATTAATTGTGTTTGTCATAGTGATAAAGTTTATTAAATTATTGATAATATTTCTAAATAATGGCCGCGCCGATTGCCTTTTCAGATAATTTCCGCAGTCTGGCTTCGGCAAAACCTTGACTGCCAGAAGTCCCTGGCAGTACCACCACCGCCGGTAAATAACCAGCTGTTTGGTTTGCGTCCAGTTCTTTTACCTTGCGACCGGCCGCTACCGCGTTAACAAAATTTTCCATATCTTTTTGCGAGGCCTCCTCCTTTGGTTTAAAAGAACTATTCATAATCCGCTGATATTCTTTTTCATCCATGTCTATCATCAGATCCTCAATGATACAAACCACCGCGTAAGCTGATGAACTGGAGTCAGTAGATAGTTGTTTAATATTTTTGAGCTGCTCCAAAGCTTCTTCTGAAGAATAAGCTTCAAACGCCTCAACTCCAAGCGCCTTAAAACCGGACACTACATCACGAGGGCCGATAATAGCGATTTTATACTGACCGATAGTTTTAGACATAGATAGTTCGTAATTGTTTACGGATAAAGTCTCGTGTTTGACCACTCTCCTTTCCTACTACAACAGTCTTGATTATCTTAGCGGTATTTTGTACCTGCAAGAAATAAGCAATTAAAGAAGCCGGTGAAAAGACATCATAACTCATAGTGCGAACCGTCTCTAATAGATAATCGTCTGATCGAGCGTCAATCAAAGTTGAATGACCTTCGCTAGAGTACAGCTCAATCGCTTCTCGCCACTTGGACTCACCACCATAATTAACAAGAACGGCCAAGGCTTGTTCTTTAAGCTCAATGTCTTCATAGCGCAAATTGCCACCAGTGACAAACCAAGAGTCGTCCCCTTGTCGCGGCACCAACAAAGTGCGCAAGCGAGTTTTAAGATTGTATAAGTCAATTTGCAATCGCAAAATAGTGCCGATTGACAAATCTCTCGCATCGCCAACCATGCGCTTGGCTAAATCAAAGTAACCAGCCTCAATCACCAAGTCAGCGGCGGCCACCCCCTTCTCCTCTAAAGCCTTGCTGGCGTTATCGTAAATAGTTTTAAATTCAGGCTCTAGACGATTAAGAGTTCCAGCTGCTATGTGTTCCAGCAAAGTCTCTGGTGAGTACTTTCCAAGACGTGACAGATAGGCCATCATCTGCTCGGATTCTAGGTTAGCCTGCTTTGACTTTAGTTGAACTCTTAGATTCTGCAAATCGTAGTAGACCCAAAGAAAATCCAGCAGCTTAGGCTCGGGAGTAATTTTGGTTATAAGCTCTTTAGCCTCCACCAAACTTTTTTCTGTCGCCTTCAACACTCCGTCAATATCATCACTTTCAAGATACTGATTTATGTAAGTTTCCTTCAGAAACTTAATCAACTCTACACCCCGCGACGCTTCGAGGAGTCGTTCCACATCAGACTCGTTCAAGAGCTCTTTTTCAAGAGCTTTGACTCGGCTTGAACTGTAGATGTATGATGTTTTCATTTGTGTAACTACTGACTCTTGTTGTTTAATGCTCTACTTACCTGAGAAGAGAGTGTTGGCAATCTCCATTTCTGAAGCTGCACGAGCTTGGGCAAATAAGTTCTCTAGAGATAAATCAAACTCAAAATCTGAACCAACAAAGACACATCCGGCCTGCAGCCTGTCACTTACTGTAACAGTCGCTTTAAGACCTAGAGTCTTTATTATTTCAGCTGTTTCAGTCTCTTTAGCTTTAGATGCTAAGACATCTTTAATATCCATGTCAGCCGGCACAAGAGTCTTGTACTTAGCCACCATGAAATCCACGTATTCTGACCCAGACAAAGTCAGAAGCTCAGTGAATGCTTGGTCAAAGACCTTGTCGATGATCTGACGCTTGGCTGTCTGAAGTGCAATACTGGCCCGCTGCTTCTCTAGCGAACGTACCACCGCCTCTTTGTGAGAGCGCTCCTTTTCCAACCGAGAATCAACCTCAGCCCGTATATCAGACACCAAACGATCAGTTTCCTTGGAGATGACAGAGACTTTTTCGTTAGCTTGAGCCAATACTGACTCTGCTTCAGCTTCTGCGTCCTGCTTTATTTTTGTTGTTATCGCGTTAAGTGACATCGCATTATAATTAGTTGCCGATTGAGATCAAAAGGATAAAGCTGATCAAGACACCAAAGATAGCCCAAGTCTCCACCATCACAGACAACACGATGGCGCGTCCCATGTTAGTCTCGTCCTTGGCAATCATAGAGATTCCAGAAGCGGCCACGATTCCTTGGAACATACCAGAGAAGTATCCAGCAATACCAATCGGTAGACCAGCCATCAAATACTGTAGCCCGGTCGCGGTATCGATTACAACCGAACCGTCACCACCTAAAATACCGGAAAAGTTAAGGATCAAGAAAGCTCCCACCAAACCGTAAATTCCCTGTGAACCAGGCAAAGCCTGCATCAACAGCATCTTACCAAATAGATTTGGCTTCTCCCCCAAAACACCGGCCGCTGCTTGTCCAGCGTGTCCCATGCCGATAGCTGAGCCACTAAATCCAAGAGCCGCTGCAATAGCCGCTCCTGCGAATACCAATCCAATTCCTAATGATAATTCCATAATTAAAGTTCGTTAATATTTATAAATATATAAAAGTCTTAGTCGTAAAATACACTGGCTAACCACTATCCTTTACGATACTAATGTGTGATTCCTTTCTAGTGAGGGGCTTAAAAGTTCGGCCCGTACCGGTGATAAACTTACCAAAGAATTCCACAAACTGCAAACGAGCGCTATGAATAAAGGCGCCAAGCGTATTGACCACCAACGTAAAGAGATGACCGACGATCAAAATAATGATGGCAAAAATGAAACCAACATAAGGAATCATGTCGCTTACAATACCGGCAATAAGGTTGACCGCAAAAGCCAAGGCGCTGGTAGCCAAACCAAGAGCCAAAAGTCGAGAATAAGATAAGATGTCCGAGAAATAACCGATACTATTATATAGACTAAGCAGACTCATTTGTACCTTCCCCAAAATAGTCTTACCGGTACGACCACTAGCCACTACTACTATCACCAAGGACAAATAAACGAGCGGCAACAGGTCATCACTTGAAGCCGTAGCTAAATACCCAAGATTAGCTGCACCATAAAGAATCAAAGATGTGAACAAGAGAAGCCATGGACCCTGGTCTAAAATACCAGTCATTAGCATATTGTTTCTAGCGTCAGAGTAGATTTTAAGCATCATACCGAACATCACCTGCACCACACCAAGGGCCAAAGCCAGGTAAAAGACCGGTAACGGATTCCCAATCGGATCGAACATTTGAATAGCCTTTAGTGAGTCCGGTAGCTTTGCAGCATCAATTCCAAGATAACCGCCAAACAAAAGACCAACCAAAGCTGAAGCTAATCCCATTAAGAAAAGCAGTTTTCCAAACATCTTAATCGTTGGTGAAACTTTAAAGTAGAATAGGACGAGTAAAGATACAGCCATCAAGAACACTCCGTAACCAACATCAGTCAAAGAAAGTCCAAAGAATAGGAAGAAAAATCCAGCCAAAAACGGAGTCGGGTCTATGTCTTTATGGGTCGGAAGACCGTAAA
The DNA here is from genome assembly GCA_023898525.1 of Candidatus Nomurabacteria bacterium. Lineage (NCBI taxonomy): Bacteria > Candidatus Nomuraibacteriota > Candidatus Nomurabacteria bacterium. The sequence goes on from CP060227.1 coordinate 260,087, forward strand.
GTCGAGTAATGATTTCAAAGGGTTGTATATTTGCGTTGTTTTTTAGCTCCACCGGCGGCTCCTCTCCTTCATTCGGTGCAATTTCTATTACTTCACATAGCGCGTTAGCTTCCGCTAATTTGTTTTTTAGAGTTGGTAGCTCGTATTCGTTACACCACCCTTCAAATATAGCCACTCGCTTAGTAGCTTTAGCTGCCTTGGTTGCTTCTTGGCGTTCTTTCTTCCAAACTGATAGATCATGAGCGACTCTAAGGACTGACAATTTTTCCTTGGCTAATTTTTTCGCTTCATTCTCTAGCTCGGCTTGATTAGCTTCTAACACGGAAATTTGTTGATCAAGATTTTTTATCTCAACTGCCGGTGTATCAGTAGCTGATGGTAGTTGCACAAACTCTCCTTGAACAGCCTGAACCGTCTTACTGACAAGCTCAGCAAAATCATCAATTTTGTAGACAGTAACACTCACCAAGTCATCATTAATTTCTTCAGTGTAAGCGGTAACACCCGCCTCTGCCAAAGCTTGTTCTAGCTGGTCGGCAAAACTTGCAGTTGATTCATTTTTTTTGCTATTTGAATCTTTTTTACGAGTAAAATATGTCGCTGTATAGGCGGTTGTAAGTTTTGACAGGGGTACAGACAAAGTTTGCCACCTTGTTAAAATATCTCTACTTTCGCGCAGAGTACGTAATTGTTCGGAATTCTCCACGACTTTGTTGTGCAAGCTGGCCACCTCTTCAAGAATCCCCTCAATTTCAGCTCCAACCAACTCTTGCTTTTTTAATTCTGATTCCTTAATTTCAATTGTCGTGCCCTCGACTAACTTCGTCCAAGTACCAACAGTTGGTTCGTAAGTATTTAAAAAGGTAAGAGCTTGGGTAATTCGGCTAAGTTCAGTGCTTTGACCAACCTCATAGGCTTCTACACTGTTTTCCACCTCACCCAAATCAGCTACCGCTTGAAATTCAACCGCCCCCACCGCCTGAGCTACCTCCAGCACTTTTTCCGCATCAGTTCGATGCGTCAAAAGTCTAACTTTCTTCATGGGAATAACGGACATAGAATTTATTTAAATTTTGTCAGAATTTGTTTTAACGCCTGACCACTACGGGCTGACACCTCTTGTTCAAATCCAGTCAACTGCTTGTCCGACTCAGCTTTCGCCTGCTCCATTTCTTGATTTAACCCAGCCTCAAAGTTTGCCAACTCAGTTTTGATTTTTGCCTCCCCTTCACTTTTTGCTTCTTCTACTTGCTTAGCTTGGTTAGACACAGCTTCAGTCACCAATTGCTTGGCTTTTTCTTTGGCGGTCTCAACTATCAAATCAGCCTCTTTTTCCGCCTCAATAATGGTATTAAATGACATAATCTTAGAGTTTTTTATCGAAATAACCGTAATTATTGCTTTGCACACAATAACGTTCTGATTACAGTGCGCCCATCTTACTATTTATCACCATATAGTCAAGCGCGGATTGTTGATTTTAACGCATAAAATAACGCTTTCGGTAAGAATTAGTGAACTGAAATTAGATGGCTGTAAGAAAGGTACGCAATACTCGTCTTATAGCTCATCATTAGCCAAAATTATTGCATTTTCGCTAATGAAGTTCTTTAACTTTTAGGGAGAAAATTAAGTTGACTTGCATCAAAGTGAGCTTTAATAGTTCTTTTATATTTATAATTATAATTTGTATTATCTATGGCCTTAGCCAAAACCCAGACTACTTAAAGTCTATACCAAAGGAAGAACAAGTCTTTGATTTAAATTTTGAGTGGTACTGGAAGATTGTCCCTACCCAAGACCTTAGCTGGGCTTGGTTTATAGATTGGCTAACCCCAAAGACGAAAACTGAGCCAATGGATCCTTCCATCAGAAAAGTAATTGCGCCAGCCAAGGGCAGTCCTGTCTATACAATTCTGAAGACAAAGCAATACCTTTCGGAAGTAGGTATAATGCACGAAATATCGCGCTGCGAGTCCGAAAGAAAACATCGTGATGGTAGTGGAAAATTACTACCAAATAATACAGGTAGTTCAGCCCGCGGTGCTTTCCAAGTCCTCTTCGGAGTTCATAAAGAGGAAATGGTAAAACTGGGACTTAATCCTTACAATGACGATCATTATTTTACTTTTGTAAGACGTTTATATGATGCCAGAGGTACACAACCCTGGTACGCATCAGAGCAATGTTGGGGTAATATAACGATTAAGAAGACCTAAAGACAATAAAGTAATCAAAAAGTAATTTAATTAGAGCGGTGTTTTCCCTCCGGGAAAACACCGCTCTTTTTCTTGTCTCATTTACAATTATATTCTTAAGAAACCACCAGTTACAACAACTTCTGATTCTTTGATTGGGAATGGGTTATCTATCTCCTCCAACACAAGATCGTAGCCGCCTAAATTTAAGTCATTAACACAAACCATATCATCTACATCAGGATAACTTTCTTTAGCCTGAATCAAGGTTTTGTCCTCAAAAAATGAATCTTGCTTAGCTAAAGTTTTTGCCTCAGCTTTATCTGCCGCAACCACAAAGATCTGCTTATGCACTTCACCAAAATATCCTTCTCTATACCCGCCAAGGTTAATAAAAAACAACCTTTCACACATTGACTGAGTAGACTCAATTTGCTCATCAAAAACCTTACCTGGATATCTGTCTTCCACAACAACACCATAGCCGGCAACCCTCTCAAGGCAAATATAAGCATCTATATGTAGAACGTTTGCCCTTGGCCAAAATTCCTTGGCTTTGGTTTTTATCTCTTCAAGACCAGAAGCAACACAAAAGAAATATTTATGTTGTTCAAACAAATATCCACTTTCTCTAGCGCCTAAAAGAACCACAAATAATTTTAAATTTTTAGAACCCATCAGTACTTCCTCCCGATATATAGTTTCAATGAACTACCCCGATGACAAGCATACGGGGTATCGGCGTTGGACTAGGTAGTAAACAGTGAAGTCTGAACCGGTGCGGAGTGTAGCTGTTGGTATTCGGGATAACCTTGGTTTTTAACGTAATTGGTAATAATATCCATACTGGCATTACCCACTGTATTTGCATAATAACCTTCAGTCCAGAACTTTCCTCCCCAGAGTTTTATTTTTAGTTCAGGGTGGATTTTAAAGAGATGATTGGAGGTGATGCTTTTTATTTTCTTTACCGTATCAGAGAAACGTATGTTTGGAATTGTTTGTATTAAAAAGTGTACATGATCTTCGTCTATTCCTATTTCAAGAAAGTATATCTCGTAAGCTGGACCAAATTCCAAACATAAGTTTTTAAATGTTTTTGATATTGGTGGTGTAAATACATCTCTTCTGTATTTTACTGGGCATACCAGATGATAGATGAACAGAGTTTTGTTGTGTGGTTTTTTGATATGTTGTGGTTTACCTTTCATTACTGTTTAGTATGACAGTGTTTCCCCCGATGACAAGCATGCGGGGTAAAGATGGAATTTAAATAAAAACCTAGAGTCAGATTATATAAATAACTATAGGTTGTCAAAAAAAAAATTTACACTCGAGCTGCGGATTGTAGCTCGAGTGTAAATTTTTTTGACAACTTACCTCATCAATGTTACTATCAGCTCACCTTAAGATTCTCGTGTAGGGCTCTTGAGCCATCAATTTGAGATTTACTATTGACTGAATTGAATTTATTTTCTGCACAACGTAGGTTATAGCCTATCTAAAAAATAATTAAATAATAATGCAAAGTACTAGTAGCCGAACTAATCGGCCAGCGGGACGCGGACGTCGTACCTATTCGTCCAGTCCAAATAGAAGCGGTTTTAATACTCGTCGACCTTTTTCTCGTTCAACCAGCAATCATAATGGTGGTGGTTTTTCCAGATCTAATTTTAGGCGAAACGGACATGGCGGTAGCCGTCGCCGTGAACAAACCACCTTTGATGTCTCAAAATATATAAACCTAAATCCTGTTACACCAACCAAAGAAGTGTACGAAAACAAGCACACCTTCTCTGATTTTGCCCTAGATAAAGACTTAAAAAAAGCCATAAACGACGCCGGCTTAGTGACTCCTAGTCCAATTCAAGATCAGGTGATTCCACTGATTCTCGACGGTAAGGATGTGGTTGGTTTAGCTGAAACTGGCACCGGTAAAACAGCCGCTTTCTTAATACCAACTATCCAGAAAACTTTAGTGAACAGAAGTTCACTAACCCTCATCTTAGCTCCGACTCGTGAGCTAGCTATCCAGGTTGAGCAAGAGCTTCGTAAATTAACTCCAAAAATGGGTATTTTTTCAACCGCCTGTGTTGGTGGTATGAACATCTTACCGCAAATCAAAAACCTACGCCGTCGTAACCATTTCATCATCGGTACCCCCGGACGTGTACAAGATCTAATTGATCGTGGTTCAATTACACCAGAAAGAATTACCGGTGTAATCCTTGATGAAGCAGATCGAATGTTGGATATGGGCTTTATCCACGACATTAAAAAAATCTTGAAGGACATTCCCGCCAAGCGTAGCACCCTCTTCTTCTCAGCTACCATGTCTAAAAGTATAGAAAGTTTGATTCATGATTTTCTAAAAGACCCAATTACCATTTCTGTTCGCAAAACAGATGTGGCTAGTAGTATTTCTCAGGATGTAATTAAGTATGAAAACCACCACAAGTTTGACACCTTGGTTCTACTTCTTAAAAAACCTACCCTTACCAGAGTAATTATCTTTGGTGCCATGAAGCATAGCGTTGAGAAATTAAGCCAAGAACTAAATCAAGCCGGCATTAGAGCAGACGCGATTCATGGCAATAAATCACACGGACAAAGACAACAAGCTCTCCGTCGCTTCAAGAGTGGACAAGTACAGGTCTTGGTTGCGACTGATGTAGCCGCACGCGGTATTCACGTAGACAACGTATCGCACGTCATAAATTATGACCTACCTAACACCTACGAAGACTACATTCATCGCATTGGTCGTACCGGCCGCGGCGATAAACGTGGTGAAGCTTTGACTTTTGTACCAGCATAAATCTTGGTATAATTGTAATATTATGAAGGTTATAATATTGGCTCTTGGTCTGTTTATCTTACTTATGATCATAAATGCCTTTTTGGGTGGTGATCCAATTTAATCACAATCGTGGAATACTTAATTTCAGTAATTTTAATTACTTTTTCAGCTTTATTTTCCGGTTTAACGTTGGGCTTCTTCTCTTTGAATACCCATACTCTCGAAAGAAAGGCTAAACTTGGTGATAAGGAGGCTATTGCCATTTATCCGCTGCGTTGTCGCGGTAACTTGCTTTTGACCACCTTACTACTCGGCAACGTGGGGGTAAACACCGCTTTGTCGATTTATCTTGGTTCAATCGCCAGTGGAGTGGTGGCTGGTTTTATTGCCACCGCATTGATCTTCCTTTTCGGTGAAATTTTACCACAAGCGGTTATATCTAGGCACGCCATGTGGTTTGGTAGTCGCTTAGCCCCCGTTGTACGAATGGTAATGATAATCCTCTCACCTATTACTTATCCTATAGCCTATCTTTTAGACAAATTACTAGGCAAAGAAATACCGACACTGTACTCCAAAAGTGAGCTGATGCAGATTGTGTCAGAATTGGAAGACTCAGAACACAGTGATATTGATGAAGATGAGGAGAGGATTATTCATGGCGCTCTGCAATTCTCTCACACCCTAGTAAGGGAAATTATGACACCTAAAGAGGAAGTGGTTAGCCATGATGAACATCAGAAGTATGACGAGAATTTTGTTAAAATTATTTCTGAAGCCAATTTTTCTCGCTACCCTATTTATAGTGGCAACAAAGACAATATCGTCGGCATTCTTTTTACCAAAGAACTAATCAACGAAGACTATGACACTGCCATTTGTGATACCAAAGAAGCTTTCACAAAAGACTTTTTGGAAGTACGTCCAGGACAACGACTTGATACCGTTCTGGCCATGATGCTAAAAACACGACAACATATGGGTATAGTAATGACAAAGAAAAAACAGTTTTTGGGAGTGATAACCCTTGAAGATATTATCGAAGTCATTATCCAAACCGAAATACACGACGAGGATGATGAAGATTAATCTATGTCTAAAGGAAATGAAAGGTACATGATATTGGAAAAAGCGGTTGGTGAGACGCCGCTTGAATGTGCAGAAAAATGGCGAAGAACCAGACCAGACCTTACCGGTGTACCTTTAGCTTACGCCGGCCGTTTAGACCCAATGGCGTCCGGTCAACTTTTAATACTCATTGGCGAAGAGTGCAAAAACCAAACCGCTTACCATGACCTAGATAAGGAATACGAATTTGAAATTTTATTTGGTGCAGCTTCTGATTCTGGTGATGTGCTAGGGATGATTGAAGAAGGCGGCAAAAAAAATATTGAGTCTGAAAAAATTACAGAAACGCTAAAAAGTTTGGTTGGTCAAATTGAACTACCTTACCCAATCTTTTCCTCAAAAACAGTTAAAGGTAAACCCCTTCACACTTGGACCATGGAGGGGCGGCTCAATGAAATAGAAATCCCAACCAGAAAATCGGAAATCTATGAATTGGAACTTTTAGAAACAAGAGAGCTAAGCAGAGAAGAAGTAGCTAAAATAGCCATGGAAAAAATCGAAACTATTCCGCCGGTCACCGACTTAAGAAAGGCGCTTGGTAATGATTTTCGTCGACCAGAGGTGGGGGAAAAGTTGGCAAAGCTTTGCCAACTTTTCCCCCCCACCAAACGACCACTTCACTATCGCCAAAATCCGCTGCCTCTCCTCAAGCGGCACCTACATGCGCACCCTAGCGGAAATTATTGCTGAGAAACTTAATTCAAAAGGGTTGGCGTTTAGTATTCACCGCACCGAGATCCACAATTTTAAAACCTAGAGTGATAAATAAATTTATACACTAGTAACACTACATATAAACAGCAAACCAAAATTGGAAATATGCAAAATACTTATTGTAAAATATCTCCTTTCCTTCCCCGGCCTTAGCTTAGGTATTTGCATAATTTTTTGGTTATTTTTCACCCAACTCCTCTACCTTCTTTAAGTATTCATCTACCGCAAGCACATACTCAGCATGGCTCCAGATCAAGGGTGCGGTTGAAAGATGCTCGCGGGTATTAGGATGCATCTGTTCTGCTAAGACTCCGCCGTTCGTAGCGTGCGAACAAGTCCAATCTAGTATATCAAGCGGTGCTTTCAAATCCTCTAGAGTCTTAGCTTTTTTAATAAAATACTGTGCCATCCACAAAGTAGTAATCACCCAAGGATTAGGCGAGCCCGCATCTTGCATTTTGTAATATTGATCGTTCTCGTATCTGATGTACCCCTTACTACTCGCGTGAATCTGAAGCTTTTCCATAACCGTTGCCGCTGACTTTTCAATCCGATAATCATCAACGTCATACACATCAAACAGAATCAATCCGTAAAAACTACTAGTATCAATTGTCTTATCGTATACCAACTCACCATCATCAGTATGCAACACCTGCTTAACAAACATTTTCAATTCATCATCATAGAGCACTTCCCCGATGGCTGTCTTCATCCTCTGTGCTATCGCCTGGTAAGTACGAGCAGCATCATCCTTACCCAAGAGAAGAGCGAAGCGCGAAGCCGCCATCAAGCCACCATAGACCGAAGCTGCTGTGTAAGTAGAGGTACCGTATTTCTCCTCCCACAAATCATATGAAGCTTGTGGTAAACCGGTTGTAGATTCAAGATAATTACTCAAAAAATCAGCCGCCGGCTCAATAAACGGATTGTACAATGACTCGATAAATTCTAAGTCACGATTTCGTTCATAATGTTGCCAGAGCGCAAAGATAATTGATGCGGTTTCATCCTCTTGGATTGGTAAATTTGGTTTACCATCTTGTATCCACGGATGCCAAGAGCTGCCCAAAACCCCATCAGCCCGATACTTATGCATCAAATAGCCGCCGGACTCAATCCGGTCAGTTATAAAACCATAGAAGCGCTTGGCAATATCACCATAACCAACCATATCTAAGGCCGAAGCTATAAAAGCCCCGTCTCGCGGCCAAACATAGCTATAAGTATCACGACCATGATGCAGCATATCGGTGTCGCTAGACGCAATAATACCACCCCGATTATCAGCATGGATTCGCATAGTTATCAGCGAACGATTGTATAAAGTTCTAAGCGGGGGTGGTAAAATTGACAGATCACGATCCTCTTTCTCAAGCCAAGCCTGCCAATAAGCATCAGTTGAATCAATCAGGTGATCAGGTGTCTCTTCTATAATATATTCGTCTAAAGTATGAACTACTGGTATAGAATCACCACAAACAATCCAGTAGTAAGCTTCCTCACTAGCCTCAGCCACTATCTCCATAGTAAGTCCAATTACCGAATCAACCGAGCCGTGCTCAATCGGATTTTTCTCCAGAACCCCATCATAAGCATCAAAATAAGTCCCTTCTTTATCTTCTATCCCAAAAAGACCGATATTGTAATCAGTGAACTGTTTTTTACCAACAAATGCATTGATCAAAAAAGCCACATTCCCTTTATAGTGAATCACCGCATTGACTCTTGGATCATAAAAGGCCGTATCTCCGCGCCTAGACTCAAAAATACGAAACTGCTGTGAGAAAAATAACCTTACCTCTCGTTCCTTGTCAGCCTTATTGGTAACTGTAAATTTTCTAATGAAAACATTTTGTTCATTATGGACAGCATCTTTAGTACTAAGCTCGATCTTCAATCTATCATTCACCGCAAAAATACTGCCGATTGCGCTATATTCTTCACTGCCAACAGTGATTTTCCACTCAGGATCATCAAGCCATGATAATTCCCCGTCCACAAACACACCGATTCGGTGCATAAAACTACCACTAGCTCCACTGACATGGTTAGCCTCCCCGACAAAGGGATAATACAAATCACGAACCTGTCCACGCCGGTCCAAACCTACCAGTAAGTTTCCATTTCCGATTGTGACGGCTCGAGCCATAAATTATTAGATAGTATAAAGTTTGAGGTGTTTAGCCACCACAGTCCGCGCTCTTTTGGGACTTTTGGCTTTCCTGAGATCACCAGCACAAGTATTGTCACTTAGAACATGTTCAACCCAATCTGCAAAATCATGCTTTTCATCATGAACATGATGAATAAAAACATCTTCGTCCATCTTTGACAAAGCGTCGTGTAAAGCTACCAAGTTATTAAGAATCTCTCCGTTAGTTACCCAAAAAGAATGTTCGTTGTCAGCGTATATTAATGTTTTTCTAGCACGTTTAGTTGTCGTCTTGGTTATAGACTTAGCTTTTGGTTTAGCCGTCCGCTTAGTGGCTGCCTCGGCTTTTTTTGTTACTGGTTTTTTGGTTACCTTTTTTTCTGACACCTTTGAGACTTTTCTTTTAACTGGTTTTTTTTCAGCAGTTTTCTTGGTTGTTGCTTTTCTTGGCATAATAAATTTTAAGAACTAATCTCACTTACTAGAACTATTAAAGAACGGCAAACGCCTGAAGAGATCGCGAACCCAATCACGTACTCTCTGCCACCCATTAGCGCGCGGTGACTCTACCTCCTCCTCATTTACAACATCAGCCAACCTCTTTTCTATAAAAACTTCCTCTTCGACAACTAATTCTTCGCTCTCCACCTGTTGCTTTGACAAGATTTGGCTCACCCTTAATTGTAAATCACTAAGAGCATTCATAAAAGCGATATATGCGTCATATGGGGATTGGTAAGGACTGAAGTAAGCATGAACATCTCCATCAGCTGACCATTTGGTACACATGTAATAAAAGTGGTCAGAAGTTTGTAGCTTTCGCCAAATTTCAATCAAGTTATCATCTTCGGTTTTCATTATATCGTTCTCCAAACCATAGATAGCACTGATAGCATCACGTTGAATATCGTTACCGGTCCAAGCCGTCAAATCGCGGTCGGTATCAGCCCAGGTTAGAATATCTGGCACATCCAACTCTCCCACGGTATTGTAGCTAGCCACAGTTTCGCTTGGTGTCTTGAAAGTTGTGTCTGGATGTCTGGTCAGAATATGTGGCAGCGCCCGTAAGAAATCGAAGATACCGGTATCTTCCCATTGATGCTCTCCAAAGGTCTCGTAATCCATAAACAGATTTATTGTTTGACCATCACCATGGTGAGAGTGGATCCAACCGGCGTAAGTCTCAGCCGACAAAGGCCAACTAGACCACTCCCGATTACCAAACCGAAAAGCGACGTCATCTGACAACTTATAGTTTTTAAGCAGTACCTTAATCTTACTGGTGCCAGTCGGTTGATAAAGAAAGTTTGGACTTCGCCAACCTAAATATTTGTCCCACCCCTCAGCCATTATACCGACATAACCGTTGTCTTCACACCACTTAGCCAAGTCGTTTCGATACGATAACTCAGTGTTACGAAAAACTCTTGGTGTATATCCAAACAATTGCTCCACCCGCGCGCGGTGTTTGTTTACCTGCCGCTCAAACTCTGGTATTGAGTAAAAAAAAGCCAACGAGTGATGATAGGTATCAGCCAAAATTTCTACCCGACCACTGGAAACCAACCTCTGAAAAGACTCTAGTACATCCGGTGCGTACTCCTCGAATTGGTCGAGGACAGTTCCAGAAAAAGATAAAGCAAACCTGAATTCCGGGTGTGTATCCAAAAGTTCTTGCAAAATTGCATTGGTCGGTCTATAGGATTTTTCAGCTACTTTTTCAACTATTTTACGGTTATTTAAATCTGTATCACTGGAATCGTTAAAATATTCATTGTCATTACCAATGTCGAAAACCCGATATTTTTTTATTCGATACGGTTGATGAACATGAAAATAGGGACAGACAGTTAGCATAATAATTTGGTTAGCTTAATTTTAACATCCTTTTATAAAGTTGCTGCACTTTTTGAGCAGATTTGGACCAAGATATTTTATTCAACTCGAGCTTACCTTCCTCAACCATCTGTCGCTGCATCGCCGGATAGCGAAGAGTTGATAAGATCTTATCGGCCATTTCTTCAACATCCCAAAAGTCGACCTTGAGTACGTGGTTCAGTACTTCACTTACCCCTGATTGCTTACTGATAAGAGAAGGAGTTCGGTGCTGCAGAGCCTCAAGTGGCACCAGTCCAAAAGGTTCAGACACCGATGGCATCACCAGTAAATCAGCTGTTTGATACATCCGATCACGCTCCTTGTCCCACAGAGCTCCGGCAAAAATCACATTATTTGATAGGGATAGTTGCCCCACTAGCTCAATTATTTTGTTGGTCATATCACCAGAACCAGAAATCACAAACACTACATTAGGATCGACATCAACTACTCGCCTGGCCGCTCGCACAAAATAATCAACCCCTTTCTGGATAGTAATACGACCATGATACATAACTATCTTCTTACCCTGAGTTTTAAGATCGGCTAAAGCAAGCGGATGTTGTTCTGGTTCATGGACATCACAACCATTGTGTACCACCTCAATTTTAGCCGGATCTATAGCATGCTTATTAACAATAATATTTTTTGTAAACTCACTAACCGCTACGATTTTGTCAGCAGCAGCAAAACCTTCGTGTTCCACTTTGTATACTCTTGGATCGATGTTATCACTAGCCGCTTGGTCAAACGAAGTGGCGTGAACATGAATAATTAGTGGTTTCCCACTAACCTTTTTGGCCGCTACCCCGGCCAAAAAAGCGGTCCAGTCATGCGCGTGGATAATGTCGAATTCTTCCTCTCTGGCGATCAAAGACGCTTCGTGAGCAAATTTATGTACCTCGTCTATTATCGTGCTTGATTTGACTATTGGCTTACCACCTTCATCATATCCAACTACATACGAAATCTCACTCGAAGCCCCATGGTACGGCTTTAAAAATGAAGAGACTTCTCTGACTTTCATACTTCGTCGCTTTCCATCAGCAAACAAAAAACGAGCGGGGCCTATTACCTCTTGTTGTCTTGGCAATATAAATATCACCTCTGTCCCACCATCCACCAACTCACGCGTAAGACCATGACAGGCAGCACCAAGACCGCCGCTATATGACGGTGGAAATTCCCAACCAAAAGTAAGAACACGCATATTTAAAAGCAAACTAATGACCCAGACGACACAGGAGTTAGCTACTATAATAACACGCTTAAACTATACCTATTTTCATTTTCACAAAAAAAATGTTGATATGCTGGGTCAATAAGTCACCCAACCCTAGTCAAATAGATGATATTATGAGATAGTACACCTTAATTAAACCTCACACCGATTATGTTTAGTCCCGAATCAGAACCGACAGCCGAAAAAATAGAAGATCTAGAAATTGACTCCGAGGAACTCGCTTCTCAGGCCGTTGCTAAAAGTGGCAATTTTTACACGATTAAAAATGCCTTGGAAGAAGAAAATCTTTTGCATGGTCAGATAGAGAGAGTTAAAAGTGAGTATAAGGAAGATTTAGACAGACTCGAATTCCTTTCTAACAGCGACTTAGAAATGTTTACTATCGTCGAACTATACGACAAAAACTTAGCTTTTCATTGCATCGAAACCTTTGAGTTAGCCAAAAGCAAAGCCGAACGAACCTTGGCCTTTGATATAGTATTGATTGATGTTTTCGCCAGTGAAAATGTCACACCCGAACAATTTTACCGCGCCTGCTTCCTTCATGATGTCGGGAAAGTCTATGTGCCCAACTTTATTTTAAACAACAAAGTTAAAGTTGATGAGATTGCTGAAAAACTGGATCAAAACCTGAATCAAAGTGACACTGACACTTTGGCCAACATCGCCCGCAAGACCGATTCTGACATCACTGGTAAAAGTCCGGAAGAAATCAAACAATTACTTGAAGAGCACCACCTAAGACCAGCCCACGTCTTACCGGTCAAATATCTACTTAGCGCTGACGAAATAACTATTACCGAAAACCACTATCATCTCGACATCAACCAGTCAATAATGGACATAATTGAAACCCATGAGGGTCACTCGGCCGACATTTTACACCAAGCTGGTTATGAAATAGAAGCTGATTTGGCTGGTGCTCACCACAACTACCACGGTCGTGGCTCGAACCACAAAAAAACCTTAGAGGCTTTACATCTAGCAGTATATTCTGTTGACACGGTAGAATTACTACGGATGGCAGACATCACCCGCGCCCTCGGTGATAATCGTTCCTACAAATCCAGTTTATCAAAACCAAAGATATGGAAAGTGATACTAGAAGAAACAAAAGCCGGTAATATTAGCCCAATCATGGCTTATATTTGGTTGGACGATGAAGTAAAAATCTTTGAACAGGACCAGGCAAATATAGAAAATCTTAGCGTAGAAGACCAAGAAAATATAGAGGTTGTTAAAGCCGAACTAGAAAGAATCCTCTCAAACCTAACCCCAGGAGATGAGTTTCAGTTCCCGATAGCAGCCTGATGTCAAACTACCGTAGGCTATCATACGCCCAGTGTAGCAGGGCTTGTCGCTGCTTCTTGCGACAAGTTAAATCTCCTTTGGCACAATTATTTATTATCTGAATGACGTGACGTTTCATGTTTTTCCAGCGTTTAATTTGTCGTTCATCTTCCCCATCATTTAGTCTCCTTCCCAAGTAATAACGAGCATACCACTGGAACCAACCGCGTGGATCGTTTTTATAAATCCAACCCTTTTCTTGCCAAACCTGGAGTGGCTGACTGGCGTTTATACCAAAGTAATTTAGCTTCTTATCTGGCTCTTCAGCACCTTCTGGTTGTAATTTAGCCTTCTTAAACCAACTCTCTGGATACTCTTCTTTATCTTCTCTAAAGTATAATCCACCGAACACTCCCAACTCCAACATCTCCTTAGGGGTTAATTCAGGCTTAAAATCTGGATGAAAGCGTCGACCAACCGGCGCTGTTAGCTCATATACATAACCAGCCGGACTTAAGCTCTTTATCTTTGTACCCTTTTTATACTTCATAAATACACATCCCTTGATTATATTACAACTTAACTTTGTCTATCTTTCCGAGATGCGCTCTTGACATCATTATACTTTCATTGCTACTATTTCCACAATCAAGCTCATTGAATAAACTTTTATTACTCTTCATCCTTTTAAAGGAGGGAAAATGTTTGAAGCTAGAATTTATCTACTTCACCATAAAGTAATGTGTCACGAAGGAGTGACCAAGATTGAAATATGTAATTACACCACCAGGGTATTGATAAAATTTGATATCAATAATGGTTATTATATTCCTTTGGAGTATAGGTTTAAACCATACATTTCAATAGACCCGACATTGGAACCAGTCATTAATTTTGTATCGCTTACCTTTAGAGACGAGAATCGTCTGTATAGTAGCGGTAAATACGAAAGTGGTAAAGTGAATTATATATCATCTGATGAGGTGCAAATAATTGCAGATAATATTGATGAACTCAATATTATCATACAAAAATTTTTCACCGGAGAACTTTGCAGAGAGGGAGAAGAAAAAACTGCTAGAGAAATTGCAAAGGAAAAACAGTCTAAACTTCAAACCGTAGCCACCAGGCTCACAAAAAATTTATGGATAATTATCGGAAGCAGAGCTGGTTATATACCAATCAGCAACCTAACCTTGTTTGATAAGGAGAACCTCAAACTTTTATCTTACAAAAACATTATAAAAAACATTGAGAGTATTGACTCACATATTTCCAGGGTTAGAAAAACTTTCTGGTATAAGATTGGCAGAGTTTTGAGACTTTGTCCAAAGTAAACTCAATTACATAGACGGAATCAGCTTTACTGTTGGTTCCGTCTATTTATTTTATAGTTAATCCTCTTGAATCACCACCCTAATTGCACAGACCATCACTTCCAAAATATCTGATGTGGAGACTTGAAATTATGTCTCTTTCTAGGACGATGATTTATACGACGAACCGCTTCAGAAAGTTCTTGTGGAGTAATGGTGTTGAAATCCAAGTCTTTCGGAAAATATTGTCGAAGTAGCCCGTTAGTATTTTCATTGGTACCACGCTCCCAAGAGTGGTATGGATAAGCAAAGTACACAGTCATACTCGTTTGTTTCTCAAACCGTTCCCAGTCACTGAACTCGGTACCGTTATCAAAGGTAGCGGTCTTTCGTTTGTTTTTGGGTATACGCCTGAATTTTTCCACCGCCAGTTTAGTGAGTAAAGTAGCATTTAATTTTGGCAGAAGATACGCAATTAGATACCCGCTTCTGCGATCAACGAAGGTGACAATACGTACTCGTTTGTCTCTTCCCAGCATAGTATCTCCCTCCCAATCTCCCAAACGGGAGCGACGTTCAATAATGGGCGGTCGTTCATCAATACGACGTTTCTTGGCTCTTTCACGAACTTTTTCACGTATTTTGGTGCCTCGTTTGCGCCGATACTTGCCTTTCTGAGAACGAAGAAATTGTTTAAGGTGTGGAGCTCGTTCGTTAATGTATCGGTAGATAGTGCTCGCAGAGATGTCATCACGTACTCCGACTATCTGTTCCGGTGAGTAGTGTTGTTTTAATAATCGTTTCACTTCTCGTAATAATACTCCTTTGAGTATTCTAGTACCTTCCATAGCAATGATACGTGCCTGTTTTTTCTTTCTGCGAACCTCGCGAGCATCGTATCTATCCCGACCACCATACGCTTTAATATGTCTATTAACCGCACTTGGATCTTTGTTGATAATGTGCGCAATCTCCACTCCTGAGTATCCCGCTTTGAGCATACGTGAAATAACCGGCCAGTCTTCCGGTCCTATTTGTTTGTGTGACATACAAAAGCAGTATGTATGTCATCTTGACCTGTGCAATTAGGGTGCAAAGGATTGTGCAATTAGGGTGAGAATTCAGGCCTATACAATTGACTATTTGTCAGATTTTGATACTATTCTAGCCACTATGTCACAAGATTTATTGGTAAAGCTGGTTTCAGCTGGCGACAAAAATGGTGTTGGAAAAGGTCATGTCTACTACACTCGCTACAACAACAAGGTCAAAAAAGACCCGAGCAAGAAGTACGAGACCAAAAAATTCAACCCAATCGCTAAGACTCACACTGTCTACAAGCAAAAGAAATAGGAAAATAGAATTAAAAAAACCACCAACTTTAGTTGGTGGTTTTTTAAATTTAATCCCTTTTTTATAGACCTCTTTTCAAAAGTAGATGCAGGTGTGCTTGTTGGAGTATTTCTGTCGAAAGAGCCGTATCTGGATATACGGTGACAGAGACAAAAATACGAAACAAGTGCAAATGCGCTACTTTTGAAAAGAGGCTTGTTATTTTAGCTTTTTATCCTTAGCCGAATCATACTTACCCTGACTAGCCAGACTATTCATACGACAAACATGTAGCAGCATCTTCTGCGCTTCCTCGGCATTTTCTGGCTTACCACCCCAAGTCTGCAAAAATGGTTCTTCAATCGCTCTTGAGTACGAGAAAGTAATTGGCCACGGCTGTTCACCAAGACCGGCAATAGCATTTAGATTTTCGGTTGCTCGCTTTGGTGTTTGACCGCCAGACAAAAAGACAATCCCACCCACCTCGTGTGGTACGGACAGATGAAAGGTTCTCAGCGTAGCGTTGGCCACCTGCTCTGGCGTAGATTGCTCGGCATTCATATCACCAGCTAAGACCATTGATGACTTCAATATCAAGCCACCCAAATCCACTCGGTAAGTTTGTAGTGTCTGGAAGAGTATCTGCAGAGTGCGAGTCGTAACCAGTTCAGCCCTAGACAATGAATGATCGCCAGCATAGATAACTTCAGGTTCAACCATTGGAACAATTCCAGCCGCTTGCGCCAACTGCGCGTAGCGCGCTAAAAAGACAGCGTTCATGGTAATGGCTGCGTCGGTCGGTGTCTCCTCGTCATCAATCGTTATAACAGCTCGCCACTTGGCAAAACGAGCGCCGAGGTCATAATATTCTTTTAGCCTATCAGCTAGATTATCAAGACCCTGGGTCACCACCTCACCCTTAAAACCATGCAAATCAACAGTACCTAAGTCCACCTTAATCCCCGGAACTATTCCTTTAGCCGTCAACACATCAGGAAACGGAGTGCCATCGTCAGTAGAGTTCTTGATAGAAGAGTCATACATAATGACACCAGAGAGATATTTTTCTATCTCAGGAGCGGTAAAAAGAAGTTCTCGAAAATCTTGCCGGTTTTCCGGCTCGTTGGCCAAATGTACCATCTCCAAGCGTTTACCGGCCGTTTTGTTACTTTCGTCTGCCGCTAATATTCCCTTACCCGACGCCATAAGAGCCGCTACCGTTTCATATAACTTGGTGTTCTTTTTCATACTGCTTATAGTGTAGCAAAATAATACAGCCCACGTGTGCGCGGGCTGTGAAGAAAGTTCCAAAAAACTCAGTAGGGTTTTAGAGCGAATATGTACGCATCTATACCTTCAATAGCTTTTATAGTATTACACCTTGCTCTGTATTGTTTAATAATCTTTTCTATAGCATTTTCCAAAGAAATTCTGAATGCTGAAGAATCAGCTTCAGCTTCATGAATCAAACTATCTCCTCGACATTTCATTCTCATATTCATTGATTTGTGAATTTTTCCACCCATATCAATAACATTTTTTGCAAGAATACATACCGGCACTTGTCTTGGTGATATCTTACGATTAGCCTTACTCAGTCTAGTTAAAGTTTTAATTTTTGACTCAAGTAGAACAAATTCTAAAGCCAAATCTCTCAAGATACGCTGAGATAGATTATCGTCTGTAAAAGCACTTAATTTTTTTTGTACCATAACTCCCCCCAAAAGGTTGACAAAATACTACTCAACCAGCATAGTACTACTTAATTATGCTTAGTCAAGAGGAAGAGTGGTTGCTTAGGGAGGGGTTCGGCGGCAAAAAAAGCGCAGCTTTTTTCGCCGCCCGCACTAAACTCGCCACCGGCACTCCCCTAGCCTATTTAATCGGCTACACTCCTTTTCTAAATACAAAAATTTACCTAGATTCAAGTCCTCTAATCCCTCGCCCCGAAACTGAATTTTGGACAGAAAAAGCCATTGCTGAAATAAAGGCTTGGCAAAAAAATACCGACCGACCAGTTAAGATACTAGACCTTTGTGCCGGTAGTGGTTGTATTGGAGTAGCGGTAGCAAAAAATATCCAAAACTTAACTGTAGACTTTATCGAACTCGACAATCACCAAACACTTATCACAAAAAACTGCAAAGAAAATGATATTGGCTCCAGTCGCTTTAGGATTTTTTCTGGTAACTTATTTTCACCACTGACAGACGAAAGTTATGACTTTATTCTTACCAACCCACCCTATATTGATAAGACTCTCGACCGCGTTGAAACTTCGGTAAAAAGCCACGAACCAGAACTAGCCCTCTATGGTGGCGAAGCTGGCTTGGAAATAATTAGTAAGATCATTGAACACGCTCCTGACTTTTTAAACCAAAATGGCGAGCTTTGGATTGAACACGAACCAGAACAAGTTGCCAACATCAACGAGTTAGCCTCTAGTAAATTTACCGTTATTAACCACCAAGACCAGTATAAAACCGAACGTTTCTCTCAATTAGTGCTAAAATAATGAAGATATGATTGATACAAGCCTAGCTACCTTACCTCTACATACCATTATTACCACGAGTTTCTATCTGGTTTTAATTACCTATATTGTCTTCACCGCGATATTGTATTACCACTGGAATGAGTACAGTGTTGAACCGACTGTTACTAGAACCACTTACGTTTTTTACTTTGCATCCACCCTGCCTCTCATTCTTATTCTCAGCATCACTGCTCTAATTATTTAAAAGTTGAGTATGTTATACGAAAAAATCCAACTGGAACCGAATGAAGAAGTACTGAAAGTTGTCCGTAAACATTGGTTTATTATTGTCTCTGAATTATTTGGAACCTTCTTGATGCTACTCGCACCCTTCTTCATGATTTTCTTTATCATGATTTTGCCGTTTGAATTTATTCCAGACACCATTCACCTAGAGTCCCATTTACCACTAATTATTTATATAGTGTCTATTTGGTCATTAATGGCTCTGATGACCGGATTTATGATTTGGACCCATTATTACCTAGATCTTTGGATTATTACCGACCGGAGGATTATCGTAATTGATCAAGTCCGTTTTTTTGACCGCCAAGTGAGCAGCTTTCGCTTAGAACGTTTGCAGGACATAAGGTATTCTATTGACGGCCTAATCGCCACCTTCCTAAAGTTCGGCACCATCAGAGCCCAAACCGCCGGTATGGGTGAAAACAGTTTCAAAACCACAGGCTTACCCGATCCGCGCGAACTGCAATCAATCATCCAAAAAGCCACTGATGCCAGACTGGGTATCATCAACGAACATCACCATACACACTAAACTATAGAAAATACTTGCATATCAACCACATCTCACCTACAATCTAAGCACTATGAGCAACAAACTTCCAACTGGTGCCTACAAAGGTGTGCGTGATTTTTACCCGGCCGACATGGCAATACAACGCTACATATTTAAAAGCTGGAGTAAAACTGCCGAAAACTTTGGCTTTGAACGCTATGACGCCTCCATTCTCGAACCAGCCGATCTATATAAAAGCAAAGGGTCAGCCAACGAAGAGATTGTAAACGAACAAACCTACACCTTTATCGACCGCGGTGACCGAGAGGTTACTTTGCGTCCCGAGGTGACCCCAACCGCCGCCCGGATGGTATCTGGAAAACAAAGAGAGTTGAAATTCCCTCTGCGTTGGTACTCGATTCCCAACCTCTTCCGCTATGAAAGACCACAGCGCGGACGACTCCGCGAGCACTGGCAACTTAACTGCGACATCTTCGGTAGCGACGACTATCTGGCTGATGTTGAGATTATTGCCCTAGCCTATCAAGTTCTAATTGATTTTGGAGCTACGCCGGACATGTTCGAAATCAGGATCAATGATAGAGCTCTAATGAAGCGCACCTACCACGCTCTTGGTTTAGATGATGAGACAATTGACAAAATCACCAGACTAAATGACCGACGCAGGAAAATAGACACCGATACTTACCGTGACGAACTCACCACCATTACTGGTGACGAGTTACTCGCAGAAGAAATTATTATCATTCTGGACAAATCTGACGAACAGTCCGACGTAATGATCGGCCTTCAAGAACTAGGAATCAATAACGTCGTCTTCGACAAAAGCCTGGCTCGTGGTTTCGACTATTATACAGGGACAATCTTTGAAATCTTTGATACCGCCAGCACCAACAACCGTTCCTTGATTGGTGGTGGCCGTTACGATAACCTGACCAACTTATTCAGCAACGAACCGATAGCCGGAGTTGGTTTTGGTATGGGTGATGTAACTATGCGTGACTTTCTGGAGACTCACAACCTTTTACCAGACTCTGCTAAAAACACCGCTCCGTCTCTAATGATAATTCCACTGGAAAATTCTTTTAACCTAGAAGCACAAAAAATCGCCAGTATTTTCCGTAAGCGTGACGTAAAAACAGCTGTCGATATCGGCACCAAAAAAATCGGTAAGAAAATCTCTGACGCCGCTGAACGTGGTGTTCTGTACACAATGATTATCGGACCGGACGAAATAAATAGCAATACTTTTTGCTTAAAAAGCCTAGCCGACGGCCTTGAAAAAACTGGTACTATAGATGAATTATCAATGGGACTAATAACTAATTGCCAATAATGATGCGCTATATAATATTCGATTTAGAGACCCAAGATGCTATTAGTAGCAATGACCCAACAACGATGGATATATCGGTAGGTACTTTTTATGATAGTCTCGAAGATAAATACACCACTGTTTCCATAGACGAGCTCCAAACCGTTTGGCCGATTTTAGAAAAAGCCGACGCTTTAGTCGGCTATAACAGCAATCACTTTGACATCCCTCTTTTGAACAAATACTATCCGGGCGATCTAACTCACATCAAAAGCATTGATCTCCTAGAAGAAATTAAGAACTCACTCGGTCGAAGGCTCCGTCTTGATAGTGTGGCCGAAGCCACGGTGGGCGCCAAAAAATCAGCCCATGGTCTCCAAGCCGTTCGCTGGTGGCGTGAAGGTAAGATTGACGAAATCAAAAAATACTGCGAGCAAGATGTAAGAGTGACCAAAAAGATTTTTGATTATGCTCTCAAACACGGTCACTTAAAATTCAAAGACGGCTCCCGCAAGCGCGAAATCCCTCTCGACACCAGTACCTGGATTATAAAAGAAGAAGCGGCGATGACACATTCGTTACTTTTTTAGTCACAGATACAAAACTATTTATATAAAAAAAATTCCCCGTCAGCACTATAACCAACGGGGATTTTATTTGCATCAAGAAACCTAGAGGCTTTATGTTTTATATTTAGCATGAATCATTTTCGCCTCAGTCACGGTTCTGGCTTCAGAGAGAAGTTCTTGGGTATCTCTCATAATCTTTCTCGAAGTAGCTAATGCTGCCACAGTATCTTCCTTGGTGCTCACTGATGTTAAAATGATTATGATCTCATTTCTCAATTTATCAGCCTTGGTCTGCATATTTTCCAAGACTACGCCTGTCTCACCACAACCCTCACTACTCAAACGAAGAATCTCGTTATTCGCTTTTGTCACAGCACCCAAGATTTCACCCGATTCGGATATCACCTTTTCTTTCAGTAGCTCCAAAGTCACACCTCGTTTTTTAATAAAATCGCGTACCCTATATTTAAGAGATTTAAGATCTGAAAGATAAAACTTAGATCCTGAGGCTGATAAAGTAGAAAGCTTTTCACGAAATAAGTAAAGTTGATACTTGGCAAGTCCTGTTTTGTTTTCAGGAACCTTATATAGAGTGTCAAGCTTTTCACTCAGTTCGTTCTTCAACTTCTCACACTGTCTGTTTTCCAACTTATCTAGATATCCCATAATTTTTTTTGCCAGTGGCAAAAGGACATATAAATAAATACCTAAAAACACGCAGAGGGTTAAAAGTAGCGCACTCAAAAGAGCAAATGACAAGTAATCTCCGTAATATTGACCAAAAATATTTTTGGAAATCAGTAAAAATAGGGGTCCAAACAGAGCAGTTGCCATGAGAAAAAAATACATCTCTCCCTGGCCTAGTGTCTTGAGTCTAGTAATCATTTTTACTTCTCCTTCTTCAATTTTAAAAAACTACAAAAAACTTTTATTATGTAGAACAATGTACATACATTATTGTGTTTCGTCAATAGTAAAAGCGACGACAAAAATAGATATATTTGTAAGAAGAAGCGGCGATGACGCACTCCTTGTTGTTTTGATGAGAATAAAACAAACAAGCGCTGTTGCTAAATTACACACAACAGCACCCTTTTACTTCTTTACCTTATTTATCTATCTCCCCATCGCCTATGCTTTCTTTGGTCCCATTTAAGGATAACTGCAAGAAAAAAAGCAGCAATTATCAGTCCTCCAAAAATTACAAAACTAATTGGCCCAATATTTGATAACCATTCTACAAACTCATTCCACATTGTTTTAACTCCTTAAATAACAGTTTTGAAAATTCAAAAATACTATATCACTCTAATTCTAGTTAGTCTATCTAAACAAACAGCGTGAAGTAAAAGATAGTCAACGACAACACAATGCTGTACCAAATAAACGGCCACAAAGTATAGCGACGAATGAAGGCTAAGAAAAAGTGAATGACGATAAGAGCGGTTACAAAACTGATAGAAGCACCCAACATTATCGGCAACCAGTTTACTTCCCCTTCGATAACCAACAAATCCAGAAGTTTTTTAGTACCAAAACCAAGAGTGATAGGAATGGCCAACAAAAAGGAAAATCGTGCCGCTTCATAACGCGTCAGTCCAAGTAGCATCCCGCCCGCTAAAGTCGCTCCGGATCGTGAAAAACCAGGTAGTAAGGCTAAGGCTTGGAATAAACCAACCTGCCATCCACGTCTAACCGTGATAGTATCTTGCGGTGGGTTCAAATAATATCGCCACTCTGCGTACATAAAGAAAATAGCCGAAACAAATAGAACACTAACCACGACCAGTGCGTGATTGAGATACTTATCAAAAAGCGGCTCTAGCAGCAAACCAAGCAAGACCGCCGGAATAGTACCAACTAATAAGGCATAAAGTAGAGTCAAATCCTTCTCATTTACCGGTAACTTACCCAACTTTCTCATAAAAGTCTGAATCAACACCCAGATATCACCCCAAAAATAAACCATTATGGCTAGAGTAGTAGAAAGGTGTAAGATTCCGTCCATTGCTAACTGATTGACGTCATCTACCGACAAAGCCTCCCTCACCAATATCAAATGCCCACTAGAAGAAACGGGCAAAAACTCCATTATGCCCTGAACCAGGCCAAGTATAATTGCAGACAAAACATCCATAATACACAGAACAGTATAACACTAAATCATTATTTATCATGCTATAATTAGTTAATATAATTTATTAAGTAAAAGTATTTTATGGAACCATCTTTCCCACCCACCAAATCAAATTCTTCTCCAGCCATTCCCATTGCCATCATCTTCGGTTTTGGCCTGATTGCTTTAGCTATCTACTTTAGCGGTATTGGCGGCGAGCCCGACAAAAGACCCACCCTACAAGATAACCCCGAAGCCGTTGGTAACGGAAAGATAAAACCCATAACCGATGCTGACTACATACGAGGTAACCCTAATGCTCCGATTATGATCGTTGAATACTCAGATTATGATTGTCCTTTTTGTAAGGAATTTCACACCACCATGAAACAGATTATCAATGAGTACGGAGTCAGTGGTAAAGTGGCTTGGGTTTACCGACAATTTCCACTAGCCGAACTTCATCCCAACGCTCCAAGAATCTCCGAAGCTGCCTTGTGTGTTGGTGAAATCGGTAATGAAACAGCCGGTTCCGATGATGCTTTTTGGGATTTTACCGACCTAATCTTTAATGAACGCAATACCAATGAATTCACAAACATTAGCCGACTACCGGAATATGCAGAGTTGGCCGGTGCTGACAAAGCAGCTTTTGACTCTTGTGTGAAAAGCGGCCGGCATGAAAATACTGTCAAAGACAGTTTGCGTGACGGAGCTAGTGCTGGCGCCAAAGGAACACCGCACACTTTTGTCATTGTCGGTAACCAGCAAATAGCGATTGAAGGTGCTCAGTCCTACGCTATGATACAAGGTGTGGTAGAGACACTCCTCAACCAATTAGAAGGTAAAGAAGTTACTCCAGAAGAGACAGGGGAATCCGACACAACCACCCCTTAACTAAAGTATAAAGTTCATAGTAAAAACCCAACCTCTTATAAGGCTGGGTTTTTACTTTGCTGAAGAAAATGTTTTAATTAAGTGACAATAGTCGCACTTTGACTCATCGCATTCTATTTGAAGACAATGACCACTAACCACCTCGTCAGTTGCTTTGATGATTTCTCCCTTCAGTTCCTCTATCTCTTCATCAAGAATAGTAAAAGACTCTTCGTGTATCACTCCTTTAGTATCCGGCTCTACAAACGACAAAACGCCGGTCCGACAATGGAATTCTTCATCCTTATGCAAAGACAGAAGCAAAGCATAGAAAACTAATTGACGCTTATAATTACCGTCACTAGTTTTGGTCTTACCTTCAATCACTCCCCGAGTTTTTGGTTTGCCGGTTTTGTAGTCGACCACTTTTACCACTCGCCCATCTTCTGCAAAATCCAGACGATCAAAGTTACCACTCAACATTACCTCCGGAAAATCTGCCAAGCCAGTCTTAAGTGGCGCCTTGAGCGAATACTCAGTCTTATAAGTCTTACCGAGCGAACTTTCAAGGTGCGGCAAATAAGCCATAATTGAGTTAAAAGCACGCTCGTGATTGCGGGTAAATTCAGCGACAGTTAACAAACTTTTTCCAAGCACCTGATCTAGCAATACTTTTATCTCGGTAACTTCCACTTTCTCACCTCGACTCATTTTGATCACAATCTTTTCCAAGACCGAGTGAACCGCGCTACCAAACTGCAACTCTGGAGTCTTGATAGTTGGTACCCGTAAGACATTTTTATAAATATATTCCCACGGACTCTTATGATAATTATTAAAAGAAGTAGCTGACCAACCACGTTTAGTTAAAGCTATCCGCAAAAACTCCGGATCAATCGTCGGCTTTGGTACTGACCTCAGACCACCAAGTGGATCAAACTTATTTTCATAATCTTTTGTATCCTTGTGATTTACTTCCCCTTCAATCCCAACCAAAAAGCGTGACGGCACCAAGTCCTTTCCTTCACCGTTAGTTTCAGAGTAAGACATGGTTAATACTCTTTTGGCGCGAGTCAAAGCTACATAGAAGAGTCTACGTTCGTCATCTTCCGCTTGCGCTTTTACATCCTCCACCTCATGCTTTACCACTGGCAACTCAAAGGTAGACGAGCGTGTGGTCGCGCCCCAAACATTGTCATTTAAGTGCGGTATCACCACCACTTCAAACTCCAAACCTTTGGCTTTGTGGGCCGTCATGAGTCCGACCGCGTCACTATGAATTTCAATAAACGGCGCACTGATAGAAATATTATGCCGCTCCCCCATTTCAAACCGAGTTAAAACTGAAGCCAAGTCTAGTGCTTCTTTTTTATCAAACATTGCTTCCACCTCATCATACACACGTCTCACCACCCTAACCGCATCATAGACCTCGCTCTTTAAAACCCAGTTGAAAAACCCGCTTTCTTGTAGCAAGAATTCCAAAATCTGCGCCGGCGTTTTTGTCGCACCGAGTCCGCGCGCTTCTTCGAATAATCTGGTGATTCTCAAAACTGATTCTGTATTTTGCACCCCAGCTTCCTTAAGATTTTCTTCACTACCAACAATTTCTCGAAGCGGTTTTTCATAAGACTGCGCTTGAAATATCGCCACCATATCACTGGCAGAAATTCCCCAGTATGGCGCCTGCAATACTTCTGCCAACGCTGCTTCTGACTTTATATCTAAGACAGCGCGTAAAAGTTTCTTGATAGCTACAAAGATCGGATGACTCAAAATATCATTATCAGACGAAGGTGAGACCGGTACACCGGCTTTACGCATCAAGGTGGCTAGTTGTTCTATTTCATTGTTGGTACGCACAATCACCGCCATTTCCTGCCACGACACACCAGCGCCGTGGTGTTTTTTAAGCTCATCCACCAGCCAAGTATCCTCAACCGCGCGGTGCGAAAAACTTTGGCTAGTTATATCCGCCTCGTATTTATTAAAAGCCGTCAGTGGTACACGTAAGTCTTTGAGGAGCGGATCATCTGACTTTATACACTCATGTGCCAAATCAAGAATAAATTGATCTGAGCGGTAGTTGTTAGTTAAAGAAATAGTCGTTGCTCCTTTATAGACATTCTCAAAGTATAAAAAGTTATCGAGTGATGCTCCCTGAAAACGATAAATCGCCTGCTTCTCGTCACCTACCACAAAGACGTTAGGGTTTTCATGATAAGAAGCCACTAGTTCAATCAAATGGTTCTGACTTTGATTCACATCCTGATGCTCATCCGCCAAGATGTATTGGTATTGCTCCTGTACATCAAACAGCATCTCTTGATTATTCTCGAGCGCCACGATCGTATCCAAGATCATATCCTCAAAGTCATAGAGACGCGCTGCCTTCAATCCTGAAATATATTGACGATAAAGCGATAATAGTTCTTGATTGCGGTTTAAGAATTTTTCGGCAGTTAAGTATTCACCACGAACCTTACCTTTATGCGCGCCTTTGGTGTGATACTGCTCAATGTCATTTAGTCGACTTATTTGCCCTTCAATATGAGTAGCAAACTTATCCGGTGAAATATCTTCTTTCTTTAGAGTTGAGATAGCATTTAAGACCGGTTTGACGTAGTAGGTATGGTCGCCATGTGGGCGCAGTTGCTTATACTCACCGTTTTCGAGCAAGTCCTCAATCAGCATGATTTTCTCCAAGTCAGACGCCGGCCGACCGCCAACAATATTTTGGTACGAATCCGGGTACTTCCGGATCATCTCCCCAGCAAAACTATGAAAAGTATGAATCGGCACATGATAAGCATCAGAGCCGATAAAGCCAGCCAGACGCGTCCGCATCGCCCGCACCCCTGACTCGGTAAAAGTAAGGGCGAGGATATTTTCCGGTTTAGTATCAGTTTGTCTAAGGATATTAGCGATTCGTAAAGTCAAAATCTGCGTCTTTCCGGTACCCGGCCCAGCGATTACCATCACCGGGCCCTCGATGGTATCAACCGCCTTTTTCTGCTCGGTATTTAACCCCTCATAAGCTTCCGTAAACACCACTTCATTCTCCTTTTTCTGATCACTAGTTTTTCCTGACATGGTGAGAGTATAGCATTTTAAAAACCGATCACTTACCATTTACACGATCATGCATTTATAGTATAAATTACTAAGCGATAATTTTTAAAAATTATCAATTTTGGACTTTTACAGGAGATGAAGTAATGGTTTATGTACCTTACAATCTTGATTTTACAAATAAACAAAATTTTATTCTAAGATTTTATACCAATGTTATTATTCGGCTAATTAACGAAAAACTTCAAAGCTTCAAAGGCGACAACATTTTGCTTTTGTGCAAAGTGGGAGAATTGCTAGATTGGCTCCCAAGGAAAATTCGTTACACAGTATCACTTAAACTCTTGGAGTCATTACTTTACAAAAATTCCAAAAACCTTGCTCCGATTCTGAAAAGAATTGATCCTACATTGATACAAGATCAGTTTCAATCATTGATTCTAAACAGGGTTTTTGAAAATGACTATGAAGGACTGAATCGTCTATCTGTCTTTTCAGCACAAAGGAAGGATACTACACTCGATATTAGTACCATAAGAAGTATCATAAATTGTTATCAAACCGAAAAGGAAATAGACCAAGAAGCACTTTCGAGGCTAAGAAGTTTTCGACGATCCATAGAGACAGATAGAGAGTTAACTCTTATTTGTCAAAATGGTGAAAAGGTGAATTTTGATCAGCAAGAAGCGGTAATCAAACTCTTTCCTTATTTTGTGGCCATAACACTATTACACAAAAACATTTCGCCTAGTGAAGACGTGACAGCAATTATGATAGGGAGAATATGGTATCAACCAAAAGCATTTCCCTTATCAGAAGGAGAGTTATACGTTGCCACAGAATTAATTGCAAAACTGATACAAAGTAAAGGGATAAAAAACATAGATATAACTTTTAGTACTATAATAGAATTTTTATCAAAACATTATCGTTATTGGTTTGGAATAGGAAAAATTATTAGAGCCATTGATGATGAGGTCAAAATTAATTATTTTACAGAATACTTTAACTTAAGATGTTATGTAGCCTGTGATGACGAAATCGGGTCAGAAACGGAAATTCGTTTACTTGCTGAAAAAATAAATGGGTTTCTAGATTAATAAATATAGGATGGATTTTTAAAAGAAAAATCCATCCTGTTTTTATTTCCTTACCACAGATAGTTATCGTGCAGGTGCAAAAATTCCATTGACATCTACCTCCTAGAAGAGCATAATCTAGGCTTATTTATAGGCTTGTCCGCCTATTTAGGATTAAATTTAATATATTCTTTATGCTTACAGCCGAAGCCGCCTTAGCCATTTTTGCTATGTTTGGTATTTCCAGCTTGGCCATATTCTGGGCTAAACGTTTCCGCATTCCCCACACTGTATTTTTGGTGATTGTTGGACTTATTATTGGTTTGATTTCACATTTTTCTTTCTTTGAATTTTTCACTGAATTTGAATTCACACCGGAACTACTATTCTTCCTACTCTTACCTACTCTTATATTTGAGTCAGCTTATAACATAAATATCAGACGCATTGTTGACGACGCCGGAATTATTGTCCTTCTGGCTGTGGTTGGACTTCTTATCTCCACCTTAATTATTGGTACGTCAATATACTATCTGTTATTACTCTTAGGTCTCCATGCACCATTTATAGTTACTCTACTGTTTGGTGCACTAATCTCAGCCACCGACCCAGTGGCGGTATTAGCTCTCTTTAAAGAATTTGGTGCCCCACGAAGACTTTCTCTCATTTTTGAAGGTGAAAGTCTTTTCAATGATGCCACCGCTGTCGCTTTGTTCCTAGTCCTTCTTGGCATAGCCAGCTCCGGTTTTCATGGTGGCGAAACCATTCTAGAAGGTACCGTTAGTTTCACCTCAATGATGATAGGTGGTGTTTTCTTTGGTGTTCTCATGGGATTAATCTTCACCAAACTGATTGGTTACGCTAAGGAGAACGAAGTGGCCAGTATTACTCTTACTATAGTTTTAGCCCATACCACTTTTATTCTAGCGGAGATATTATCTCATTATCTATCATTTATGGGCTTTGAGCTCCCGCTCTCACCAATTATCGCCACCACCATCGCTTCGCTGGTAATGGGTAATTATGGACGTAGCAAAATTCACCCGAAAGCTGAAGAGTTTGTCGAAAAACTTTGGGGGCAATTAGCTTTTTTAGCTAACTCTTTAATTTTTATCTTGATCGGTATGTTAGCCGTACCAGTCTTACATCTCGATTTAAACATGATGACTGTGGTAGCAGCTACCATTGTTGTGGTTGCGGTTGCTAGAGCTATTTCAATTTATCCGACAGTCGGTTTGTATAATCAACTTATACCGGAAGAAAGAAAAGTACCAACTTCTTGGCAACATCTTCTATCCTGGGGATCGCTACGTGGTGCTTTAGCGGTAACAATGGTACTGATGATACCAGACAATCTAAGTGTTGCCGGCTGGAATCTTAACATGACACCTAAGGAATTCCTTTTGTCACTAACAGTTGGTTGTATCTTTGCTACCCTATTTATCAAAGCTACGACCATGCAGCGAATTATGAACCGATTAAAACTTGACCAACTAACAGATATAGAACAAGTAGAAATTCAAGAGGCTCGCGCTCTAATACACCACGAAGTAAACGACAGAATAGCAGTCTACCAAAACCGCGGCTACATAGAAGATAAGGTAGCCAATGAGCTGACCAGACAACACCAAAAACAATACGATGAAGCCTGCCAAGAATTATGCTCCCCTGATACAAAAGAACTCTCTACTCGCGCCCTTCGCATGTACGCTATTGGTATTGAGAAAAAATACCTAAAAGAACTCTATCATCACAACGAAGTCAACGAACGAGTGTACAGGAGACTGACCGGTAAGCTACAGCTACAACTTGAGGCGATTGAAAGTGGCAACCTAGCGCCAGATATGACACTCCATACCGACAAGCGAGATGTCTTCGACCGCTTGGAAGGTTTCTTCTATAAGTTAATTGGTAAAAATACCGAGGAACAAACTGTAGATGAGTTATATATGTACTACCGAGCGCAAGCTATTATTTCTCGCAAAGCTCTAAAGGAACTTACGGCCATAGACAAACCAAGCGCCGAACATATCTTTACCAAAGAAGCCTTGGCTCACGTGGTAAAACTCTACACGACCTTCAAAGAAAATTCCGAACAAAAAATGGAAGCTACCGCCACCAAACACACAGAAAGATATGAGAAATTGGCTTTTGAACTAGCCACTCACGGTGTAGAAAAGATACAAGAAAATGTCTTGCATGAACTATACGAACGTGGACTGATAACCCCGAAGTTATTTATTACTTTATCGGAGGAAATGGGTGAAAATAAACAAAGTTAAATCTTACGTTGAGTAAAAGAACACAAAACAAAAAGTGCCTAATACCAATACCTCTTTGAGCTTGAATCACCACCCTAATTGCACAGACCATCACTTCCAAAATATCTGATGTGGAGACTTGAAATTATGTCTCTTTCTAGGACGATGATTTATACGACGAACCGCTTCAGAAAGTTCTTGTGGAGTAATGGTGTTGAAATCCAAGTCTTTCGGAAAATATTGTCGAAGTAGCCCGTTAGTATTTTCATTGGTACCACGCTCCCAAGAGTGGTATGGATAAGCAAAGTACACAGTCATACTCGTTTGTTTCTCAAACCGTTCCCAGTCACTGAACTCGGTACCGTTATCAAAGGTAGCGGTCTTTCGTTTGTTTTTGGGTATACGCCTGAATTTTTCCACCGCCAGTTTAGTGAGTAAAGTAGCATTTAATTTTGGCAGAAGATACGCAATTAGATACCCGCTTCTGCGATCAACGAAGGTGACAATACGTACTCGTTTGTCTCTTCCCAGCATAGTATCTCCCTCCCAATCTCCCAAACGGGAGCGACGTTCAATAATGGGCGGTCGTTCATCAATACGACGTTTCTTGGCTCTTTCACGAACTTTTTCACGTATTTTGGTGCCTCGTTTGCGCCGATACTTGCCTTTCTGAGAACGAAGAAATTGTTTAAGGTGTGGAGCTCGTTCGTTAATGTATCGGTAGATAGTGCTCGCAGAGATGTCATCACGTACTCCGACTATCTGTTCCGGTGAGTAGTGTTGTTTTAATAATCGTTTCACTTCTCGTAATAATACTCCTTTGAGTATTCTAGTACCTTCCATAGCAATGATACGTGCCTGTTTTTTCTTTCTGCGAACCTCGCGAGCATCGTATCTATCCCGACCACCATACGCTTTAATATGTCTATTAACCGCACTTGGATCTTTGTTGATAATGTGCGCAATCTCCACTCCTGAGTATCCCGCTTTGAGCATACGTGAAATAACCGGCCAGTCTTCCGGTCCTATTTGTTTGTGTGACATACAAAAGCAGTATGTATGTCATCTTGACCTGTGCAATTAGGGTGCAAAGGATTGTGCAATTAGGGTGAGAATTCAGGGAGTTAACCTTGACTTATGTGTGATATATCATATTCTACGTAATAGGATAATTTGAATAACATCTTTTCTAAGGAGAGACAATGAAGTACTTTAAAAGCCTATTAGTTGTTTTTGCTGTTGTTTTTTCAACAACAGCAGCAACAGCAAAACAATCCATGACTGTTCAGAGTTTTCAAAGTTAACAGGCATGTACATTCAAAAAGAGTGTACAGGAAAAATAATAAGATCATATCAAATTGAGGGATACGATCAGTTACCTGCCACTGCAATACTGACAATGAGACACATAAACGCCGCAAAAGAGTTTGGGGAATCCATTTCTTATAAAAAAATAACTGGTTTTAGTTTTTTTCCAGGGATCACAAAGCACACAACCTGGTCGCTAACATACAACAAAGACCAAGATTCATTTGTTGTGGAACCAAGTACCAACAATCAATATGGTATTGGCATGAAAACAGGCATAATTATAATAATCTTGATTTTCTGTTCATTATTGTCTGGATATCTAGATTCCGCAACCGTTAACCCCCTGAGAAAACCGAGCACCATAGCAACTGCGGTTGGAGCAATAATCGGCATTAATTCAAGCATTGCTTCCGCAATATTTTGTGGAATACTCACGTTTTTTGTAATAATGTTTACACGAGCTAAAGTAGATGTCGAAGGAGAACCCTGTTCAGTTTCTACCAGCGTAGTATCAGGCATAATTATCGGTGGATTTCTAGGTTGCATGTGTTTACTCATTCTATCTGAAGCAGGATACGAACTAAGTAACCATATAACCATGAATGGAGCACTGTTCTTAACACTTCTTATTGTACTTAAATATTCTTTCATAATATCTAACGGACTTATGGGAAGTAAAAAGCATCCTAGCCTGTCTACATAAAAAACCGAACAATCATTCAAAAACGCCCTACAATCATTTTCTGTAGGGCGTTATTTTATATTTTTATAGGTTTTGTAATAAGACTTCAGTCTCCTTGCCATACAAATTAGGAGGAGCGGAGCTCTGACTATAATTTGTTAGTGCGAGACCTTTCAATTTTTTACATTCCTAAGTGAAAAATTGAAGAAAAATCGTACCTTAGTACGATTTTGGTCTACGTGCCCTGAAATTAAGGAGTCACTTTAGTGATGACTATAATTTCAGTGTGCACGCAGACATTAGATTTGACCTTACCAGGGAAAATCTAATGTCTAAAATCCTACTTTTAGTAGGATTTTAGTCTGCGTGCCTTCTCATGTTGCCTTATCTTCTCCAAAGCCTTCGCTTCGATCTGACGAATACGCTCACGAGTCACGCCAAATTCTTTACCTACTTCTTCAAGGGTATGGTAAGTACCGTCCAAAAGTCCATGGCGCATTTCGAGAATCTTTCTTTCCTTTTCTGACAAAGTATCTAAAATTTCAGTGATTTGGTCGGTCAAAATACTATGTGCCACCTCCTGGTCTGGAGACACAATTTTGTCGTCAGAAATAAAGTCAGAAAGTCGAGACCGATCATCCTCATCACCGACCGGAAGTTCAAGTGAGATAGTGTCCTGACTAATTTTTTCGATCTGATACACTTTTTCTACTTCTACCCCCATTTCAGTAGCAATCTCTTCCGGCATTGGTTCTCGCCCAAGGTCCTGAGATAGACGTCGTGACACCTGCTTGTACTTAGCCATAGTTTCTACCATGTGGACTGGAATACGAATCGTACGAGACTGATCGGCCAACGCACGAGTAATCGCTTGACGAATCCACCAAGTAGCATAAGTAGAAAACTTAAAGCCTTTGGTAAAGTCAAACTTATCTACCGCCTTGAAAAGACCTAGGTTTCCTTCCTGAATAAGGTCTAGCAAAGTCAGATCCGGTGAGCGTCCGACATACTTCTTCGCAATCGATACCACTAGACGTAAGTTGGCGCGAGCCAAAAGATTTCTCGCTTCCTCATCCCCTTCGACAATTCTCTTTGCCAATACTCTTTCCTCATGGGCGTTCAAAAGTGGATATTGCCCAATTTCTCGCAAATACATTTGGATAGAATCATAGCTACTGTCACTACGCTTGAAAGCGTTTTTTTGAGCAATTACTTCAACACTCGGATCTTCACCCAACATTCCACCGCTTTGCAAAACATCAATTCCAGCAATTGAAAAACGCTCATACAAGACATCTAAGAATTCGATGTCTTTTTCTATCTCAGGAAAAGAGCGAAGTAGCTCGTCGTAAGTTATGTAACCACGCTCGCGCCCCATCTGCATCAACTCGGCCGCCTTTAGCTCGAGAATCCTCTCGCTCTTGGTCAAGGTCTTTTTCTTCGCGCTTTTAGTAGCCTTAGTTGGATTTTTAGCTGCTGGTTTTTTAGCTGTCGACTTGGTTGTTTTATTAGTGGCTGCTTTAGTTGTTTTGGTAGCCTTAGTCTTAGTTTTTACAGGTTTTTTAGTTACCACCTTAGCTTTAGCTTTTGGTTTAGCCGTTGATTTTTTTACCGGTTTTTTAGCTACTTTGGTAGCAGTCTTGTCAGTTTTTTTAGACACTTTTTTAGCCGGTGTCTTGGCTTTGGTAGGAGCTTTTTTTACTGTGTTTTTTTTGTTGGTTTTGTTTACGGTTTTGGCCGCTTTTTTACTTGCTGTTTTAGTTGTCTTTTTACTTGCTTTTATAGCCATAGTCCTACAACTATACATAAAAAAACCAAATAGTCTAGTAGCTTAATACACTTATTTAGTGTATGAGAGTTTGGTCATACGGGACCCTCTGACGCTCTAATTGCAGTTCCCCCACCTCCTTCATACTACTAGCCACCGTCTCAGTATCACCCTCTTTTTCCGCTTCACTGATCTTTTTTCTAGCCATCTGCAATTTTTGCCTAATCATCACCTCTCGTAGTTGGTTAAAAGCATGGACAACCTCGTCCTCAAAAACCTTGCGCGGGTACTGGTCAAGCGCCGCTTCCATACGAAAAGTTACCTCTGCTAACTCTGACTTTGGAATAATATTTTCAATTTCTACTAAGGATAATTCTGTATTAACTTCAATTTCTTTTACTAAACGCTCTGTGACCTCAGGTTTAAAAAGTGGTAATACCCCCAGCAGATAAGTTAATAGTGTTTCCTTTCTTTTTTCTCCGTTAGCACCAACATCTTTTTTTGATACTACTTTACCTTGATTTACACTCGGAACAACTTTAGCTGAATGTTCCGCCGATTCGCTTAAACGCTCCAACTCAAAATGAACAGCGTCCTTGGTTGTACCAAGTGCTTCAGCAATTTTGATAGTAAAATGATCTTGATCAATCCTATTAGGCAGAAGCAAAACGTAGGGCAAAACCTCCTCTCTAGCTCTCAACTTAAAGGTTCGCTCCTCAAGCTTAGCTTGAGCTAGAATTGATAACAAAAACTCAATAACATGGACTGACTTCCCAACAATCTGTTTAAATTCTTTCGGGTCACGCAAAATCATATCAGCCGGATCAGCTCCCTCCGGCATTACTGCCACCTTCACGTCTAAGCCACGACGAAGCATCAAATCTGCCGCTTTCTTGATAGCAGCGATT
This sequence comes from Candidatus Nomurabacteria bacterium, assembly GCA_023898525.1. Classification (NCBI taxonomy): domain Bacteria; phylum Candidatus Nomuraibacteriota; species Candidatus Nomurabacteria bacterium. The sequence goes on from CP060227.1 coordinate 295,394, forward strand.
CCAGCTTTATCAGCATCAAGTGCCAACACCACTTTGTCCGACAATCGCTCAAGTAGTTGCACATGCTCCACCGTCAGAGCCGTCCCCGAGACCGCTACAGTATTGCTATAACCAGCTTGATGACTCATCACTACATCAAACTGCCCCTCTACTATCAAGGAAAAACCAAGCTGCCTAATACCATGCTTAGCCTTATGATAACCATAAAGTATTTCAGACTTCTTAAATAGTTCTGTCTCCGGTGAATTTACATACTTGGGTATATCATCCCCTTTTTCTACTGTCCGCCCGGAAAAAGCCACCACTTTCCCACCCTGATTAAAAATCGGAAACATCACCCGCTTACGAAATACATCATATGGCTCTTTACCATCCTCTCCACCTTTGATTAAACCAGCCCTTAAAAGCTCATCCTTGGTGTACCCCTTACCACTTAGATATTCTTTGGCCGCGCGCCAACCAGCTTCCGGTGGACCGGGCGCAAAGCCTAGTCGCCACGTCGCCATTGTAGCGGCCAACACTCCGCGCTTTAAAATGTATTGCTGTACTTCAGTATTTTCCCGTAAAGAAGCTTCATAAAAAACAGTTGCTTCTTCGAGTACCCCATAAGAGCGATCCTGCTCAGTCTTTTTCTGTGGCGATACTGGTACCAACGGAACCCCAGCCTTATCAGCCAACATCTTTAAAGCCTCTTTAAAATCTACCCCTTCAATTTCTTGGATAAAAGTAAACATATCACCACCAACGCCACAACCATAACAATGATACATTCCACGCTCTGGTGACACGTTAAAAGATGGGGTTTTTTCATTATGAAAAGGACACCGCGCTTTAAAATGTCGCCCGGCTTTATGAAGCTCCACGTAGGGAGAAATCACATCAATAATGTTGAGACGGTCTTTGATTTGCTGAACAGTATCACTCATAGTTTTGTATTGAGTGCATTATACGCGAAATTTGTAGTCGATGCACAAACCTTGACTTTTTCCCTTTACTTCCCTGTTTTTATTGATATATTGGTGGTTGGTTTAACTTTTTTGGAGGTCTGGTATGTACAATTTTGAACCTTTAACGACTTTTGTATACACAATTAGCTTTGCTACTTGGTTAAGACTGGTTGCTATATTTTTTATTTTTGGTTTGACTTTAATATCAACCGAGTACACTGACAACATTACCATACCAATTGGAATGGTAGCTATTGGATTTGTCTTAATTATGGGGAGCTTTCTGTGTAAGGACAAAAGTTGATTATGGATGTTGTAAAAAAGCCGGTTTGCATATTATTTCGCGCAAACCGGCTGTTTTTATTTTGAATTTTAAAACAATTCGAAAAATGGCTTTGTAGTATAAAAAAAATAAAGCCGACTACACATTCTTTCTGTGCATCGGCTTTATGTTTACAAAAGATAATGTGGGTGTACTTAAATTGCCACACCCCATTCTGTTATTTCAAAATCAAAAACAGGAGTACCAGCCAGCCCTACAACATTTTCCGTTGAATCAAAAAACACGTAGTCATTTGGTGTGTCCTTGTATATATTATCTCCATCTTCAAAATGTTTGGCTACTTGAGGAATACCATATTTTTCCAACACTAGCCAAAATCCAGAGTCGGAATACAAAAAGGCAGTGTCATATCCGTCGCCGCCAGAAAGCATGTCTCCACCCCCGTTGGATATCATTTTGTCATTCCCACGACCCGCAACAACCACATCAAATGTTTTTTTTGGGTAGTGATGTCTGTATTGTGTCATTACCACTTGTACCTAGAAAAAACATGTTTTTCTCCTTTTAGTTTAAAAAATATACACCCCTCATACAATAATAATACTGTATGTAGTGCGCGGTAAAACTAGCACAATATAGAGTTGTTGTCAACAGGGAAATCCTGAATTCTCACCCTAATTGCACAATCCTTTGCACCCTAATTGCACAGGTCAAGATGACATACATACTGCTTTTGTATGTCACACAAACAAATAGGACCGGAAGACTGGCCGGTTATTTCACGTATGCTCAAAGCGGGATACTCAGGAGTGGAGATTGCGCACATTATCAACAAAGATCCAAGTGCGGTTAATAGACATATTAAAGCGTATGGTGGTCGGGATAGATACGATGCTCGCGAGGTTCGCAGAAAGAAAAAACAGGCACGTATCATTGCTATGGAAGGTACTAGAATACTCAAAGGAGTATTATTACGAGAAGTGAAACGATTATTAAAACAACACTACTCACCGGAACAGATAGTCGGAGTACGTGATGACATCTCTGCGAGCACTATCTACCGATACATTAACGAACGAGCTCCACACCTTAAACAATTTCTTCGTTCTCAGAAAGGCAAGTATCGGCGCAAACGAGGCACCAAAATACGTGAAAAAGTTCGTGAAAGAGCCAAGAAACGTCGTATTGATGAACGACCGCCCATTATTGAACGTCGCTCCCGTTTGGGAGATTGGGAGGGAGATACTATGCTGGGAAGAGACAAACGAGTACGTATTGTCACCTTCGTTGATCGCAGAAGCGGGTATCTAATTGCGTATCTTCTGCCAAAATTAAATGCTACTTTACTCACTAAACTGGCGGTGGAAAAATTCAGGCGTATACCCAAAAACAAACGAAAGACCGCTACCTTTGATAACGGTACCGAGTTCAGTGACTGGGAACGGTTTGAGAAACAAACGAGTATGACTGTGTACTTTGCTTATCCATACCACTCTTGGGAGCGTGGTACCAATGAAAATACTAACGGGCTACTTCGACAATATTTTCCGAAAGACTTGGATTTCAACACCATTACTCCACAAGAACTTTCTGAAGCGGTTCGTCGTATAAATCATCGTCCTAGAAAGAGACATAATTTCAAGTCTCCACATCAGATATTTTGGAAGTGATGGTCTGTGCAATTAGGGTGGTGATTCAAGAATTGTGAGGTTGAAGAAGAAAGAGCGGCGCCTACGGCGCCGCTCTTTCTTCTTCAAATTCCCTCTATAATTCTATTTTACTTCTCCATCTTTTCGATCATCTCGTACTTCCTGCTTCCCTCAAAGCCAGAACCAGCTGGGATAAGCTTACCAATAATCACATTTTCCATTAGTCCCGCGAGATTATCATGACTTCCCTTCACCGCTGCGTTGATCAAGACGCGAGTAGTGTTTTGGAAAGAAGCAGCTGACAAGAAGCTCTTACGTGATAGTGACGTTTCGGTAATACCAAGGATAAGTTTTTCAGCCTTAGCTACTTCCTTACCAGCTTCTTTCAACTTATTGTTTTCTTCAACGAAAATCCACTCCTCTACCACATCACCAACAGTAAATGGACTTTCGCCAGAGCTGGTGATTTTTACTCGAGACATCATTTGCTTAACAATCAACTCGATATGCTTACGAGCAATGGTCACACCCTGAAGTTCGTAGATCTTGTTTACTTCAGAAATAATGTAGTCTTGAGTAATTTCTTGTCCACCAAACTTGAAGAGTTCCGGCAGTAGGGCTGATCCGTCAGTTAGTAGCTGACCAGCTTTTACAGTGTCACCCTTCGATACCGCCACCACACGACGATAGTGTACTTCGTACTCGATATTATCTTTCTTCTTTGGCGCTCCCTTAGCCGTCATATCTGGAGCCACCACTATCACCTTCTCTCGTCCTTCAGTACGAATACCTACTACCTGCCCCTCACACTTAGATACCACAGCCGGAATCTTTGGCTGACGTTTTTCAAATACTTCTTCCACACGCGGCAGACCCTGAGTTACGTCTCCACCTTGAGAAGCTGCACCTCCGGCGTGCTTGGTGTTCATAGTTAGCTGAGTACCCGGCTCACCAATCGCTTGCGCTGCTACCGTACCTACCGCCTCACCAATGTCCACCAGTTGGTTGGTTGAAAGATCGATACCATAACAGTGCTGACAGACACCACGCAGTGTCTTACAAGTCATTGGTGAACGAACCACCACCGACTCACAAGTTGACTCCTCAACTGCGATTGCATCAAGACGAGTAAGTAGATGTCCCTTAGGGAAAATCACTCGACCCTTAGTATCAATCGCGTCTTCAGCCAAGATTCTACCCTTAATAGCCTTTGAGAAAGCAATCTCAATTCCGGAAGCAGAGATACGATTTATGTTGACACCCTGCTTAGTTTTACAATCTGACTCAGTTACAATCGCGTCCTGTGCTACCACGAAGAGACGGCGAGTCAAATATCCAGCCTTAGCGGTCTGGAGAGCGGTGTCAGCCAGACCCTTACGAGAACCGTGAGTGGTAATAAAGTACTCAATCGGAGACATACCTTCCTTCATTGAAGAAAGAATCGGGAATTCAATTGTCTCACCACGAGTGTTTACAATCAAACCTTTCATACCAGCCATCTGAGCAATCTGTCCTAGTGAACCTCTAGCCCCAGACTTCCACATTTCAAAAGCCGACCCGTTTTCGTCCAATGTTTCAGGCAAAGCTTTCTCAATTTCAGTTTTCGCACGGTGCCAGATTTCTACAATCATACGGCGGCGTTCGTCGCGCGAGATCAGACCTTCATCATAAGCCTCAATAACAGACAATTCCTCAGCTCTAGATTTATCTAAAATTGCTGTTTTTTCTTTTGGCACACTCACTTCATCAATACCCCAAGTCACACCTGACTTAGTAGCGTATCGTAAACCAAGACGCTTTAGTTTATCGACAATCGGTGGTACCGCTTCTGGGCCACGAGAGTCAATGATATCAATAATCACTGTGAAGAGAGTTTTTTGAATCACAACATCATTTATAAAATGATGGTCTGACGGCAAAACACTGTTGAAGATCAAACGCCCCACTGTAGTTTCAAAAATCTTACCTTCAAACTGTTGGTATTTTTCGGTATCAGTAGCCAAAACCTTAACCTTAGCCCTAAAGTCAATAACCCCGTAATCAAAAGCATTGATGGCGTCATTTGGTGAGGCAAAGAATTTACCTTCACCCTTTGCTCCTTCAATTATCTTTGTCATCCAGTAGGCACCAAGCGCCATATCAAGCAATTTTTCAGAAACCACTGGCTCAGCTGAACCTGGCTTAAGAATATTTTTGTTAGCTGAAATAATCTCTTTAGCTTCCAACTGTGCCTCTTCTGACAAAGGTACGTGTACCGCCATCTGGTCACCGTCGAAGTCTGCGTTGAAAGCACGACAAACCAGTGGGTGCACTTGAATCGCATTACCTTCGATCAATACCGGCCGAAAAGCCTGAATACCCTGACGGTGCAAAGTCGGTGCTCGGTTTAGAAGTACATGACGACTCTTAATAACATCTTCCAAAATCGCCCATACCTCTGGCACACCATCTTCAATCAAGCGGCCAGCACCACGAATGTTATAAGCCAACTCCTGTTTCAATAGTTCAGCCACCACAAACGGTCGGAAAAGCTCCAGTGCCATATGCTTAGGTAGACCACACTGATCAAGTGCCAACTCCGGACCAATCACAATCACTGAACGTCCAGAGTAGTCTACACGCTTACCAAGTAGGTTTTGACGGAAGTATCCTTGCTTACTCTTTAGATAGTCAGACAATGACTTAAGAGGACGACGTTGAGCTTGACTCATGGCTGAGTAAGCACCGCCACCATGACGGATTGAGTTGTCGATCAAAGCGTCAACCGCTTCCTGCAAGATACGCTTTTCATTACGCAAAATCACATCCGGAGCCTGAATATCAATCAATTTCTTAAGACGGTTGTTACGGTTGATTACTCGACGGTAAAGATCGTTTAGGTCTGAAGAAGCGTGACGTCCACCCTCAAGGGCTACCATCGGACGAATCGCTGGTGGGATGACAGGAATACGTACCAAGAACATCCACTCCGGACGTACACCAGCATTAATCATACCGCGCACTAGCGATAGACGCTTATCAAGCTTAGCTCGTTCCATGGCTCCAGCTGTCTCTCGTTCTTTTTCTAGTTGTTCCAAAAGCTTTGGTAGATCAACCTGCTTAAACAAGTCATAAATTGCCTCCGCTCCAATTCGAGCTTCAAATAAAGTACTGTACTTAATTGAATAGCGATGGAAAGTTAACTCATCTAGAACCACTCCAGGATTAACTCCTTCAATCTCACGACGCATTTCCTCCATTCGAGACTTGAGAGCTTCCTTGGCTTCTTCGTTTTGTAGAGACTTTACTTTGGTCTTGTATTCAGTGTCTAGCTCCTTGAGCAAACGGGCTCTATCCTCCTCACTAACTTTAGTGATGATGTATCCGGCGAAGTAGATAACCTTTTCTACCGCAGAAGCAGTAATACCGAGAATCATGGCGATTCGACTTGGTACACCACGCAAAAACCAGATGTGTGACACTGGAATACAAAGATCAATGTGTCCCATTCGTTCTCGACGTACAATCGCACGAGTCACTTCCACTCCACATTTTTCACAGACGATTCCTTTGTAGCGGATACCTCGATACTTTTTACACGAACACTCATAGTCCTCAACCGGACCAAAAATACGTTCGTCAAATAGACCATGCTTTTCTGGACGCTGGGTACGATAATTAATAGTTTCCGGCTTTGTCACCTCTCCGTGTGACCAATCAAGAATGGTCTCCGGGGCAGCTAAGCGCAAACTAATCTCAGTAAAATTAGTTGGAGCAGCCGGAGCTTGTTTGGTGAATGATGATGTTTTAGTAGACATATTATTTATTTTACGCTGATTCATAATCTCGCTTCGGACGTTCTGCTCTATCTAATTTTACGTCCAGTGATAATCCTCTAAGCTGGTTAACCAACACATTGAAAGCGGCTGGTGTATGTGGGTGACTGATTTTTTCACCACGCACGATCGCGTCAAAAGCCGCTGACCTTCCAACAATATCGTCAGACTTAATAGTCAACATTTCGCGTAGAGTATAAGCAGCTCCATAACCCAGAAGTGCCCACACCTCCATTTCTCCAAATCTCTGACCTCCGATCTGAGCCTTTCCACCAAGTGGCTGCTGGGTAATAAGTGAGTATGGACCAATTGAACGCATGTGAATCTTATCTTCCACCATGTGGTGCAATTTAAGAATATACATGTAACCAACCGCAGTTTTCTGAGCAAATTTATCACCAGTCAAACCATCACGTAGTTGAATCTTTCCATCCTCTGGTAAACCGGCTGCTTTTAGCTCAGCTTTTACATGGTCTTCAGTCGCTCCAGCAAACGGTGGAACAATAGCTTGGTAACCAAGAGTGTTAGCCGCCATACCTAGGTGGAGTTCTAGAATCTGTCCAAGGTTCATACGAGAAGGTACTCCAAGCGGTGTAAGCAAGACATCAATTGGTTGACCATCTTCGGTATACGGCATGTCTTCTTCCGGCAAGATACGAGAGATAACTCCCTTGTTTCCGTGTCGTCCAGCTAGCTTGTCTCCCACAGACACATTTCTAACTTGGGCGATTGTGACATGAATACGCTTGATTACACCGCTTTCAAGCTGATGTCCGTTGTCTCGAGAGAAAATCTTTACCCCGATCACACGACCCCGCTTACCAGCTTCAAGTCGTAATGAAGTATCCTTCACATCCTTTGCTTTTTCACCAAAGATCGAGCGTAATAGTCGCTCTTCTGGAGAAAGTTGAGTTTCACCTTTTGGTGTTACCTTACCAACCAAGATATCTCCCGGTCGCACCTCCGCTCCGATACGGATGATACCGTCCTCATCTAGGTTGCGAAGTTTTAGTTCTGACACATTTGGAATGTCTGAAGAAGTAACTTCTGGACCAAGTTTAGTGTCACGTACTGACACCTCAAGCTCATCGAGGTGAATAGTTGAGAACTTACTTTGCTTTACCAAGCGCTCAGAAATAACAATCGCATCTTCGTAGTTAGCACCATTCCAACTCATGAAAGCCACAAGAGCGTTTTGACCTACCGCAATCTGACCGTTATCAGTTGACGATGTATCAGCCAACAAATCACCTCGCTTCACCTTATCTCCGACGGTTACCGCTGGTCGATGATAGAAAGCTGAGAAGTCATTAGTTCTTTGGAATGAAGTGAGTGGATAATCTTTTTTCTTGCCGTCTTTGTTCTTTACCACTATGTGTTTCGCATCACATTCTACCACCTCACCAGCTTCAGATGCATAAATAACTCTATGAGTATCACGAGCCACCATACCTTCTACACCAGTCGCCACAATCGGTGCTTCTTGAACTAGACAAGGAGTAGCCTGCTTCTGCATGTTTGAACCCATCAGAGTACGGTTGGCATCGTCATGGTTCATAAAAGGAATCATGGAGGTTGCCACTGAGAATGGCTGATTGGTTGCCACATCAATATACTCGACTTCCTTAGCTGGGATTAGGCGAGGTGTACCCTTAGCTCGCGCCTCAATAAACTCACCCTTTATCTTACCTTTCGCATCAACCTCAACCGCCGCATGAGCAATGTTGTATTTCTCCTCTTCGTGAGCATTGAAGTAAGTAACCTCACCGGTAATAACTCCCTTTTCTACTTTAGCGTAAGGTGTCTCGATAATACCAAAACGATTGACCCTAGAGTACATTGACAGGCGAAGGATCAAACCAATGTTCGGACCTTCCGGTGTATGAATAGGACAAAGGCGTCCGTAGTGAGAAGGGTGGATGTCACGCACCTCAAAGCTCGCTCGCTCGCGAGTAAGTCCACCTGGACCCAAAGCTGATAAAGTTCGTAAATGTTCGATTTCAGCCAAAATATTCTGCTGTTGCGAGAACTGAGAAAGCTGGTTGGTCGTGAAGAATTCTTTGATAGCAGCTTGGAGTGGACGTGGATTAATGATCTGCATTGGTAGACTAGTCTCAGCCTCAATCGTAGACATACGATCTTGAATATTTCGCTTCATGCGAGTCATACCGACCCGAACACGTTGTTGGAGCATTTCACCAAAGTAGCGCACACGACGAAAACCGAGGTGATCGATATCATCAGCCACTGCTCCCGGTTCATGGTTTTGCACCACGATGTGAGACAAAATAAGTTTGAAGTCCTCGATTGAAACAGTTCGTTCGTCGGTTGCCTTCTTATCAATCGGACGGCCAAATCGCTCATTGAAGTGATGACGACCGATTTCAGATAAGTCGTATCTAGCTGGAGTGAAGATAGAATTAACAAACTCACGAGCGTTTTCTACGGTTGCCAAATCACCGTCACGCAAACGCTTATAGATTTCGATATAAGACTCATCGGTAGTTTTAGCCGGGTCTTTAGCAATAGTTGCTTTCATGTATTCCTCACCACGCTCCACTCCCTTAAGTAAAGCAATCATGTCCTTATCTTTTTCTAGACCAAGCACGCGAAGCACTGAAGAAACTGGGAATTTCTTTTTGCGGTCGATCTTTACATAGATAACACCATCAGCCTCTGACTCGATTTCAATCCATACTCCACGAGCCGGAATAATCTTAGCGCCAAAAAGCTGTTTGCCCTTTGATTCAGTCTGGGTAAAGAAGATACCATAAGAACGAGCCAGCTGCGGAACGATTACACGCTCTACACCATTGATGATGAAAGTACCATGTTCAGTCATAACCGGCAGATCGGTCATAAAGATTTCCTGATCCTTTTCACTTTCAAAGGTCTTGTTCTTCAAAATCACATGCGCTCGAAGCGGTGCTTCATAAGTGATTTTATTCTCCTTGGCAAACTCTGGAGTACACTTAGGGGAACCTAGCTCATACTTTTTGAACTTCATCTCAAACTTCTTTTCAGAATAGTCACTAATTGGTGAAAATTCAGTAAAAATTTCTTTTAGAGCAGTTTCCACAAACCAACGAAAAGATTCGCGCTGTGGCTCAATCAGGTCCGGCAACGGAATCTTTGGATCCGCACTCACCTGGAAGCGCTTTTGCGGCATATTTCCAACTGAAACTCTTTGTTCCTCTTTATGCTTTATTCCCATAAACACTTAAATATATAAATTAATTACCTCCAAAACCAAACACACCACAAAACGCGCCTATTTGCGCTTTTTATGACAGTTTTAGTTTTACTTGATTAATATCGACATCACGTGCTTCGTGATTTACCCCGCGATATGAAAATCTCCCATCCACAACTCATTCGAGACCCCTTTGCGTTTGTGGCGGAATTATAACAAAATAAGAATTTTTCGCAAGGGTGGATATCTAATAACTCCACCCCCATTTTTTTGCTAGCTAATGACTGCCCTTAGCTTTCCCTTTGCCACTTCTCTACCAAAGCCGGATTTCCGCTTAAAAGCACTTCTGGCACCTTGTATTCCTGCTTTTTGTACTTAAAAACTTCTGGCCTAGTGTAGACCTTACCGTTCGTAAGCCGCTCGTCTTCTAGTGACTCAAAATCTCCCAACACACCAGGAATCTGCCTAGCTGTCGCATCTATTATAGTAAGGGCTGGTAGCTCACCGCCGGTCAAGATATAGTCACCAACCGATACTTCCTCGGCGTTAGTAATTTGTCTTACCCGATCATCAATTCCTTCATAGCGCCCACTGATCAAGACCAGATGATCGTATTTTTTAGCATACTCCTTGGCCAAATCTTGGGTAAACTTCTTTCCTCGCGGCGACATGATAAGAGTCTTAACCTTTTTCTGATCACGCTTTCGCCCAACCGCCTTGTCCCAAGCTTTTACCACCGGTTCTACTTGCATTACCATCCCTGGCCCACCACCGTATGGTTTATCGTCCACCTTATAATGTTTACTTTGAGAGAAATCACGTGGATTATAGTATGAAACCTCGATTTTCTTACCCCGCACCTTTGCTCCTTTACCTTTATTAGTCTTCTGTGCCCGCCCCAAAATACTCACGCCAGTGTACGCCCGGCAAACATCTGGAAACAATGTAATGATATGAAAATGCATATTGAGAACTAAAATTTATTTGTTTCAACTTTTTTATATAAAAAGAATTGAAAAACTACAACCAATGACATTAATGCTCCGATTGTCATTGGAATAATCAATACCCAATCTTTTAACATAATTCCATACAAAACCCAAAACGAGTAAGAAATAGCAAGAATAAAGAAATAAAAGAAAGACAATCCTTCGACGCTTTTTCTTTCTTTATTTTTCTTTACCTGAGCACTCAAACCTAATCCAGTTACTATAAGTGATAGAAGTACAGTAATTACACCAATGATTTCCATATACAGATTGTATCATCTATATAAATAAAAACACCACTTGTTTGTGAGTGGTGTTTTTATTCTATTTTTTATCTATATCTTCAAGTCCTCAATCGCTTGATCTAGAGACTTTGGCTCGGTGGCTGGGTTATCTTCATTCATGGCCTCAGACATCTCTCGATCCATACCCCGACTTCCCCCTTCCGGTTCATTGATCTTAAGATTGACGCGGGCGTCATTTTTCATACCCACGACGCGGAGCAAGGTACGAATAGCCTTGGCAGTATTGCCCGAACGACCAATAATCTTACCCATATCATCAGCATGCACATCAAGTGTTAACAACACACCCATCTCATCGACAGTGCGGTTAATCTTAACACTTTCTGGATGATCAACTAGCGCTTTAACTAGCGATTCTAGAAACTGCTTATCTTCGTGCGTATCCATAAAATCAAATTCTTATCTAATCTAGTAAGCATGCGTCAAAAGATGACGTTGCTTGTATAATAATACGTAAGCTTTAATCAAGCGTCAACACAAAACCCGTGTATATAAACACAGGCTTGATTCATTTTTACACTTAAGCGGCGGTAGCCGGAGCAACTTCTTCTTCAGTCTTAGCTTCCGCTTCAGCTGACTCCTCTTCCTTTACCTCCTCGGCTTCACTAGCTTCAGCAGCTGCCTTGGCCTCTGCCTCAGCTTTTTCCTTAGCTTCCGCTTCAGCCTTGAGTTTAGCTTCATCAATAATCGGTGACTTTTTTGGTAAAACATTCTTTTTCTTACCCTCTATCACTTTATTTGAAACCAAGATGTTGTAGACAGTGTCTGAAGGCTGTACACCCTGACTAAGCCAGTGCTTGGCTTTTTCTCCATCTAGCTGAACATGATTTAGCTTTGGGTTGTATGAGCCTAGATGATCCACATGCTTGTTACTCTTGGGACCAGTTCTTTTGTCTACCACCACAATTCTGTATGAGGGGTCGTTTTTCCGACCAACCCGTTGTAAACGCATCATTAACATAAGTGGAGCTAGAGTAGCAGATTGTATAGGTTTGGTCAACAGGCAAAATAGGTGTGGGTTCATGTATAAAAAAGCCACATGACAACGCATGCCCGTGGCTTTTTAAACCCGACTGGAATTAAGTTACCAATTGTGGCTCCAAAGAACCTTCCCTAAACTTAAATAAAGAGAATTCCCTCACTTTGGTATTCTTATCATCAGGACACAGATAAATTGCTACGTAACTCGGTACACTCACCCCTCCGTCAAGAACAAATCCTATATTAGCATCAACACTGATGGATTTACCCTCTTTACAAACTTTCCCAGTAAACAGCATAGAATAAATTCTTTTGTTACTTGAACATATATATTCACAATCAAACATATCTTTCTCAAGACAAAAAGATGAATCAATTTTTTGCAAGGCAGGGACAACTTGCGTCATGGCCAGTATACCTAACACACCTTCTAGACCATCGTCCATTTTAGGAATAATCATAAGTTATTACCTCCAAAATAATTTTCACAAAAAACAACCCAACTGCTTTTGGTAGCATATATAACAAATTTAAAATGTCAAATTAACTCGTCACTCAATACAACAGTGGAAATATTAATAGTCAATGCTATACTGACCACCATGAATAATCTAAATACATACGAAGGGATAATCATGATCCGGGGCAAAGGGACCGGTTTTGTGAACCATCCTGACTTTGAGGAGGATATCGTGATCGAGCGCGAAGCCTTAGGCTTCGCGCTCGATGGTGACATCGTAAAAATCGAGTTAAAGAAAAAAGTCCCCGGCAAAAGACGTGAGGGTAAGGTGTTAGAAGTAGTTAAACCAGCCTATCGAGAACTAATCGGTGTCGTCAAAGAAAAGACCGAAAACGGCCAAACTGTTAAGTTTTTAAATCCTGACAACCACCGTATTCACATCCGTCCCCTACTTCCAGAAGCTACCAGCAACGACCTTGATATGAAGGTGGTCGTAGAAATTACCAAATGGACCCAACCTCTCCTTGATCCAATCGCCAAAATCAGCGAGACCATCGGCCACGCCGGAGATCATGAGACCGAAATGCAAGCCATCATCAGAAGTGGCGGTTTTGCTAAGACTTTCCCAGAATCAGTCCAAAAAGCCGCCCAGGATTTACACAGTAACCAAGAACAGATTTTTGCCGACGCTCTAAAAGACCCAAAACGTCGCGACTTTCGTGGCGTTACTACCATGACTATCGACCCAGCGGACGCCAAGGACTTTGACGATGCTCTTTCCTGTCAATTTTTACCATCTGGTAATGTAGAAATCGGTATTCACATCGCCGACGTATCACACTACGTTCGTGAAAACGACGACATAGACACCGAGGCCAAAGAACGTGCCACTTCTGTTTACCTGGTAGACCGCGTAATTCCGATGTTACCGGAAATTTTGTCTAATGACCTCTGTTCCCTAAGACCAAACGAAGACCGCTTAGCTTTCTCAGCTGTTTTTGAACTGACTCCAGAAGCAAAGATTGTAAACGCTTGGTACGGTCAAACCATCATCCACTCCGATCAACGCTTCAGTTATGAAGATGCCCAAAAAGTACTAGACGAAAAAGACGGACCATATCTGAAAGAACTACAAACCATGATGGATCTTGGTCGTATATTGCGCAAAAAGCGCTACCAGGCCGGTGCTATCGCCTTTGAGCAGCCGGAAGTAAAGTTTGAGCTAGACGAACGCGGTGCGCCAATTCGTGCTTACGCCAAAGTCCGCACCGAAACCATGCTTATGATCGAAGACTTTATGCTTCTAGCTAACCGCGAGGTAGCTACCCATGTCTACGATCTCTGTAAAGACAAAGGGCGTGATGTGGCTTTCGTCTACCGTATCCACGACACTCCAGACCCAGACAAACTAGAAGAACTTGGTTCTTTCCTTAGAGCAATTGGCTATGAATTTGAGGTCAATAAAGGTATGGTCAAAGCGACCACTATCAACAAACTCTTAGAAGAAGTGACCGGAAAGCCGGAAGAAAACCTCATTAAAACAGCCACTATTCGCACCATGGCCAAAGCCATTTACTCTACCAAAAATATTGGTCACTTCGGTCTCGCTTTCAAATTTTATACTCACTTCACTTCCCCGATTCGTCGCTACCCTGACCTGATGGTACACCGCATGCTTCGTCGCCATTTAGACAACTCTACCATCGGACCAAAAGAACTAGCGAAGTACGAACAAATGTCACTGAAGTCTTCGCAACGCGAAATGGAAGCCGTGTCAGCCGAACGCGACTCAATCAAATTCAAACAAGTCGAATACCTAATGAACAAAATCGGCGAGACTTTCGAAGGAGTAATTACCGGGGTAACCGACTGGGGTATCTATGTGCAGGAAAAAAATACTCTAGCCGACGGTATGGTACGTCTAGGTAGTATCAAGAGCGATTACTTTGAGCATGAGGCTAGTAAATACCGCATCAAAGGCCAAAAGACCGGTAAGGTCTATCAACTAGGTGACGAAGTGAAGGTGAAACTAACCCGTGCTGATAAGGATGAAAGGCAGCTGGATTTTGAGTTGGTAGTGTAAGAGAATATACATACAACAAACCCCGCTGTAATCTTGCCTTAAGCGGGGTTTTAATCTATCAGGTTTCAAGCATAAGACCGAGCTTCATACCATTAAACTGACCTCCTGAATATCTTACAAACTTAAACATATTAAGCTCAAGTTTTGATAAACTAGGACTATGCTTAACTAATACAATCTTATGCGGGTAACCGTCACATAAATACATATATAATTCTGCTACAAATATTTCAGACTCATAAATCTCCACTCGATCAGTGTCTTTATTAAATAACAAACTTAGAGTCGGATGCTTGTACCTGCGTCTAAAATAATTTTGTTTTCCTACAATTTCTTCTATTGAGGACTGACAATGAGTAATATGTGTCCGGCAGAAATCAGTCCATCTGGGAGACTCTTTTAAAGCAGTTATTTCCTTGTACGTCCTTAGATTTTCATACAAAGCATTCCAGCTAGTATTACCTGAACGATCCAGTACTACAAGGTTAGTAAGCCAAATTCTAATTAATTCAATCAAATTTATCATCAACCACCTCCATTTGTTGGTTAATTAAAAAAATATATCCACAAAACCTAAAAGGTTTATAACACAAAACCCCGCAAACTTAAAGGTTTGCGGGGTTTTCATATATCCTGAAAGCATATTAAAGGGTTTCTATAAGATCCGACACAGCTTTATCCTCTCGTTTTTCTTCAAGTTCTATTTCTGATTTTTCTTCCTCAGTAAACCCTCCTTTATCCCATCTATTCATCTTTTCTTCCAGCGTCTCGACTTTTTTGTCCTGAACCTCAAACACCTCTATTTGATTATCCGTATAAGTAAAATTTTTCACTAATAAATTTACTATGAATAGAATGAAGATGAATAAGACAATTACCGTAATTATATCTTTTTTCATAAATATCTTTCTAATCTAAAACCAGAATTATTTCGCCACCGCCACCGCTTCATCTAACTTCACCGACAAGAGTTTAGACACTCCATCTCCACCCATTGTTACCCCGTACAAGATACCAGCTCGGCTCATAGTCTCCCGATTGTGAGTGATAAGAATAAGTTGTGATTTCTTGGCCAACTCTTCGATCATATCACCATAGCGACGACTATTAGCTTCATCGAGCGCCGCATCGGTCTCATCAAGGATAATAAACGGCGGCGGATTCACCTGACTCATAGCAAAAATAAGGGCGATCGAAGTCAAGGCCCGTTCCCCGCCCGAAAGCATCTCAAGGCCTTTCACTCGCTTGTTTGGTAACTTAACCGCTAACTCAATACCGTTCTCTTTTTTCTTCGTCGACTCACCCTCTTCATCCACCTCGTCTTCTTCATCGGTTTTTGTAGTTACCTTTTCGAGCTTAGCCTCGCCACCGCCAAACATCAGTACAAAAAACCGGTTAAACTCGTTGGAAATTTTATCAATTCCCACCACAAACTGCTCTTCTAGTTTTTCATTGAGTTCAGCAATCAGTTCTCTTAACTTTTCAATTGATGCTTCGAGATCAGCTATTTCGTGAGCCAAAAATTCATCACGGGCTTTAGCGTCATTATATTCCTTTACCACATCTTCAGTGGCACCAATACCCATTTCCTCTAAACGAATCTTCAATTTTTCTAACTCATGCCGTCTTTGTCGCTGCACGCTCCTTTCTTCAGAAATTATACTTTCTTCGGCCACCTCCTTATCGTGTTCATCTTTAACTACAAAATCATAGTACTGTGAAGCCCCTCGCCCCAAAAGCGCCACCGCTTCTTGTAGTTCATCTTTAAATTCCTGACGATCACGATCTAAAACAGCTAGTTCTCGATCAATTTTTTCTATTTCACTTTCCAGTTCACGACTTTGTCCAACCAAATGAAAGACTGCGCGCTCAGCTTCGCGTCCCTCGGTTGCTTCTTTTTGTCGCTTGCCTTCTAGTTCGGTATAGGCTGTCTTTGCTTCCACTTCACTCTCTTTAGCTTTAACAATTTTTTCTTCCAATTCTTTTAATTCCTTTTGCAAACGTGCAAGCTCAGCTTGATCAAGCTCCTGATTATCATCCGGCACAGCTTCAGAACGTTCTACAAATAACTTTAGACGGTGCACTATGTCGGTAAGAGTCCGGTGGAGATAAGCTACCTCATCTTTTTTCGTAGCTTTTTCAACCTCTTGTTCAATCCTCTTTATTAGATCAGCCATTTCAGAGTACGGTATCGCTTTGCCTTTGTTTTCACTATTTCTTTTTTCATAGTCACGTAACCTCCTTTCCAAGAGAGAAATTTGACCCTCGTACTTACTATATTCGCGTTCTGCAACCTGTCTTTCTTCGGTCGCCTTACGTAACTTCTCATCTGCTTTCATAAAAGGTTCCAAATCTTGTTTGGACTCTGATTCTTTTAGAACCTTTTTTGCTTGCTCTAAGTCTTCTCTGGCTTTTTCTAAGTTTGCTTCCGGTTCCTTTCTCTTTTTAACCAAACGATCGTGATGATACGCAATGTAAGTATCCTCCCGTTTCAAATATTCAGCGTAAACGGTTTTTAACTGAGTCTGGAGTTCCAATGACTTTTCAATCTTTTGTACTTGGCGTTCAAGATATTTTAGATGTGGTGCCGCCTCTTTTCTCAACAGCTCCACTTGCGCAACATTATCTAATGTCTTTTTCAGCTTTTTGTCAGCTTCTTGCTTTTTATATTGATAAACTTTTAGTCCAAGTGCGTCTTCAATCATTTCCCGTCTTTCGCGTGCACCCGAACTCAAAATACGGTCTGCCTCACCTTGAGAAATAATATGATGACCGGTAGAACCAACATTAGCTGAAGCTAATAACTCTTGGATATCCTTAAGCCTTACATTTGAATCATTGAGTAAATATTCGTTTTGTCCGTCACGGTGTACTACCCGCTCGATTTTAACTTCGTCAAAATCGAGCGGAAAAGTCCGCTTAGTATTATCAAGTAAAATCACTACACTGGCTCGATTACCCCTCGATACATCAGTTGAACCGCCCCAAATTAAGTCTTCACCCTTTTTACCACGCATTGACTTAACCGACTGTTCGCCTAAAACAAACCGAAAAGATTCAGCCACGTTACTCTTCCCTGAACCATTCGGTCCAACGATAGCCGTAATTGGTGCCGAGAACTCTAGCTCGCTTTTTTTGGCGAAAGACTTAAACCCAGAAATTGTTAGTTCTTTTAAATACATTGCTGTGAATAATTTTACCAATCCTCGGCACCAATACTATAGACTGCGTAAGTTCTACTGTTTGCGTCGGCCGGTGTGGCTGTAGGACAAGCTCCACCCTGTCGCGGACAACGAGCAAACTCATCTCCATAACTTGAGACAGCTAACGACTCAACCGTGTCATACACCATCAGCTTATAAGCTGTACCAGCCGCGTTGGTCATATAATAAAATCCTTTATTTGGTTCGTTTTCAGATTTTGGATCAGTTGGTAAAGTAGCTGTAAAGTCGGGAGTTAGACCCAATATATATTTAACAGACGGACCACAAGCCACCTTATCACCAGAGTCGGTACCTCCACTTGGTCCAGCGAAAGACGTCCCCGGCGTACCACAACCTTGCTCCGGATAACGATCGTTTTGGGCTTTGTATAACTGAATAGCTAGTTGCAATTCTTTCAATTCTGATAATCGCGTTTTATCACGAGCTTGTTTACGAGCATCATCAAAAGCGGCAAATAATATAGCTGATAAGAGGCCAATAATCGCAATAACGACTAGCAACTCAATTAAAGTAAAAGCTTTGGTGTTTTTTTTATACATAATTCACTTATATTTATTTTATCACCTGCATATAACAGTGGAAGTGTCTCTAATTTTTATGGTTTCCGAAACAGAATTGACCAAAGGAGCGAATCCTCCCCAAACAGCATACGACTTTTGGTAGCGACTATCATTAGTCTTGCACCAGGCGGGAGTATTGTTACCATTCCAAGGTGGGTTTACACAAAAACCAGCTTTGTACGGATCAGAAGAACCACTACCATCCCAATCACAACTCTTAAACTCATGCTTGTAGTCTATTGAGTCCGCTTCGACTGAGTTCATCGCCATGATTTTATAGACAGTACCGGCGGTATTGGTACGGTATACATATCCATAATCTCCTGAACCAGACTTAGGGTCAACCGGTAGCACCGAAATAAATTCTGGAGCTAGATTAACGATATACTGTGTATTATTACCACTACAAGCATAGTTAGTACCCTGTTCACCGGACCACTGATCCGCCCCTCTACAACCCTCCGGATAACGACCGTACTTATTTTTATAAAGCTCTACCGCGTTTTGCAGAGCCCGCAAGTCAGCTTGTCTTTCCGTGTCACGTGACTGCTTTCCGGCGTCAGAAGTATTAAACATAACAACTGCCACCAAAATACCAATTATGGCAATTACTACCATAATCTCGATTAAAGTGAATCCGCGATAATAAAAATGCCTCATCTTCATATAAAAAAGTATAGCACGACCATTAAATTTGTACGGATAAATAATGTGATTAGTTAGACAAAAGCCCCGCGCCTACGGCACGGGGCTTTTGTCTAACTAATCACATTTTACAAACTAACCCCAACCCTTAGTCGCAATCGCCTGTTCAGCGGCTTGTTGCTCAGCTTCCTGCTTAGACCGTCCTTTACCTTCCGCTACTTTTTCATGCCGCAAGAAGACGCCAACGGTAAAGACTCGATCGTGGTCTGGCCCATCTTGAGATAAAGTTTCGTAAGTCGGTGTAATCGAAGCCCTCTCCTGCGCCAATTCCTGAAAACGACTCTTGGCATCTTGCCACAATCGTTTCTGAACAATCTCTTCAGTGTTTTTAAATAGTCGCCCGGCAATAAAATCGCGAGCCGCCTCATATCCCTGATCCAAATATATAGCACCAATACAAGCTTCAAAGACGTTAGCTAAAATATATTGCCTAGCTCGCCCCTCATCCTTGGCCTCACCTTTAGACATCAAAAGATATTGATTTACACCCAATTGCTCCGAAGCAGATGATAAGGACACAGTATTGACCAAAGCTGCACGCACAGCCGTAAGTTCCCCTTCTGGCTTATCTGGATACTTGGAAAATAAGTGGTCTGTAACCACCAATTCCAAAACTGCATCACCCAAAAACTCCAGACGCTCATTATGATCCCAAGTCGCCTCACGATGTTCATTTAAATATGAACGATGGGTTACCGCTGACAACAACAAGTTCATATCTTTAAAAGTAACACCTAGAATCGCTTGTAAAGCTTCTAAATCGCTATCAATATTTCTTTCTTCCATAAATCTATTCCCTAAAATAAGTATATCGGGAGATTAGCATTATTTACCGCGTCTGCCAACCAGCATTGTGATTGCCTTAGTAACTATTGGCAAAATATCTTCATAAAAGTTAAGCTCAAGAATGTCGGCCACTCGAAACCAACGAGCGTCATCTAAGCCACCCTTTTTCGCCAAAACGACATCTTGGTACGGGGACTTGGCAAGGAAATAATGAGCCTGTTTTCGAACCTTGCCGCGCTCTGGCTGTGACGCTATATACTCATTATTGCCCAGCTCCACTTCCACCTCTACCGGCAAGCCAATCTCTTCCAGAATAGCCCTGGTCGCACCTTGCTCAACAGTCTCCTCTTCCTTAACCTTGCTTTTAGACAAAGTCCAGTGGCCGAAAATATCATGGACTAAAGCCAGATATATTTCACCATTTTCTTCAGCATAAACCACTGCTCCTGACAAACGTTCAATCGGCATTTGGTCAAACGGCACATCCTTTTTACGTTTTTTACTTACCTCATCTTTACCAGGTTCTCCCATTTCTTTATAGACCGCACCCAACACCCCGTTTACAAACCGGCTGCTATTATCACCACCAAATTGCTTTGCCAGCTCAATCGCTTCATTGATAGCCACCTTAGCTGGCACCTCTGACCGCTCAGCAAACAAAAGCTCATAAAGGCCGAGTCTTAAAATATTGCGATCAACCGGTGAAATACGTTCAATCGGCCACTCGGGCGCAGCCTTGGTGATCACCAAATCAAGCTCTGACTGCTTACTCAAAACACCGTTCAAAAGCTTCTCCATGAACGGTCGGTCGGTCTTATTGGGAGCAAATTCTTCTATATTCCTATCTAAAACCTCAACCACTTCTTTTTTATCAATACTATTTAAATCCCACTCAAAGAGTGATTGCAGAACTATACTACGTGAAAGATGTCTGTTTGCCATAAAAAATGTACTAAAATAACTATATTACTACTGAGCTCAGTATAGCACGAGCCCAAATTCAAGATTACCTAAATCCACAAAAGCCCCTTTAGGGGCTTAAAGTTTATTTTGAAGCTGGTGCTAATTCTGGAGCAGTTTCAGCTGGAGTTTCTGACTCAGTCACTTCTTCACCGCGACGCGCTTCACGCTTGGCTTTTACTCGAGCGTCTCGGTCTTTCTTTTTAGCTGCTAAATCAAGTACCACGCGGTCCTTATAAAAACCACAACTAAGACACATGTGGTGTGGCCGGTGCATATCACCGCAGTTCTTGCAGGTAGCCAAATTAGGCGCCTTAAGAGCGTGATGTGAACGGCGGTTGGCGGTGTGTGACCGCGTATGTCGCATTCGAATTACCATAGTGGCGAAACTATAGCAAATTCTGGTAAAAAAGCAATGTCTCTTCCTTGCTTAATCATCAAATCATTAAAATTAGAATAGAGGGGAAATTTGGCGGAGCCAAATTTCCCCTCTATTTAAATATTAAGTATCAAAAAAGCACAGATAACCAAATCTGTGCTGTCTTCCCAGGTGCTGATGGCTAATGACTCAAGCCTTTCGGCGAATCAACCATCAGCACCTTAACGTTAGTAAGTAATGCGAGATAACCAGTATCTCTAACCAACACTGCAACCGACAGTGTCAGGAGCACACAAAAATGACCATTACTTTGGTAGCCATCAAACAAGCTACACGTTATCATTTAAGAGCTTCTATACTTACTTGAAACCAACAGGTGTAAAGGATCACGGTCTTCTTCGTGAATCTGAATGGCACTTTCTCTAGGCCACCAATCACTGTATAACAATGTCACTAATATATACAAACAATCCTTCCTATAAATGCAGTCTTTTTAGCTTTTTAAAGAAAACTACACTTAATGTTAAGAATTAATACACTGTGTGTATTTTTAATTGTCAGTATTCATGAATTATACTATTAACTCATGTCCCATTAACTATGTAACGACACTCACGTCTATATTACACTGGGCAGGTTAGGCATTGCCACTTGAGCATTACAAGTTCGCGGTACGAGAATATCAAACATCAAACCTCGTCTTCCCCGGAACCCCTGTTTTCAACGAACGCATTGATGTATAATCTTTAATCAATGTTTCAATATCATAGCAGATTTAAAACATTTGTCAAGCCTTTTTGCCTGAATTCTCACCCTAATTGCACAATCCTTTGCACCCTAATTGCACAGGTCAAGATGACATACATACTGCTTTTGTATGTCACACAAACAAATAGGACCGGAAGACTGGCCGGTTATTTCACGTATGCTCAAAGCGGGATACTCAGGAGTGGAGATTGCGCACATTATCAACAAAGATCCAAGTGCGGTTAATAGACATATTAAAGCGTATGGTGGTCGGGATAGATACGATGCTCGCGAGGTTCGCAGAAAGAAAAAACAGGCACGTATCATTGCTATGGAAGGTACTAGAATACTCAAAGGAGTATTATTACGAGAAGTGAAACGATTATTAAAACAACACTACTCACCGGAACAGATAGTCGGAGTACGTGATGACATCTCTGCGAGCACTATCTACCGATACATTAACGAACGAGCTCCACACCTTAAACAATTTCTTCGTTCTCAGAAAGGCAAGTATCGGCGCAAACGAGGCACCAAAATACGTGAAAAAGTTCGTGAAAGAGCCAAGAAACGTCGTATTGATGAACGACCGCCCATTATTGAACGTCGCTCCCGTTTGGGAGATTGGGAGGGAGATACTATGCTGGGAAGAGACAAACGAGTACGTATTGTCACCTTCGTTGATCGCAGAAGCGGGTATCTAATTGCGTATCTTCTGCCAAAATTAAATGCTACTTTACTCACTAAACTGGCGGTGGAAAAATTCAGGCGTATACCCAAAAACAAACGAAAGACCGCTACCTTTGATAACGGTACCGAGTTCAGTGACTGGGAACGGTTTGAGAAACAAACGAGTAT
This sequence comes from Candidatus Nomurabacteria bacterium, assembly GCA_023898525.1. Taxonomy (NCBI): domain Bacteria; phylum Candidatus Nomuraibacteriota; species Candidatus Nomurabacteria bacterium. The sequence goes on from CP060227.1 coordinate 318,318, forward strand.
GACTGTGTACTTTGCTTATCCATACCACTCTTGGGAGCGTGGTACCAATGAAAATACTAACGGGCTACTTCGACAATATTTTCCGAAAGACTTGGATTTCAACACCATTACTCCACAAGAACTTTCTGAAGCGGTTCGTCGTATAAATCATCGTCCTAGAAAGAGACATAATTTCAAGTCTCCACATCAGATATTTTGGAAGTGATGGTCTGTGCAATTAGGGTGGTGATTCAAGTTGGCTCAAATTTGGCTTATTTTTATGTAAAATCGTTATTTTAAGCCTTATTTTGTATATCTGTATAATACACGACTGCTTTATTGTTAATGATTAAAATAAACAAGGCACGTATTTATATAAGAAATTTATATAAGAAACACGTGCCTTTAATGTGTGTACTTAATAGACCCTTAGCCACACAAGTATTAAAAGTAATATAACCAACGTCCAGCCAATATATTCAGCTAGAGCCAAAACTGCAAAAAACAAACTCGCAAACAAACTCAATATGAGACCAATAGCGATAAATGCTAAAAAAACAGATCCTATAAGTACTGGAGCAATTCCAACACTCATCAGTATATATGGTTCAATCCTTTTATTTAAAACCTTTCTGTTAATGTTCATTACCCACCCCTTTTGTTTGTATATTTAAGAACACTTGCCAAGTTTTATATAAAATAAAATACAATATTTACTTTATAATGTCAATTATTCCGTTAGACATCTGTTCTATGCTCCGACAAAAACTCACCCGATGCTGGCTACTTAAACCATTCTCAGATACTGCCTGCCGGTGGGCCTTGGTACCATACCCCTTATGTTTAGCAAAGTCATAGATGACAAATTCTGACTTTTTTGCCAACCTTTCCATATATCTATCTCTAGTTACCTTGGCCACAATCGAAGCTAGTCCAATCACTTTTTCTTTACCGTCTCCTTTCACTATCATCTCTTGATTTACAAACTCAGCTGGCGCTTTCAGTCCCCCATCCAGCTTCACCTCAATTGTCCCGAGGGGAACCCTCGGGGAAATTGTAGTGACTTTTTTAAGTCCGCGTTTCATAGCCAGTCTAATAGCTGGAACGATACCTATTTTGTCTATTACTGATGAGTTGACTAAGGATACAGCAAAACTTAGTTGACCAGCTTTTTTCAACTGCTGAGCTTGCCGGAAAATCGCTTCGCGATTTTCCGGCTTCAACCGCTTACTATCATTCACTCCAGGAAGCACGCTCCAATCAAAGTCAGCCGGTACCATTACTATCCCAACACCCACTGGTCCCGCCAACGGCCCACGTCCCACTTCGTCAATACCAATTAACCATTTTATATTCTTTTTACCCATCTAAATGTATCTTTATGAAATCGCTTGACAATACTATCTTATGGAGTATACTCCAAATAGTTCGTTTTGTCTTAGGGGGTTACCCCACCTGTTTTTAGGAGTTTTAATTAACTTAAGTTTGCAAGGATGCACTCTTAGTAGTGGGGAACTTTAAAAGTTTCTATATGCTTGAGTTACATTAAATCAATTTTTAACAGAATTACGTGAATAACAAAACATGAACTATGCCGTCATTCCCTCTGGGTCTGACGGCATCATTTTATATTTTTTGAGCTAAAACAAAATAAAAACCCTCCCAGACACCGCCCCCAAGCGGTGTTCTTTTTTTTATTTTTTACCTCTACACACAAAATGCTATACTGTCCGCACTATGTCTGACATACCATCAACCTCATCCTCTGACTTCATCCATCTCCACGTCCATTCGCACTATTCCCTCCTAAACGCCCTCCCTACCCCAAGTGAATTAGCTAAAGCCGCCAAAGCCGACGGACAAGACGCCCTTGCTATCACTGACGCTGGCGCCATGTACGGGATCATTGATTTTTATAAAGCTTGTACCAAAGAAGGGATCAAACCCATTCTCGGACTAGATGCCTATTTGGCGCCCCGCACCCGTCACGACAAAGAACCTCGGATCGACAAACCCCGCTCCCGCCTAGTCCTACTAGCTAAAACTTTCTCTGGCTATCAAAATATGATCAAAATGGTCACCCTCTCTAACACCGAAGGTTTCTACTACAAACCCCGCCTGGATGAAGAACTTCTAACCGAAGGACACGAAGACTTAATCTGCATCATCCCCTCTTTTGCCGGAGAAGTAGCCCAAGCTCTCAAAGACGGTGACGATGAGCTAGCCGGACAAAGATTGGATTTTTATAAAAACCTATTTGGCGACGACTGCTACCTTGAAATCACCCACCATCCGGAAATCCTAGACCACGAAGCTAATCAGCAAAAAATTATCGAACTAGCTAGAAAGACTAATACTAAGCTGGTAGCCGCTCACGATGTCTATTATCTAAAACCAGAAGACCGTCTCGCTCGCGAAACGATGGTTAAGATTCAAAGCGGCGGCGTAGTTGATACCACCGCCGATGATAGTGACGAGAACTTTTCTTTCATTACCCAAGCTGATGCCAAAGAACTTTTCAAAGACACTCCGGATGCTATCGAGAACACCGTAAAGATTGCCAACCAGTGTCATATTGAAATAGAAATTGGTACTCACTGGTACTTCCCTAACTACATTATTGAAAGTGGTAAGACTCCCGACGACGAACTCAAAGACATGTCATACAAAGGTGTTGCCTGGCGCGGTATGTCACTTGATGACAAAGTGGTGAGAGAACGTCTTGATTATGAACTGGACGTTATCAAAACCAAAGGTTACGCCACCTACTTTTTGGCCGTGGGAGACCTGCTTCGCGAAGCGCGTGAGCGTGGTATCCTGACCACCATTCGAGGTTCGGTGGCGGGCTCACTCACTACTTACGTACTTGGTATTACAAACGTAGATCCTCTTGAATACAAACTCCCTTTTGAACGTTTCCTAAACCCACAAAGACCTTCGGCACCTGATATCGATATGGATTACGCTGATAATCGTCGCGATGAGATTATTGAATATTCTAAGGAAAAATATGGTGCCGATAAAGTAGCGCAAATCGGTACCTTCGGAACCATGGCCGCTCGCGCGGCAGTACGAGACGTAGCTCGTGCCCTTGGTCACCCTTATGCTACCGGAGACAAGATTGCCAAGCTGATACCAATGGGTAGCCAAGGTTTTCCAATGACTATCAAGAAGGCTCTAGAAATCGAACCAGACTTGGCAGATTTGTATAAAAAAGATAGCGAAGCTCGTGAAGTCTTGGACTTAGCCAAACAGATCGAAGGTCGAGTCCGTCACCTTGGTGTACACGCCGCTGGCGTCGTGATTGCTCCCGAGCCACTTGATCGCTTTGTTCCTATCCAACCCGACCCCAAATCTGGAAAATATATCACTCAATACGAAATGAAAAGCGTTGGTGAAGATGGTGTAGGACTTTTGAAGTTTGACTTCCTTGGTATCAAAAACCTAGCCATTTTGGCGGACGCGGTGAAGCGCACCAAAGCCATTAGGGGTGTGGATGTCGATATAGAAAACATTCCTCTAGATGACCCAAAGACTTTTGAAATCTTAGCCAAGGGCGAGACGATGGGTCTTTTCCAGCTCAATGGTTCTGGCATGACGGCTTTTCTTAAGCAACTAAAGCCAACTACTATTCACGACATCAATGCGATGGTGGCCCTTTATCGTCCTGGTCCGATGGAGTCTATTCCTCAGTATATTGAACGCAAACACAACCCTGGACTAGTAACCTATCTCGACCCTCGCCTTGAACCAATTCTCGACCTGTCTTACGGAGTCATCACCTACCAGGACGACGTGATGGCGATTGCCCGTGAACTAGCTGGCTATAGCTGGCTTGAAGCCGATATGCTTCGAAAAGCGATGGGAAAGAAAATTCCCGAAGTAATGGCCGCGGAGAAAGATAAGCTACTAAGCGGTTTTGTTGAACACGGCAAATTATCCAGCAAAATCGCAGACAAGCTCTGGGCTCTAATTGAACCTTTTGCTGCTTACGGATTCAACAAAGCTCACGCAGCGAGCTACGGACGCGTTGCTTACCAGACTGCTTACATGAAAGCCAACTTCCCAGTGGAGTATATGTCCGCAGTTCTCACCGCCGATTCTGGCGACACCGAAAAAATCTCAGAAATTATTCGGGAGTGTGAACGCATGGGTATCGAAGTACTACCACCAGATATCAATGAATCTTTCTCAGACTTCACCGTAGTATCCGGCAAGCAAACTATTCGCTTTGGATTAACTACCATCAAAAACTTTGGTGAAGGTATTGCCGACGCCATTATTAAAGAAAGAAAAGATAACGGACTCTTCACTTCACTTAGTGATTTTCTGTCACGCATCCATGACCGCAACCTCAACAAAAAGTCTCTTGAAGCTCTCATCATGACCGGAGCTTTAGATAAGTTTGGCGAACGTGGACAAATGAATGCCAATATCGAAATGATGCTCACCTTCAACAAAGAACGAGTGGCCGAAAAAGAATCGGCTCAAGAATCGCTCTTTAACCTCATGAGTGACAGCAGTAGCAGCACTCTCACTCTGGCTCCCGCGGAAGAAGCTCCAACCATACAAAAGCTTAACTGGGAGAAAGAACTACTAGGCGTATATGTATCTGGCCACCCGCTAGCCGAACACCAAGCCGAACTAGATAAACGCCCGTCAATTAAACAGATAAAGGAAGAAGGTAGGAATGGTGTAACAGTTGTAACTGCCGGGATGGTAAGTAGCGTCAAAGAACTCCTAACCAAAAAAGGCGATCGCATGGCCTTTGTTACTCTTGAGAATCAAACCGACCAAATCGAAATGGTTGTCTTCCCCAAAACCTACACCGACCTTAAAGAAATTTTAATTGCCGGTAGCTGTATCGCTATTAAAGGTAAACTCACGATTCGTAACGATGAACCAAGTATTGCGGTTGATAAGGCGAAGCTGCTTTCGGGAAAACCTAAAGAACAAACTACTTCAGAATAAACAATAAAACACGCGGAGACTAGACAAAGTTCCGCGTGTGTTTTTATTTCAAAAAATATCAGTATCAGTATATAGATATTAAAAAATCTATTACCACTACATGTAATTGAGTAATAATCTCAGGCACATAAGATACCACAATCGAAGCTGGTAACATACCTACAGCAGTAGCAGTAATATATAGCTTTAACCTCATGTTAGAAAAAGTTCCTAACGCATAACTCAATATTCCAACCGGGATGAACATTCTCAAAACCAAAACAATAGTGAAAAATGTCTTTTCTCCATATCTTTTTTCATATTCTTCCAACTTTCTAAAAGGATATATCCTTTTAAGAAAAAGATTTCCGTAATATTTTTGAGCTATCAAAAAAGTAATAACAGCACCAACCGTCCAAGAAAAAATACTTAACAGGACCGTCGTAAAACTACCCCAGATAACCACTCCAATTGGAACAAAAGTTATCGCTGGTATCGGTATTATTAGTATGGAAATTATACCAATCAACACATAGATAATCATGCTGATAAAACCGTAATCCAAGTGCGTAATTATATCCATCCGATACTTATTTGCTAATACCGAAACGATAATAAAAATTATTGGTATAATGACAAGACTCACGAACAGATCCTTTCTTCTTTCATTTTCAATCATTTTTTAAGAACCTTTTTAGTTAATCAATCTACATACTTTATAAGATAATTTGTACTTTTAGGCAAATAAAATTTTATTATGTAAATATATTTATTTTTCTATATAATATATTTTATGGTTAGAAAAAAGATACTTATTTGGACATTGTTAATACTTACAGTAGCAGGACTGTTACTTGCCTATTTATTTGAAAATAATAATCACAATAAATACGTTGAGGTTAACTCAATAACCGAAAGACTTGGAACTGAATATAAAATTTTACATGAAATTATTGAACCAGACGAAAGACTAGGAAGACACGAAAAAAATGTTATATCTGATTTATATCACAAGAACGAAGGATGGTTACTTCGAAATAAAACAACTTATTGTTCTAATAGACTAATTGATGATATAGATAAGATTTCGACCAAATCTGGAATTTATAAATACACAGGAAACCCAGACGGTAATCAACTTACAATGGATGTTGAAAAATTTAAAAAACACCTTATTTCACTGAATGAGTTATGTGTAAACGAAACCGAATTCAATGGAGAGAAAGCTCTTGAAGCAACTTTGTTTATAAGTCCAGAACATAAAATTTGGAAAAAAGTAAAATACTAAATTTGACATTTTATTTCCTAGCGTTAGCATTAGAATATATACATAGACAGAGATTGTGGCAGCTACCAAACACAAGCATAAGATAGTTGTATACAAAGACAGTACTTTAGCACTTAAGTCAAAAAATAAATTCGCTAATTATTTTGTTTTATAAAAAATGGTGATACCTACCTCTGCCCAAGTTAAAGTTGCTTTTTCTTAAAAATGTGTTACTCTTCAAATAGAGTCGAACTAAGTTTTTTAGTTGAAGAGACTACCAATATTCTTAAACAAAATTGGAGATAAAAATGAAAATGATATTAGTTACAGATCATGAAAATGTATCCTGTAAAAAATACCACATCGATAAATTTAAGCGCAGCTCCAAAACTTATGAAGAAGTCATTAAACAAGAACTCAGCATAGAAGAGTCTCTTAACCTTAACGAAGGGGATTTAGTTATAATACCAAGGCGGATTGCCTATTATGACTACCCTATAACAAGCAGTCTTAAAAAAACCGTTGAAGAAGGCGCTGTATTATTATGGCATACTAGTAACATAAATTATTATCCCAATGAACTTAATGAAGTAAAATTATGTTGCCAAGAGCAACTTGTCAGACATTTTACAGAGAGTTGGATTAATTACAAGGTTTCAGTCTATTCACGTGGATATTCTTCTCATGGCAAGAACTTGTTTAAGTATATTAAACACAAGAAAATAAACCTTGAGAAAATGACCGCAACAGACTTTAGGGATTTGATAGGAGCTCTATCTAAAACCTGGATTGAAGGACTTGAATGGATTAGGTAACAAATCAGCCTCACAAAACAAATGTGAGGCTTTATTTTTTACTTACATAATCCAAAATACTATATATTTTGTACGCAAATTTATTTGACAATTTATTTCCTAGCGTTAGGATATATACAAACCAGAGATTGTGGTGGCTACCAACCATCGAGATGAATTTGATTTAAAATTTATCTGTACAAAGATTTTGTACCTAATCTGAAATTGGAGTGTTGGGCGGGGAAAATTTTTAAGCTTAAAAATTTTCCCCGCCCGGAAGCTCGGTGGAACCGCGGTTTATAAAATCGTCCGAGTGAATATATGAAATTTTTTCGTGTATTCACTTGGGCGATTTTTTAAATGAACAAATGAGCGTAGCGACTATTGTGAATTTACTTCCCAATTTGCTTATTCCTAAAGCAAATCGCTGGAAGAACAAACTCGAACCATCAACGAACACATTAAAGATAAAACATCTAACATTATTACTAAATAAAATTTTCTCTATGGAACAAAAACTCGAATACAAACGACACACTCTCGCTCATCTTTTGGCGGCGGCAGTACTCGAAAAATACCCACACGCTAAGCTTACTTTAGGTCCTGCCATCGATACCGGTTTCTACTACGACATCGATTTTTCGGATGGTAACGCTCCCGGTGACAATGACCTTAAGGGATTACAAAAAGACATGAAAAAACTTCTAAACAAGTGGACTGAATTTACCCACGAAGAAGTTGGTCCTGACAAAGCCCGTGAAGTCTTTGCCGGTAATCAATTTAAACTAGAGTTAATAGACGAAATTGAAGGTCGTGGAGAAAAAATTACTCTCTATACTTGCGGTGGTTTTACTGATCTTTGTCGTGGTGGTCACAGCAAAAATCCTAAGGAAGAAATCAACACTGACGCTTTTAAATTAGACAAAATTGCTGGCGCCTACTGGCGAGGTGACGAGAAAAACCCGATGCTTACCCGTATCTATGGTGTGGCTTTTGATACCAAGGAAGAATTAGAAGCCTATGAAAAACTACAAGAAGAGGCTAAAGCGCGCGATCACCGCAAGCTTGGTAAAGAACTTGATCTCTTTACCTTCTCTGATCTAGTTGGTCCTGGTCTACCCCTTTTCACCCCTAAGGGTACTTTGATGCGTGACCTAATTGTAGATAGGATTATGAAAATACAAGCTCGCTACGGTTATGAAAAAGTAACTATTCCTCATATTACTAAAAGTGACTTATACAAGACTTCCGGTCACTGGGATAAGTTTGGCGATGAACTGTTTAAAGTTAAAGGCCAATCAGACGCTGAGTTTGTTTTAAAACCAATGAACTGTCCGCACCATACCCAAATCTTTGATAGTCGCCCACGTTCATATAAAGAGCTACCAATTCGTTACGCCGAAACCACTATGGTCTATCGCGACGAACAACAAGGTGAACTACTTGGACTATCTCGAGTACGCAGCATTACCCAAGACGATGGTCATGTTTTCTGTACCGTTGATCAAATTGAACAAGAGGTGGAAAATATTGTTGGCGTAATTAAAGAATTTTACCAAGCTCTTGGTATGTATAAAGACGGAAATTTTTGGGTCTCCCTTTCGGTTCGTGATTCAAAAAACCTAGACAAATACTTAGGTAGTCAAGAAATCTGGAACAAAGCCGAAAACACTTTGGAAGAAGTAGCTAAAAAGCTGGACTTACCATACAAACGTATTGAAGGAGAAGCGGCTTTTTATGGACCAAAGTTAGACTTCATGTTCTTTGATGCGATTGGTCGCGAGCGTCAGTTAGCTACCGCCCAACTCGACTTCATCATGCCGGAACGCTTCGGACTTACTTATACTGACAAAGATGGTTCCAAGAAAACTCCGGTTATGATTCACCGCGCTATCGCCGGCTCACTAGAACGCTTCATGGCCATCATGATCGAACACTTTGCCGGTGCTTTCCCGCTTTGGCTATCTCCGGAACAACTACGTATTATTCCAGTTAATGAGGTACATCTTGAATATGCCAATAAAGTCTACACTGAACTTAAAGCCGTCGGTCTACGTGTTACCCTCGACGACAGTAACGAATCCATGGGCAAGAAAATCAGAAATGCCAAGAAAGAAAAACTTCCTTACTTCGCTGTCATTGGCGACAAGGAAGTAGCCGCTAAAAACGTCACCTTAGAATCGCGCGAAGGAGAATCAGTACAAGTTGATTTAAGTAAGCTGGCCAATCACCTTTTGACAGAGGCTGACATGCCTGATTATTAAAAAATATAAAACAAAAACCGCGCGCCAAGGGCGTGCGGTTTTTTACTTTATTACTTACCTACATATATTTCCTTCTCCATAAAAGCATAATATATAAACTGGTATTCCCTACAGTTTGTACTAGTACATAGGTGACTGTAAGTAGATTATACTCAGTTAATGAAATGATAACGAGTATTGCAGCTATTGCCATAATTAACCAAAATGAAGCAGTTTCACTATAAGGTTCTGTGTATGATTTTCTAAAAGTTGGGACATAACTCAATGCCTCAATAAAAGAAACTGTTAGCACTGCAAGTGACGGGTTGTCTAACTGCCACCAAAAGATAATTGCCAATAAAGCAAAAAAGAGAATTATTGTGTCACTCTTTGTTATATTCTTGGTACCGTATTTTAGAGACAATATAAGAATTAGTGCCATTAAACTTGTACCTATAATTAGTACCGTACTTCCAAAAACACCTCCTCCTCCGTTTATTAACGCTACTAAGGCTGTTGCTTGTGTGATTATTACAATAAGCCAAGTATACAAATGGGGTTGAGTATTCTTTTGTAGAATATCTTTAATATAAGGTGCAAATCCTATGATCACTAGTATAGAAGCTACAACTGAAGCTGCTAATTTTATATCTACGTTCTCAAACATAATTAAATAATAACACTGAATTTTCAAAATTAAGTATGACAAAAACCGCGCGCCAAGGGCGTGCGGTTTTTGTTTTTATTTATTATTTAATTAAGCGTGGGTTACCACCTTAACAGCTTTCATGATTGCCACCTTTACCGCTGAAGCCTCATCGGTATAAGTACCATCAAGTGCGCCCGTCAAAGCTTTGATCATATCAAGTAATTGTTCATCTGACAGACTTTCAGTTTCTTTAAGCAACATATCAGAAACCACTTCCTTATTTCCTTTTCGAGTTCGATAAACAGAATCCAGGTCAGCCGCCGCATCAGCTAGAGCAAACATTGGTCGGTGACCAATCATTTCGTAAGCAGCAACTACGTTACCGGTTACTATTGCCTCAGCTAGTGAACCAGATCCTTCTGGCATAACGGTTGGAATAAACTGAGTCGCTTTTTCGGCTACCTGAAACAATCCACTGTCTTTACATAAATCAATCATTCTTTTTTCGTTTATCACAATCCATCCTTCCTCTGCCGGAATCTGTGATTTAGCCGCCTTGATAATTTGACTAAGTATATTTAGTCGCTCATCAACCTCATCCACCTTACCAACAAAATGACGAATCGCATCACTTGATAAGAGCACGTGCTCTGTGTGGGCATAATTTTCAATTCGTGTAACTTCCTCATCATCAATCATATGAGCAGAAGTTTCAGCAGATGAAACATTGTCTTCTAAATTAGCATATCCAATAACGGGTGCAATTGGTAGGTTCGCCGGAACTGCGGACTCAACTACCGCTGTATCAGTTTTAGAAGTGTCAGCACCAACATTTTCAACCACCGTGGTTGGAGAGATATTATTTGAACCAGAATTTGTTAACTTAATATTATTTGTCGTTACCAACTTGTCATCATCATACAAGGTTGGACGAACAACCATCAGGTAAGCAATGTATAGAGCCCAAAGCATTAGTAGTGTGTAGAAGAGTACGGTTAGTATTGGTCCAGCCTCAAAACCAGTATATGGTACTTCAGCTAATGAAATACTAGCAATTAAAGGCTGTTGATCACGCACCTGTTTTACCACAATAGTGTCACCTTCTACCTCAACCTTAGCGGTACAAATACGATCTCTTGAACCACGTTCTACGTTCATTGTGTAAGTCGTATCTTTAGTCGGACTTAGGGTTAGAGAACCATCAAACAAGCCAATTTTGTCTTTACTAAGCTTATCCTCAGTAGTAACCAATACTTCTCCACTATCATCAACAATCTTTAGCTCGGTAGCACGGCTACTTTTCCAAACTAACTCAATCTCCTCACCGTGCTTTATTTTCACATCAGACACAGAAAGTTCACAAGTCGGAGAAGATGAACCGCCTCCGCCTCCGCCACCAGAAGTTACTACTACCGGAATTGGACAAGAGATTGTGTCGATACCATCAGTCGCTGTTAAAGTATAAGTAGTATCAGAAGTTGGAGACACAGAGATTGAACCGCTCAAGCTGGTTGAATTAATACCCCCATCAAAACTTAAGCTGGTAACACCGGTTGTGCTCCAAGCTAGAGTTGCCGCTTGCCCTCTTTTAATACTAGCCGGACTCATTGATAAGTTAACATTATTAGCACAAGATAAAGGAATTGGTGTACTTTCAACTGTAATTTCAGAAGTACAACTCACAGTCTCTCCATTAGTACCAAGGACATCTAATTGATAAGTTTTATTAGCTGTGAGAGCACCTGTGTTCTCTGTGCCGTCAAAAGCTACATTACCAAGGTCAGTCAAAACCGCTGAAGTTGCATTGGTTGTGGTCCAAATCAGATCAACTGATTCACCGCTAGCAATTGTTTTCGTCGCTGGAGACAAAGTACAAGCCGGAGCAAGAACTGGCGGTTCCTCAACTGTTAGAGTAACTGAACAAGTATCCCGTTTGTCATCATCACCAAAGGCGGTGAGTAGATATTCAGTAGTTGCAAGAGGGGTCACAGAAAGAGTTCCGGTAGCAGATACTTCACCAATACCGTTATCAATGACAACTCGATTGGCATTTAAAGTAGACCAGTTTAAATCAGCTGAATTACCTTTAAGCAAAGCGTCAGGAGTCGCGTTTAAAAATTCACACTTAGGAGCTGGGACTTCACAAGCATATCCGACAGTAGTCTCAACAGTATTACTATATGACCAATCATTGAAGTTATTTAATTCTTTAGCCGTAGCTTTGGCAGTGTTTTCTACTACCACATAAGTATCACAAGCTAGACCATCAACCACTTTACCGGTCCAAGTTATAGTTCCTTCTTCTCCAGGACTAAGTTCGTGACCATTCCACCACAACTTTCGTGAGCTTGGTACATAAAGAGGAGTGCTCCCATAGCCAGCATCAAGGTTACTTGTATGTGTCTCACTTATAAAAGTAACGTTTTGATCCACAACATCAAGAATACGTACTCCACCACCTGTACAATCAGTGGTTCCGGTATTTTTAATATTTATAGTGTAAGTTATCTCATCACCAGGATTAACCTTTGTTGAACTAACAGACTTTTCAAGGGTAAGTTCACAGTAAGCAGTCGCTGGTGGATTACCCATGTAATTTACCTGTACTTCAGAAGTACAGTTAGAATTACCGTCAGCTGACTCAGCGAACAAGGTGTAGGTGGTATCATTCTGCAGATCATCAATAGTAATAGTTCCTGACAGATTATTTAGCTCCTGACCATTTAGATAAACCTTAGCAAAACCGGTCACAGCCCAAGAAATATCTAAATCAGACCCAGCATAGATCTCATTTGAGCTAGCCGACAGGTCACAAGTACCAGCCACCCCGCCGGTACCATTGGTAGCCAAAGCACTACTTGGCAACAAAGAACCAAGTTCGTTGTTGGCATTATATGAACCGAAGTTCAAAACAGCAAAAACCAACACCATTACAAAAGCGATTGGTGCCACCTTTTTGATATCAATAAAATTTTTCATATCTTCTATAATATAAATTTATAAGTTCTATACCCTCACCTACACCTTAAGTACGCAAGAGTAACAGAAACCACAAATTACCACTCAAAAGAACGGTTGTATTACTGTCCCGAGCTGGTTTAGCAGACAGTTACTTGTGAAAATACTTAGTTTAGAACAGTAATCTTTTTCCTTATAAACAAACGCTAGTTGATTTTTATAAGTTTGTCAATAGGGCTTTTATAAAGCTCTCACCTCAGAAAGTTCAGCCTCAATAATAAATCTGTCGTCTACCGAGCCAAAACTGTTACAAGTAGCCAAGACAAGTTTTTGTGTCTCACCAGCAATTGGGACACTAGCGTTGGCTGCGTAAGCTTTGTATACTTTATTTACCTTGTACACGTACTCATCTTGACCTGACTGAAGCCTTACAACGTCTCCCCACTTGAGGTTTTGTATGCCGTTGAAAGCTTTAAAATTTTTATTGTTTACCACCGGCAAATAACTGGAGTGTCCTAAAATAAACACCGTACCATTTTGATCCAAAGTAGCCGAGTCAGGATGTCTAACTGCTCCGTCCAGCAAAGCGTTGTCTAAATCATGAACTGATCTTGAAGTTGGATTAGCAACTTGGATGGTTTTATCAAGAGTGTCGAAAATAATTTTTTCAGGCTTCACATTTTGGATTGTTGAAACTATGGGTGTTGAAGTGTCCTCTATGACATCAACTTCACTGACACCTGCGTCATTTACAGTAAAACCGGACAAACCGGATTCCTCAACAGAATCATCTTTATTTATCTGATCGGAAGAAATCGGTTCTGGTAAAAAATCAAACCAAGCTAGAACAGCGTATGAAATTAAAAATACTATGAAAAAGGTAGTTACAAATGCAACTTTTTTTTCTAAGATTATATCCATAATTTCTGACTGATCCTGACTAGTTTTTTCCATATAAATTATTACTAAATGACATTAATATATATAACATATTTTATTTTGTTTGTCAATGCAACATTTTTAATAAATGTCTATACTACTGATAATATAAGCCTTGGTCTTGACAGACTAGTTTAAATATAGTATTATAAAAAGATATGACAAACACAACTGAAAATCCAAATGACTCCAAAAAAGGTGCACAGAAGCTGATTATGGCAGCTGGGCTGATAGCTATTATAGTATTCTTTGCTTGGTCTGCAGTTCAAATTGTAAAAATATTCCCTACTGCTGTCAGCTCATTAGCTTCACTGGCAGATAATGTCTATAATTACAGAGAAGGAGATAAAAAACAAACTATCTCTGCTACATCTGACCGCAGTATTATGAACAGTGGTGAATCCCTAGAGGTGTGGTGGGAAAATACTAAAACATCAGGTACTTATACCTTTAATTACGAATGTAAAGATGGTGTGGCTATCGACATTAAAACGACCGATAAGGAATTCGTGAGTCTGAGTTGTGGCAGTTCCTACGATCTTGGACTTGTCGATCGATTAGAAATGCAAGTCGATTCAGAAAAGGCCCGCTTTGCTGAAATAGCCTACACAATATCTTACATCAAGAACAATTCCTCAGAACCAGATTCTTCACAGACTAAAAGTATATCCGTTTTAAACACCAACATAGCCGAAACGGAGTCTATTACCGATACCGACACTCAATCTGAGAATGAGAACAAGCCTGAAGAGGCACCTAGCGATACAACAACAGAACCTACAGAAACCAAGGAGACTGTATCTACGCAACCAAAGCCTGTCATACCAACTGAAACAGTATATACCTACGCTATACCTGTATCAGATCCAAACGGGAGTACTGACTTAGTCGTAAGTGATCTTAAAATTGGTGTTGAAAATAATACAGATACTTTTATAGAAACCAATAGCATAATACAGGATATACCAGGTGTAATTAAATTCACCGTACATAATATTGGCAACAAAACTTCTAACACTTGGGTTTTCGAGGTGGAACTACCTGGCAATGTAACTTACAAGTCAGACGATCAAGACCCATTAAAACCTAATGAAAGGGCTATCATCACCATTAATTTCCCAGCGGTTAATGAAATTGGTAAAGACTCAATCTCAATTCAAACCTTTACTAGAAGTGACGCCAATATAACCAACAACTATCTCAACGAATCAGTTACCGTAACCCAGTAGAAACATAAAAAGACCGCCCTAAGGCGGTCTTTTTATGTATTCTGTATTTGTCCAAACTAAATATCCAAATTGGCCATCTTAGCATTGGACTGAATAAATGACTTTCGACTAGAAACGTCAGTCCCCATAAGGATATCAAACACCTTGTCGGCCATTTGTGCATCATCGATAGTAACTTGCTTTAAGATACGAAACTCTGGATTCATAGTAGTTTCCCACAGCTCATCAGCATTCATTTCACCCAAACCTTTGTAGCGTTGAATTCTAACCTTAGTATTCTTCTTGCTGACCTCAGCTTCTGCTTCCCCCTCCGAATCTTCTTCTGTCACCTCTTCTTCATCTACAGTTACTCCCATATCTGTTAATATCCTGAATTTTTCCTCGTCGTCAAAAGCGTAGTGCATTTCTTTGCCGCGCTGGATTTTGTACAAAGGAGGTTGTGCGATATAGATAAAACCACCTTCAATCAGAGGTTTGAAGTACCGATAAAATAAAGTCAGAAGCAGGGTTCTAATATGAGCTCCGTCAACATCAGCGTCAGTAGCAATAATGATTTTGTGATAACGCAGTTTAGAAATATCAAACACGTCACCAATTGCAGTACCAAGAGCAATCACCACATTTTTAATTTGCTCTGAAGCCAGCATTTTATCAATACGAGCACGCTCCACATTGAGAATCTTACCGCGCAGTGCCAAAATAGCCTGAGTCTTTCGATCACGTCCCATTTTAGCTGAACCACCAGCTGAGTCTCCCTCTACCACAAACAGCTCTGAGTCTTCCGCTTTCTTACTTTGACAATCAGCCAGCTTACCTGGCAAAGACATTCCTTCAAGCGCACCTTTACGAAGCACACTGTCCTTGGCCGCTTTGGCTGCTTTTCTGGCTTTAACTGCAATAATAACTTTATTGATAATAGCTTTAGCATCGTCAGGGTTCTCTTCTAAGTAAGTTGCGAAAGCTTCACCAAACACTGTCTCAACCGCTCCTCTCGCCTCTACCGAACCCAGCTTGGCCTTGGTCTGACCCTCAAACTGAATTTCGGGCATTTTGACCGACACTACTGCAGTGATACCCTCTAACACATCGTCTCCGGTAAAACTGGTGTCTTTGTCCTTGACGGAAAAGAAATTATTTTTCTTAGCGTAGTTATTGAGAGTACGAGTAAGCGCGGTTTTAAATCCGGTTACATGTGTGCCATGCTCTGGGTTATAGATGTTATTAGCGAAAGCCGAGATTCGAGCGGAAATATCGTCAACATACTGTACCGCTACCTCAACCGACATTACCATCTCATCAATATCATTCTTCTCAACGTAAAAAATATTTTTATGAACTGGTTTTTGGTAATGATTATTAAAAGCTACCAATGATTTAAGTCCACCTTCAAAATAAAAATGTTGCTGTGGTACTTCTAAACGATCGTCGCTTAGGTACTGTTTCCCTTTCAGATCAAGCTTCTTCTGCTCGGCTTCACTCATCTCCCTAGCATCAAGCACAGATATTTTCATTGCTTTTACCAAGTAAGCTTGCTGACGTAAGTGATTTACAATTCGTTTAAAATCATAATTGATTTCTTTAAAAATTATTGGGTCGGCTTGGAAAGTTATGATTGTACCCTGCAATTTTGATGGTCCAACTTTTTTTACTTTAGCCTTTGGCTTACCGATGTTGTACTCTTGCATATAATATCCGCCGTCACGATGCACTTCGGCAATAACGTGAGTTGAAAGTGCGTTTACCACTGAGACACCTACACCATGAAGACCACCAGATACTTTATAGCCTTCTCCGCCAAACTTACCTCCAGCATGAAGAGTGGTTAGAATGGTTTCCAAAGCAGAAACTTTTGTCTGTTTGTGTACATCAACCGGAATACCACGTCCGTTGTCTACCACACGAATATAGTTATCAGGTAGGAGAGTGACCTCCACCCGATCAGCAAAACCACCCATCGCTTCATCGCGTGAGTTATCAAACACCTCCCAAATCAAGTGATGGAGACCGTCTGGACCGGTAGTACCGATGTACATTCCCGGACGCTTACGAACCGGCTCCAATCCTTCCAAAACAGAGATAGATGAAGCATCATATCCTCCTTTCTTTTTATCTTTTTTATCTGCCATGCTGAATTATTAAAACGTTAAAATATGGGGTTATTATAGCAGATAAATAACTGATTGTCTGGTTGATTTTATAAGAAAATAAGGGCAAAAAACAAAGTTTTTTGCCCTTATTTTCTTATAAAATCCATCTACCTGGTATCAAATCCAGCTTTTTCTACCGCTCGGTAAACAGCAGCCATATACGGCTCTACCTCATCATCAGTTAAAGTCTTTTCATATGACTGAAAAACTAATCTAAACGCATAGGAGATCCGCCCATCTTTAGCAAATTCATCAAACAAAGTGATTCTTTCGCACAATTCTCCTGCCCCGTCTTTCAAAATCCTACCTATGCTATCTATATCGGTATTTTCCGGCACCCACATAGCAATATCACGAACAATCGCTGGATAAACTGAAAATGGTTTGTAGGTTATATCCGATAAAGGGACATTCGGTTCGTACTTGGTAGGCTCTGGCAAAGCAGAAATAAGCTTATCCAGATTCGTCTCACATATACCCTGTTTGGCACCCACCCCTATTTCCAGTCCAGCCTCTATTAGGGCTTTTATCGCCTCATTTACTATCACATCATCTTTTGCTGAGTAACCGGTTTTTTTAACTCTCGCCCCGATTGTCAAAACTACATGTTCTCTTGCTTTACCTTTATCATCTTTAGTAAAGACTGTACCAATCTCAAACATCCGTACATCACGTAACCCAAGAATATCGACATTTTGTATATTGAGAGCTAGCGCTTCTTCAATAGCAGGTATAATACTTGACCGTAGATATTCCTTATCACTAGCCAAAGCATTTTGTAAATGTATTTGATCTTTCTTTCTAAAGGACGAAGTCATTACTTCGGAGAAGCCTAATTCACCCAAAATTTTTCTTATCTTTTCACTGTAGTAGTGATTAGCATTTATTTCTGCTAACGGTAGATTTTCTGGAGTAATTGAAACAATATTTGAAAGGCCGTAAATTCTCCCTATTTCATCTATATAGTTTTCCTCGATAGTTAGATCCACTCTCTCCTTTGGTGCTGTCACCAACCAACCAGACTCAGATTCACTGATTTCTGCCCCTAACCTAAATAAAACATCTTTCATAAAGGACTCCTCTAGAGATAAACCAAGCACCTTATTTACTCTATCTGGATGAACCGTAACTACCGACTCAGCTTGTACCATCGGATACTGATCGGAAACACCCTTAAGTTCCCCGCTGGCAATTTCAGTGATCAATTCCACAATTGTTCGCATTGCGTACGGTGGCAAGGTGCTAGAAACTTCATTTTCAAATCTTTTAGAGGCATCGGTCAGAATACCCAAGGCTCTAGCTGTTTTCCTAGTCAAGGTTGAATTAAAATTAGCTGCTTCTAAAATAATATTAGTCGTACCTTCATGTAAGCCGGCGTAAGTCCCGCCTTTTATACCAGCCAAAGCTACTGCCTGATCACTTTCCCCATTTACCACTAAAAGCTCGGTACCTTTAAGATCAACCTCACGATCTTCCGCGCCGGTTTTTTCCGGTAATAGTTTCACTATCTCCCCAGCCTTGGCTCGTCTAATCACAAAATTCCACTTGTCATCTTTTTTAGAAAAGGTGTCTGAGTCATAAACATGCATCGGTTGACCGAGTCCAAACATCACATAGTTGGTAGCATCAACAATATTATTGATAGACCTTTGTCCGAGAGTCTCAAGTCTTTCTTTTAGCCACTTTGGTGATGGGCCTACTTTAACTCCCTCCATAAGAGCCAGCATGAAGCGTGAACAGTCGGCCTTATCTTCAATCTCAATTTTAAAATCATCTAAAACAGGTAATTCTGTCTCGTCTTTCAACTGATCTACGACCAGGGGTTTGTTGAGCAAAACAGCAAGCTCAAGGGCTATTCCTCGATGAGACAAACAGCTACTGGCTCGATCCGGCAAAACATTAACCTCGATTTGAGTATCGCCCCCCACCTTTTCTGTACCCTCTATTTCAAACGCATGAAAAGTCAGAAGCTCCACCACCTCATCAACCGATGGTAAATCTTCTCCCAAATAATCCTTTAACCAATTATAAGATACCAACATACACCAACATTAAAACTGATTAACTAAACGCAAGTCACCAGCATAAAGATTTCTCACATCATCAATTCCGTACTTGATCATTATCAACCGATCGATACCACCACCAAAAGCATAGCCTGTGTATTTCTTTGGATCTATTCCTGACTCTTTAAGTACATTTGGGTGCACCATACCAGCCCCAAAAATCTCCACCCACTTCCCCTTGAGTTTGCTCTCCCCCGACAAAAGTCGCATATCAACCTCAAGACCAGGCTCTACAAATGGAAAGAAGCTAGGTCGAAAGCGTACCTCTACTTCGCCCTTCAAAAAGTTTGAGAAGAAATACTCCAACACTCCCTTTAGGTGTCCTAGATTTATCTCTTCGTCTACACAAAGACCTTCCAACTGATAAAACTGAGCCTCATGAGTAGCATCAGTCGCCTCATTACGAAAAACCTTTCCTGGCACAATAATACGAATCGGTGGTTTGTGGGTATCCATATAACGAGCCTGTACTGGTGAAGTATGAGTCCTAAGTACAGTCGGCTCATCAACGTCTTCACTTTTTAGCCAAAAAGTATCTTGCATATCACGTGACGGATGATCCTTGGCTACGTTTAGTCGGTCAAAATTATAGTGCTCTTTCTCCATTTCCGGGCCTTCAGCTAAAGAAAAGCCAATGCGTGAAAAAATATCATTTATTTCAGCAATGGTAGCAGTTATAGGGTGTCGGTGTCCTGTCTTAGGTTGCATATTTTTATGTTAACACTAGTTTTTGATGCTATCAATTGTGGTTAGGGCTTCAAATATAAATTTGCCATTTTTCACAAAAATCTGTTCCCCGTAAATCAGCATTTGTAGATTTTCTCCTGGATATAAAAGCTGAACATTTTGCCACGATCGATCATCAGCCTCAACGACATAAATACCATCATCAAGATGCATCAACACTAAATCAAGATTACCTGGAAGAAAATTAAAGTCATGCACTATTTGCCACTTTCTATCAATCCTAATATCTGTTCTACAGGAAGATTCAGCAATTGGTTCTACTCTGTTTATTATGCCAATCTCTTCTTCTGGATCAACTGTTATTTCTGCCTCCACCGCCGCCGAAGAAGTCGACACGACAGGATCAGAACAGAAATAGTAAGGAACCTGTTTTCCTGTTCCTAGAGCATGAACAAAAACATCATCTCCATCCTTGTATAGCTGCAAATGATCTCTGGTAACTGTGGTAGTTGCCACCTCACCATCTACTATTACCGGAGTTGCTGTGGCAAACCCAAACTTGGTGGCTTGAACCTTTTCCCAAGCAGCTAACGCCGCGGTGGTAGATGCTTTTTCTACAAATATTTCATCAAGCAGTGCGTATTCAGGGTTTAAATCATAACTACTTGTAGCTGACGAGGTTGCAAATATAACTGGCAGCGTACTTGAAGAATCGCTAAACAGATCAGTTGGTGCTGTCTTTACGAAATAAATTGCTTCACCAGTTTTGTCAGTATATTCAGTTACCGGTCTAACCTGTGGTATTACTGGTAAATTAAAACTCTCTGCCTCAGTCACAATTTGTGGACTGACTAACAGATTTTTAACCCAGGTATGTAACCCAGGAGCTTGCACATGTACCCTGTGTACCCCAGGCTGTATTCCTTGTAAGTACGAGGCTTTGCGAAAAATCCTGACATTGGCCACCTCCACCTCATCAATATAAATCTGACTATCTGATGCTTCAGAAGCAATATACAAACCACCTGTAGCAGTCACTGTTGGGGTTTCAGAGAAAAAATCATACCGGTACCCAGCTGAATAAAAAATGAATATCGGTAAGCTAATCAGAAAAACTAACGTCAAGGTAATAAAGACGAAATTTCGATGTCTGTATGAAAGTGGTTTTACAACTGGTTGCATATATTTATTCTAGATTTTTACCTTGGGCGTAGACCAAAAGCCCATATAACGACCGAACATTAACCTAGTTTGCGCATCTAGTCCAGGAATAGCACTAAAGATAATCATCGTAGCCGGGACCATGATCCACTGCACAGCCATAACGAAATACTGGAATCGACTGGTGTGATTAGGGCGGGCCGGTAAAAGTGAGAGAGATATCATTGATGACACAATGAGTCCAAACATAGCGATAATCAAGAGGTCTCGAACGATTAAAGGCAGATTGAAAGACAGTACTGTCTGGTGAAAATTCTGCCCACCTAAATATAGAGGTGCCCAGCCTAAAATAAAAAGCATGATCGGGTTAGTAACCAAAGACCAATAACCCTCAGCTTGTTGAAAAGCGATAGTCAGCTTTTTCTTAAGCGTAATACTTTTATTCTTCTTAAAATGATAAAGAATGTAACATAGATTTTCAACACCATACGTCCAACGACGGTGCTGCTTATAAATCTGAACAATCGTCTTCCAAAAAGTTGGTGCAGCATTGGCATCCATCGATACTGGATATGATAATGGTATAACGTCGTACTCACCATTGTTTGCCATAAGTAAGTTCCAATAAATACGGGAGTCTTCACTTACCATGTTTTTCTGCCAGTACCCTACTTCGTACAATGCTTGAAATGAAACTGAATGGGATGAAAAAGTTGCCATACGCTCCGGTCTCTCTTGCTGAACCATTTCCCAAAATGTACTACTCATTGCCACCACCCGGGAAATAGCGGGCGCTTCCCAAATATTATTATTAAAGATAGGTACCGGCTGAAATGAGCTCTTAAGAGGGCGAGCCGCCTTCATGAAGTGCCAAACTAAGCAATTGAAATAATCGGGATACAACACTGTATCAATATCAAAAATCGACACCAAAGTTTCACTATACTTTAATCCCATTGGATCTAGGACCTTGGTACGCACCTCCTCAATAGCGTAAGAAGAATTAGAACCTTTCCCGGCCATTTCACCAGGCAAATCAGCTGGATGAATAGTGGTTAGAAAAACCCCAAATTTATCTGAAAACTTTTGTTTCATTAGTTCACAGGTTTGATTAGTTGATTCTCCAGCCCTAGCCTCTCCTGCTAAGACCACAATGATTTTTTTATGATCATACTTAACCTTGGCTAAAGCACTTAGGCTCGCTTCCACTACCTCTGCTGATTCCTTATAAAAAGGCAAGATTACCACATGGTGGAGATGCCCATAATCAAACTTTGAAATTAAAACACTCCAATCAAGCGTCAGATGATGCCGTAGACGCTTCCAATTGTGGCGTAAGTGATAAGACAAAAAAGCTGTCTTTAGAACCCAGTACAAGGCAAAAGCAATAACAAAGTAAGAAGCAATAAATGGAGTATAGATGGACAACAAAACTACTCCAATCAAGGTTCCCCAAGAAGCAACACCAGGCAATATCTCCAAGAATCGGTAGAAGACTTTATCTTTACCAGTTAGTTCAGTTGCCCGACCGACGTGAAAATCAGCCTGTTTAGCGTATGAAAGTAAATGCTCTTTGCTATCGCCCTGCATAGTTAATGTTCCTGAGTATACAACCAAAAAAGGTATAAATAAAGGGTTTTTAATCACGGCCTAATGCTGATCAGGCCGCCTTGCGAAATATAGAGTTCTGTATAATTCTGAGCCACCTCTCGGATTCGAACCGAGGACCTACGGTTTACAAAACCGTTGCTCTAACCAGCTGAGCTAAGGTGGCGTTTTTTGCCTTATTTAATTATTGCACATCTTACTTTTACTAGCCGGTTTTGTAAACATTTACAAAACCTTAGCGGACCGCATATTCATTTTCTCCCTTGGGGGTCGAAAATTTCATTGCGTCTGCTTAAGGAAAATATAGTCGTAGCAAGCTACTCCTTATTTCTCCTTATCTAACCAGCTGGGCTAAGGTGGCGGTATTGTTCACACGAACTTTTTGTGTGACTGATATCTTAAGCTGTTTTTCTAAAAAGCGCAACCTTGATTTACCGACCTTCCAATTTCTTGTTTAGTAACTTCTTTTTTTCACTCGCGCTAAGCGCAGTATTGGCCTTATGGTCAACCATTTGATGTAAATGATTATCTTTCTCCATTAACTTCTTTTCTTTTTTTATCACTTTGGCTCGGTTGTGATTTTGTAGAAATATTTTTTCTAAGCCATCATAGCTCTTTACCAACAAAGTCAAAATAAAACGAAGAAACCGGTGAATACTATAGTACCAGGACAACTTAATTATATGCCTTCCAAGATACCTAAACCAAAAGCTGAGCTTATTATAAATTTTTACTATGACCGCATCAATCCAACCTCTCAAAGAGGAAAACAGGAGACGCCTACCGCGTCGATTTTCGATTGTGACAAATATAGCGTAAAAGACGAAGACACAAATGCTGATTAAAAACAATGGGGCGGCACTAACCATGTTTATTTAACAGATAGACGGGATATTTTCACTACTGAGATATTTTCACCAAATTTCTGAACTGCTCCGGTAATCATTTCACCAATTGTATGATCTGGATTCTTTACAAAACTTTGTTCTAAGAGAATCTGTTCTTTGAAGTAAGATGACAATTTACCTTCCAGAATTTTTTCCTGCATTTCTGCCGGTTTATCTTCAACTTCTCCCTTAAATACTTCTTTAGCTTTTTCAATTACTTCAGCTGGTACGTCCTCACGAGAAACATAAGTCGGATTAGTAGCCGCTACTTGCATGGCAACGTCACGAGCCAAGGCAACAAATTCGTCATTCTTAGATACAAAGTCTGTTTCGCAAGCTAGTAAAACCAAGGCGGCTACTTCATTTGTATTGTGTAGATAAGAACCGATAGCACCAGCCCCTAATTCACGATCTGATTTCTTTTCAGCCGCTTCACTTCTCTTCTTTCTTAGGATAATAACCGCCTTATCCATATCACCACCAGCTTCTTCCAAAGCCTTTTTACATTGCATTACTGAAATGCCAGTTTTATCTCGTAATTCTTTTAATTGCGCTGAAGTAATTTCCATAGTTAAAAATTATTTTAGTAAAGAACACCAAATATTATACTTTGGTTTTAACCACTAAGCTCGTGGGGAACGAGTTCTATTAATAGTTACTCGGGATGGAGTTGTTTTTGGTGTATAAGCCGATTTACCCTCATGTAAAGCTGACACCAACTCATCGAGCACCACTGCTACACTTTGCTGTAAAGCATCATTGACCAACACTGGGTAATTAACCTCAGCAATATTACAATCTGAACTCATGATTCCAATAACTGGCACCTTCATATCAATCGCCTCTTTAACTGCAATATGGTCATGTCTTGGATCGACTACTACCATAAGATCGGGAGTCTTTGGCATAGTACTGATTCCTTGAAAATTGAAATTCAATTTTGTCATTTCACGACCAAGAACCAGACGTTCTTTTTTTGTATACTTACGCTCTAGTTCACCTGATTCAGTTTCCCGATTTAGTTGCTCAAGGCGGTTAACTCGTTTCTTGGTTTCTGAAGCATTAGTTAACATACCTCCAATCCAGCGATTTACTACGTAAGGCATCTCCACTTTTAGGGCAGCTGCCTTAACTTGTTTTACCGCTTCATCCTTGGTTCCGACAAATAAAACCGTTTTACCGTTTAACCCAGCTTCTTTTATAATTTCTTTAGCTTGATTTATAAGGCCCGCTGTCTTCTCAAGGTCAAAGATATCATTACCGTCTTTTGTACCATATAAGTATGGTGCACTAGTCGGATGACGACGACTTTTTTTAAAACCAAAATGAGCACCCGCCTTAAACAAGCGGTCAATGAGTGATGAATTATTGTTTGTTTGTGTTGACATAAAAAATTCTAAAGCAAAAAAGCGCAACGCGCTTAAAGCAAAGCAGATGTTAGCACATCTACCCAGCCTATGCAACTACTTCTCCGCCTGTAGCCACCTCACTAAGAGCATCAAAAATAGTATCTAGCTGCCCTTTCATGACTTCTTCAATATTGTGCCAAGACACCTTTATTCGATGGTCAGTAATGCGGTTTTGTGGAAAATTATAGGTCCTAATCTTTTCTGAACGATCACCAGTCCCGATTTGATTCTTCCTTTCTGAAGCATGCTTTTTAGCTTCCTCCTCCTCGTGAGCCGCCTCTAATTTAGCCACCAAAATACTCATAGCCTTTTCGCGATTCTTCAGCTGTGACCGCTCGCTCTGACTACGTACCTCAATACCAGTAGGAGTATGGACAAGTCTTACAGCTGTTTCTACTTTATTGACATTTTGTCCACCAGCTCCCCCCGAGCGCGAAAATTCCATCACTATATCACTCTGATTAATTTCGATAGTTGGTTTTTTTCGTAGTGGTAAAATAGCCACCGAAGCAGTCGAGGTGTGGATTCTGCCAGATTTTTCAGTAACTGGAATACGTTGTACTCTATGAACACCGGTTTCGTAGCGAAGCTTCTCATAAGCCTGCGAATGAATTATCTCAAAAGCTGCTTCTTTATAGCCACCAGCTGAAGATCTAGATTCGTGCTCAACTGATGTAAACCAACCATTCATAGCCGCATACTGTAAATACATTTGAGCTAATTCTTCAGCAAACAAAGCCGCTTCGTCTCCACCGGCTCCGGCCCTAACTTCTAACACAACACCGTATGGACGTTCTTCTTCTTCCTTTGACTCAGCCACTATGCGCTGCATTTCTTCATAAAGCGACACCTTTTGAGTCTCAATAGAATCAATATCTTCTCTAGCCAGTTCTGCCATATCTGGATCATCACCGATAAGCTCTTCTGCTTCTTTTTGTTTCTGAGCAAGTTCATCAAATTGCCCAGCCATAAACTGAGTTTTTTGATTGTCACGAAATGACTGCAATTCTTCTTCACTGATTTCCATAAATATAGTTTACCGTAAACAACAAAAAACCGCTTCTTTTTTAAAATTAAAAAGCGGTTTCTGTGTTATTTTTTCTTCTTGCGATTAGTCGCCTGAGAAGCTCTGTTCTTGAACCGCTCTACCCTACCAGCGGTGTCCATAACCTTTTCTTGTCCGGTGTAAAAAGGATGGGAAGCGCTAGATACATCTACATGTGCCAATGGATACTCATTTCCATCAGTCCACTTATCAGTAGCTGCTGTCTTAATAGTAGATCCGATTAAAAAACGCTCACCGCTTGAGTTATCGTGAAATATAACTAACCTATAATTGTCTGGATGAATATCTGCTTTCATATGTAGGGCACACTATAGCAAATATCTGCCATTTAGCAACCCACAGACTTAAAAGATGTCTAAAATAGAACATTTAGATTGAATTAGACAGTTTCTAATATTTTAACCCCCTCCCAGTACTGCTATATCACCCTGAATTCTGGCCTTGCGATTCATCACCTGGTCACCATAAAAAGCGTTGGCTGGATTGCTAGCTCCGCCCCAACCGGCATAATACCTAAGAGCCGCCATACGATCACCACTAGCTGTACCATTAGCACCGTTATCACGGAGGAGTAGAGCTGTCGCCAAGAAAGCATCTCGATTACTAAATGGGTTAGCCGGTCCCGTACCACCATTTATCATTCTGATCGCATCAGATCCTTGATCATAAATCCAGCCAGTGCCGATATTTATGATACCACCATAAATAGCCCAGGTTGATGGTATAAATTGTGATGGACCCATAGCCCCACCCCAACCATAACGCTCACCGTTACTGGTAATTGGACATGACACCTGTCGACTACGTGGATCAAAGCCATGAATTTTGGCAATGGCTTCAAAGATTGGCGCATCACGATCCGGATGCATCACTGTCTTACCACCTCGTAAATCATTATAAATACAACTACCTAGATGTGAACCGAGATTAGTCTCCTGCTCAAGAATAGCCAACACAAGAGAAGCCGGTACGCCAGTTTTATTTTCTGCATACTTAGCCAGCTCTACCGCTTCCGGGAATGGTATACCACCTCCACCACCAAGCAAGTCAAACAACTGACTTCTAAGCTGCGCCGCGGTTTTTTGTTGTGACTCCAAAAGTTCTTGGTAAGCCCTTTCCTGTCCTTTGGTAGTTGTTAATATTCTGGATTTTTCCTTTTCTTTCTTTTCAATCTCCTGCTTCTCTAGCTCTTGAATTCGTTTCATTTCTGCTTCAGTTTCCTGTTTTGATTCAAGCTGGTTCTTTTGAGCAAAAGTATCTTCTTTAATACCCCTCAAAATAGATAAAGATTCGTTTAGTGATTCCTTTATTGATTGGTAGCTAGCCACATCTTCAAAAAAATCTGAAAATGTCCGCTTGCTCAAAATAACTTCAACCAAAGTAAAATCCTCGATATTAGCTGAACGGCGCACCAAGTCAGCGAGTGACTCCTTTTGCTTTCTTTGTTTCTCTTCTAGGATACCTAACATAACTTCTTTCTCATCAATCTGTAGCGACAGCTGGGTAATATTAACTGAACGAGCCTGTATTCCTAATTGGGCTTTTTTTATTTGACCGTCAATTATGGCCATATCACGCTCAAGCGACTGTCTTTCCATTTGTTTATCCTCCACTAAACGTTGCTGCGTCAAAATCTGTCTTTCTACGTTTTGTAGCTCAGCCTCTAGACGAGCCTTACGTTCAGCATCAGTTTCAGCATTTAGCACCGACAAACTAGGCATTGCTACCATAATAGTAATCACACCAATCGCCAAAATTTTCTTCATGTGACTTATTGTATCAAACTTAAGTCGGCAAATCATCCAACCCGCTACCAACAGCCTTTATCGGCAAGACATTAAGCAATGTTACAATAAGTTCTATATGAATGAACAATATGATTTTGTAGCCGTAGGTGACATCGTCATCGATGCTTTTATAGAACTTAATAAAGATGCTGCTGATGTTAGCCAAGACATGGATACTGGTCGAATGACTCTCCATATGCCGTTTGGTAGTAAATTACCTTACGATAATGTAGAAGTGGTAAACGCCGTAGGAAATTCTCCAAACGCAGCTGTGTCTGCTCACCGTTTAGGTTTGCGTTCAGCCTTAGTTACCAACCTAGGACAAGATCGGAATGGAAAGGATTGTTTAAACGCACTGCGTACCGAAGGAGTACATACTGATTATGTAAAGTTACACGAGGGTAAAGAAACTAATTATCACTACGTACTTCGTTATGGTCCAGAACGAACAATTTTAATTAAGCATGAAGTTTTTCCTTACTCCCTTCCTGATTTTGCCACTCCGCCTCGCTATTTGTATTTTTCATCGGTTGGTGAACATGGTGTTCCGTTTCATCACGAAATTGCTGCCTATATAAAAGAACATGACACTAAACTGGTTTTCCAACCTGGTACATTTCAGCTTAAATTAGGTTTTGATGAGCTTAAAGATTTGTACGAAGTTACCAACATATTTTTCTGCAACAAAGAGGAGGCGCAAGAGCTACTTAAAACCGATGAGGGTAACATTCCTACTTTGATTAGAAAACTAAAGGATGTGGGCCTAGTCTTGCCAGTTATCACTGACGGACCACATGGTGCTTACGTCGTAGACGAAGATGATCAAGCTTGGCATATGCCGATGTATCCTGATCCCAAACCACCAGTAGACCGCACTGGTGCCGGTGATTCATTTGCTTCAACTTTCACCGCTGCGATTGCTCTTGGTAAAACTCCCGCCGAAGCCCTAACCTGGGGACCAATTAATTCTATGTCGGTTGTACAATATATTGGCGCTCAAAAAGGACTATTAACCAGAGACCAATTACTTGAATATATTGCTAACAAACCAGAGGATTATGAGGCGAAGCGGGTTGATTAGGTGTACTTGTGCTACATAAATTTAAAAGGCTCGGCACCTAAAGGTGCCGAGCCTTTTAAATTTATGTAGCAACTAAACAGCCTCTTCCCCTTTTTTGACAATAGCCTCCACGTCCATTCCGTAATGTGAAATTAATTCTTCCGGTTCACCAGACTGTCCAAATTGGTCATCCACCCCAATCCGTATCACCTTACGCGGAAACACTTCACTCAAATACTCTGTAACCGCACCCCCCAGTCCACCAGACCGTTGGTGTTCTTCTACTGTTAGAATAGCATCGTGGTTCTTGGCTAATTCTAGAACAGCTTCTTTGTCTAAAGGCTTTATGGTAGGAACATGAAGAACCGATACTCCAATTCCTTCCGCTTCTAAAAGTTGAGCGGCCTTGAGAGCATTAAAGAGAAGTGTTCCGGTAACCGCTATACCTAAGGTTTTTTCAGCTGATTCGTTTTTTTGATAGAAGATCTCTGCTTTACCAATCTCAAAGGGTGACTCCATGGTTGTTACTACTGGTGTGTTACTACGACCAACTCGAATGTAAACCGGGCCGTCATATTTAGCTGCAGCCAAAACAGCTTTACGAGCTTCATGAACGTCGGCCGGAGCAATGACAACCATATTTGGAACCACTCGCATTAAAGCAATATCCTCAATCGCCTGATGTGTAGCACCATCCGGCCCCACCGACACCCCGGCGTGAGCGCCAATTATTTTTACATTGCTTTCGTTATAAGCGATAGTGGTTCTAATTTGTTCCCAATTACGACCAGGTGAAAACATAGCGTAAGAGGCAATGAAAGGTACCTTACCCATCGCCGCCATCCCCGACGCCACTGAAGCCATGTTTTGTTCCGTGATACCCATCTGTACAAAGCGGTTAGAAAAAGCCTCAGCAAACTGCAAAGTTCTAGTTGATTCAGTTAAGTCGGCCGCTAAAGCCACAATGTTTTCATCGCGTTTTCCAGCCTCTAAAAGCCCCTCACCATAACCATTGCGACTAGGCAAGCTGAGCATGTCTTTAGTATCAAAATTTTTATCTACATGTGAAGCTAACATAATCTATTTATGAGATATTATCGGAGTCTATTAATCCAGCCAAGGTGCGTAACTTTTGCAAAGCTACCTCTGCTTGTTTCCCTTTAGGAACCCGTTCTTCCGGCCCCTTACCCGGCGGGTTACCATGCCAACGAAAGTCACGTTCAAAAACATCTACCCCTTTGGATGCAATTGTATGAGCGATAATTAATGATGGCTGACCATAAACAGCTTGGGCTTTACCAATTGCGTCGTTTACAGAACGAATATTGTGTCCATCCACCTCTTGAACATCAAAATTAAATGACTCAAATTTTTCGGCCAAAGGTTCGAGCGGCATAACATCCTTAGTGTAGCCATCTATTTGGATACCATTGCGGTCAATTATTACAATTAGGTTATGTAATTTTTCTTTACCAGCCAAAAGGGCCGCCTCCCAGATTTGCCCTTCGTTTAATTCACCATCTCCTGTTAAACAATATACATACTTGGAAGAATACGGGTTATCGATCCTTTCTGCCAATGCCATTCCCACTGCTTGGGAAAGACCGGAACCGAGCGGGCCTGAACTAGTCTCGATACCAGGTAAAGCAGTGCGGTGCGGATGACCTTGCAACCTTGAACCAAACTTGCGCAAGGTTGCTAACTCCTCTATTGGAAAATATCCAGCATGAGCCATCGCCGCGTATAAGCCAGGACAAATGTGACCATTCGATAACACTAAACGATCACGTTCTTCCCAGTCAGGATTTTTTGGATCGTGTTTCAACACTTTAAAATAAAGAAGTGACAGTATGTCAGCCATACCAAGCGGACCAGCGGTATGTCCGCTACCAGCCGCTACCAGCATTTCAATTATACTTTGTCTAATCTGATTGGCTTTTGCTTCTAAGTTTTTAACTTCATCGTTGGTTAAATAATACATAAAAAATATATTGACAGTATAACAGCCTCAATAGTTAAATTATAGCCAGCAATTGTTAGAAACTATCCAAGATTTCACTACTACTTATCTTGATTGGCCAACGAAACCAAATTCTTGTAAGCGGTATAAGGATCACTTGCTCCGACTATCGCTGATCCAGCGATAAAACGATTGGCTCCAGCCCGCTTCAACAACAAAATTGTCTCTTGATTTACACTACCATCGATACTTATCGGATGATTAGGGAACTTTTGTTTTATCACCTTTATTCGCTCCAAAACCCTGTCATCAAAAGATTGTCCCTGAGCGCCTATTTCAGCGATACCCATAAGTTGAACATAATCGGCTATTTCTGCGTACGGATACAAATTCTCAAGCGGTGTGTCATTTAAAGCCGAAACACCAACCGAAACAGAAGTAGTATTTACAAAGGCTCGAAAAGACTCTAAATTTATACTTTCAATATGAAAAACCAGCATGTCTGCACCGGCCTCTAGCCACTCCTGACCAGCTTCAATTGGATTTGTTACCATCAGATCTATCTCCACAGAACATTTAGCCGCCTCATCCCTTATTAAAAACGGTGAACCTGGTGGATTATAGGGCCAAGAAACAAAAGGTACAAACTTTCCGTCAACTACATCAATCTGTATCTCTTCCGCAAAAGATAGATTAACCAAAGACTGCTTTAGCTCTTCTTCTGACTTTGGAATAATGGCAGGAACAATTGGAATCATAATTATTTATACAAAGACGCAACGGTTGTTTTGATCTTCCCATTACGTCGGTTATATTTCTCATCTTCAAGTACATTTATTGATAACCATTTTGTGATGGAAGACTTGACTTCCTCGACTGAAACAAACCTAGACCCAAACGACAATACGTTCGCATCATTATGCTGACGAGATAATTTTATAATTTCTTCATTCCCACCATAATAAACCGTGGCTCTAACTTCAGGATAACGGTTAGCCAACATAGCCTCCCCTTCACCCGAACCACCAAAAATAAAAGCACAGGATTCAGTTGGACTTTCATTCACAGCCAAACTAGCTAGATTAATAAAGTCAGGAAAATCATCTAGAGGATGTAGCTGGTGCGCACCATGATCTACCACTTCATAAACAGAATTCTTTAACCACTCCTTAATCGCCTCTTTATGTTCATACCCCGCATGATCAGCAGCTAAGTGAATGGTTTTTATATTCTCGACCTCCATACATGAAATTTACTTGGCAATATGTCCTGCTACCGCTCTTACGTGCTCAACCAAAGTTTGAGTGTAACTAGTTTCATTATCATACCAAGCCAAAACTTTCACTAAGTTACCGCCAACAACCTTTGTGAAAGATAAATCTGCAATTGAGCCGACCCGTGACCCAATGATGTCGCTAGAAACAATCTGTTCGGTCGTAGCTGCAAACAAATTTTTCCATCTTGGATTTTCTGCTGCATCAGCTAAAGCCTTATTTACCTCTTCTACCGTAGTGTCTTTAGACGCAATAAAAGTAACGTCAACTATTGACCCTACTGGCACCGGTACTCGCATAGCGATACCATCAAACTTATCTTTGAGTTCAGTATGAGCTAGAGTAGTAGCAATAGCTGCGCCAGTCGTGCTAGGCACGATATTGATAGCAGCTGCCCGGCCAGCTCGTAAATCTTTTTTACTAGGACCGTCAACCAATGACTGAGAAGCAGTATACGCATGAACTGTGTTTAGTACCGCTTTCTCAATTCCGATTGACTCTTTCAAAATAGCGATCAATGGACTGGTAGCGTTAGTGGTACAAGAAGCGTTAGACGATATTTGACAGGTAGCCAGAGCATCATGATTAACCCCCATCAACACAGTCGCTCCTGACACACCTTCGACCGGCTTACCTTTAACCGGAGCTGAAACTACAACCCTTTTTGCACCAGCATCAAGATGGGCTTTTGAACCCTCATAGGTAGTGAAAAAGCCAGTAGATTCAATTACAACATCAATATTCATATCTCGCCATGGCAATTTACCAGGCTCGCGCTCTTGTAAAAAGGTCACCTCCTTATCCTGGATGATTAACTTTCCATCTTTTTGATCCACACTAAAAGGACTCCTACCGTAGACAGAGTCATACTCCAGTAAGTAAGCCAGGCTTTCCAAATTTCCCAGATCGTTGATTGCCACCACTTCAAAATCTGGATTACCATAGGCTAACCGAAAGAAAGTTCTTCCGATGCGACCAAAACCATTTATTGCAACACGTACCATGTATATATAAAACTAAAACTTATTAAGTCTTAATACTATAACGACAAAAGCACAAAACGACACTACTAATTATCCTCACCCCGCCTTTTTATCAACCAAAGCAAAAATAAAATTAAAAAAGTACCTACTCCTAAATAAAAAAGTGGTGAGGTATATTTAATGGCTGTAACAATTTTATCAGGAAATACAACTTCTGGATTAGTCTGAACATTTGACACCACAAAGTCAATTTGTTTCTTTTTAGTAGCCACTACCTTGGCTTCAAAATCAAAAACCTCAACCTGCAACCTTGAAACACCAAGTACATTAAGTGGCGCTATGGTCGCTTCGTAAGCCGTCTTCTCGGTATTTAGACGGAGTAAAAAAGAATAGCTACGACGCTGATCCGTTGGATCAAGAATGGTAACAATTATTGACTTAAGGTGTTTTGGTAGCGCTTCGTAAGGAATCCTGATAACAAACTGCTCTTGGTAAACTAAAGGAATTCTTTCCGAAGCAAAGGTATATATTAAATCTGACTGTAACAAATAAATATCCTCTCGTCCTAAAATGGAAGGTAACTCATCAGTTAACTCCGTGTTTTCAACTTTGTCCGAATCAGTTGATATGGTACCAGTAGCTGGTAAGTCATTAGTTGATTCTACCGGTGAAGAAAAAAACCGAGAAACAGATACAACCGCTCCCGATGAGATATTATCATTATCATCTATTACAAATACACTATAGAATTGCTTACCCGCATCTTTTAAAGCACCTTTGTCGGTCGCTCCTGCCCCTGTACCGCTGTAAATAATTTTACCGTCATAGATATCAGCTGGGTAACTATTTGGATTCCTCACTACTCTAATTTCTTTTATCGACACCGAAGTCGGTGATTGCCATGACAAAATTACATCATCAATATCTTGTCTGGCCTGCAATCTCAAAACATTAGGCGGTGAAAAAATCTCTGTTGTTTCCACAGTCTTAAACTGACCCGTTTTTAATATAACCTTGTTACCAGACGGAGTAATAGCTGTAAGCTCATACCAGTAGTCGGTAGCCGGCTCTAATTCAGCCAGTATTGTCTTATGAGAAGTACTGAAGGTTTCATTGGTGATATATCCGTCTTTATATTCATAGGTTTTACCCCATCTTATTAAGTAACGGGAAATTCCATAAGTTTGCCATTCAAGGATTGCTTTATTTGTAAAAGTTATCACCTCTATATTTTTCAACTGAACAGCCCTAGTTGATTGTGAGCCAGAATTGTTCGCAATATCGGTTGAGGTGGGAGTTGTAGGTGGTGGCGGTAAAGACAAGGTTGTAGTCGATAAAGCATTTGAGGTTGTCGACAGATTGTACGAAGTATCAAAAGCATAAACCTCATAAGTATAGGGTGTTTCAGAATTTAGTCCGCTATCACTGTAAGACGTGAGTGTGGTAGTGGCAATTGCCACACTATCACGTGATAACACATACCCACCAACCGCCAAATTATCAGTAGAGACACTCCACGCTAAATCAATCTGTGAAGCAGTCACTGGTACAGCCGACAACAGCACTGGTGTTGTTGGGGGCTGAGTATCATCACCAACTAACGTTTTAATTGTAAATTGATCTGTAGCTGCAAAACTCGCAATCGGTGACAATGTCAACACGCAGGTTAGTATAAACTTGATCATAGAGGTACAGCTGTTAGGGTAGAGGTCGCCACATAGTCACCAGCTATCGCACCCGCTTCACTACCAATACCAACCTTGAAATAAAGCGTGGTCGTAGCTCCACTCGGTTGGTTAGCCGCTCCCTGCGCGATGGTCTTATTAGTCGTGGACAAACCATCCCAACAAGTTAAAGCTGTACTGTTGCTACCAATGTTACAATTTGAAGTATCATTTAACCAGCGCTGGGTCACATCATTCCCTTGCGGTGAAAAACCAAAGTAGGTATCAGTGGTTCCATACGTAAAAGACATATCTGGATCCGGTGAAGCGGTTGGAATATAGTCAGAAATAGTATCAACCCCTTTTTGCATGGCCGGGTTATTTTCAGCAGCTATGGTCAATTGGTAACCACTAGGACTATCCGTCATAACCGAGACGCTGGTAGAACCATTAGATTCACCTCCGGTTAGACCACCCAAACTTGTCATAACAACATCGGGTACCGTAGTTATACTAATAAAAACCTCTTGCATCTGCTGATATCCAGCTTTTAGTGAATAAGCTGAACTCGTACCTTCACCAGTAGCTATTTCGCCAGCAGTGCTCTCTAGTTCATAATTAGTAGAAGTTGATAAGCCGCCACCAAAGTTCAAACTGTCACTTTGCAATTGATAATTTGAACTGCTACGCACCTGAGCTTCAGACAAAGATAACAAACCCAAGATTATTGCGGTTAACAAAAATGATTGTATTGAACTAATAAACAAATCTCTAAAGTACATGCTAACTCCGACGTTTAAATTCAAACGTCCTAAAAAAAGCTCTAATACCGAATAGTATAATAAATATAGCTAAGAATATTCCACCAGTAACCTTCCAAGGTAGCACCCAGAAAGATACTGAAACCTCGTCCACAATATCATCATAGCCACGATTAACCAGGGCTGTGGCTGTATACCTACCAAACAGCAGCTCGCGATCCCAGGTTACAGTTCTTGAGCGGAGTGACTTAGGCAGAGCAAACCATGGGTCAAGCTCAACAAAACCAACTTCCTCTCCCAAAATATTTTTTACCCTAAGTTCACCATAAGGATTAAGGTGGATTGACCCAGTATTCTCATAAAGTACATTCATTTCTATTGGCCCTTTTTCGTACCACCACTTACCATTAGCCAACGCTATCTCTTTAGTTTCTCCACTAGTCTTAATGTCACCTGGAACAGTGATGAAAAACAGAGTACCGACCCGAGCGATTATCGGTGACCGCGGTACATCATTATCTTCCTCACCGTTGTTTTCACGAATTGTAGAAACTAAAACACCTCCATAGTATCCACCTGGCTCAGCATCTGGCGGTATAGTTATAGTAACAGGTATCCTGGCTCGCTCACCAAGAGATAGTGTAAATGAATCTTCTGGAAAGCTTATATAATCTTTTATGGTATACGGACCTTTTTCATCTCCAAGTAATACGACCGAATCGCGACCATCATCAGAACCAGCGATATCCTCAACTTCAAGTTTAAAGATTCGGTCGTCACTAATACGGTTAGCCACCGATATTGGATAAACGACTGTTTCGCCAGGCTTAATTTCGAGTTCAGCCCTACCAGGACCAACTACAAAGTCACCTTGTTGAATATTATTTCCAGTTAACTGTTCAACTTCAAACCAAGGCTCTTTGTCGTTAACGCTCTCAGTCGTAGTGGCCAAAGCAGTATCTAAACCTGAGGTTGATGTATCTGTCTCAGTATTAGTTTGTGCTCTAGACGTCTGAGTTAAACTAAAAACTATGATTAGTGTTACCAGTAAAACTAATGAATAAATAACGCTGTGCTTTGTACTCTCTGAATTTGTAGTCATAACCATGTGACTACTTTATCGTTATTGGTTGAGTGCTGTCAAGGTTGCAGTTGCTGTGTATGTATCGGTTTCTATTGTTGGACTTGGAGAGTTTGGTACGTATACCCGAAAATTTATGGTTGTTGTGGCACCAGTAGTGGCAGCTGAACTTCTATTTATGATTTGAAATCCAGTTGTTTGCGGTTCCATCCAACAGGTTAGAGGATTACTACTTCCTGATGTGTTACAACTACCGGCTCCGTTATCTTGAAACGATTGATCAACATCAGAGGCGTTGTCAGCGGTGGCGGTGTAAGCAAAGACAGCTGAAGTACTGGCAGTATAGAAACCGTATGTTGGTTCACTACTAGAAGCAGTATAATCGTGAATTGAGGTACCGGCATAAGCATCACCCACCATAGCATTATCTGTACCATTATCGGTGAATGCAATAGACATAGTGTAGCCAGTAGAGCTGTTGGTGGTAACAACAGCTGTCGTTGTACCGTTTGATGTACCTCCAGTCACACCGTTGATGCTACCACTCATAGTGACATCAGTTGGCTGAACTAGAAACGAAATCTCTCCTGTGATAGTCTGCTTAATAGTAAAAGCGTTACTGTCTACAGCTTGACCAACTCTTGGTTCAGCCACAAAGAAAGTAGCTGCTACAAAAGTAATAATTACGAAAGATGTTAAAAGTGCTTGCCAAGCTGAATTTATATAATGATTAATATTCATAATGTCTATACTATATTTTTAGGTTTTACTACTCTATTATAACAAGGTTTTACTTAATATATTGGTGACAAAGTTGGGATATGGGTATAACTTGAACTTTATACTCTACCTCCACCTCCACCTCCCCCGCCACCAGTTTGGTGAAACACACGCACTTCAAGCGCGTCTAGGTTTATGGTATTACTTTCAGGCGTAGCGGTAACTCTTATTAAGAAGGTACTGGGTGTAAATTCAGTTGATGACCAAGTTCTCCCCCACGTATCTGTATTACCACCAACCGTATAAACAATATCTGTTCCAGATAAAGTTGGAGTGGCCTTTCCGGTAGTGTAAGAAGAACCGCCGTCCCAGGACAAAGAAACATCGACTGTGCCGGTAGCCGTAGTACCAGAAATATCCAGCTTTACTGCTATACCTTGTATAGTATTACTTCCAGGTATACTGAAGTTAAATCCAGTATAACTCTGACGTAAGCTACTGGTAGAAGCAGTGGCATAAACACCATCAGAATTGTAAGCGTTTTCCGGATTAGTCCATTCGTTGTTAGGAGTACCTGTGTTACTTGGACTAAAGTAGTTGGGGCTATAAGTAATATTCTCATCATCTACATTCTGTCCTACATTACCACCTCCACCCGAACCACCACCTGTTTCCATACCGTTTCCAGGTGGAGGCGTATCTCCAGTGCGAGATGAACTTCCTCCCGAGCCTGCTGTATTTCGTATATGCTGAACCTCATCTACAGAACCGATAATAACCGGAGACACAGCAGAAGTTGTACCAACAGATGTTATTCCGGTAACTGGTAAACTAATCGTCATTGAATCACCTCTATCTATAGAGCTTGTATTACCAATTATCAAATAATCAGAACTGGTCGTAGCATAGAAGTCAGTACTGAAAGTAATCGCCCCGAGCTGACCATTAACAGTCATAATACCGGAGTTGTCTAACAACTCATCACCACCATCCATTACTTGGTCATTGTTGATATCACGATATAGACGTAAAGTATCCACATTGTCGGTGTCAATTCCCTGTACTCCCCTCAAAGTGAACACAATATCTGTGACTGTCACATCCTCTCCTGATGGATCTAAAGAGAAAGCGTATAATGCTTCATCGGTCTTATTTTGGAAACTAAACTGGTTACTTACCTGACCCAAAGTATGATTACCTAAAGTCATGGATCCGCTTATATCTATGGTTTTGGTGTCCTCCGTAATTGCAGTTGTCGTAGCTGAGCCATCTACATGCAAAGCAAATTTACCAGATGTAGTACTGACTGTCGAAAAACTACCAACTTCTATGTTATCAATAGTCAAAGTGTCTCCGTTTACAAAATCACTAGTCACATCAATCAATAATGTAGCTCCACCATCCTCATATGAAACAGTACTAAACACCTTCCCTGAAGCGGTTCCGCCAAATGTTGGAGTTGTTACACCAGTACTAAAATAGAAGTCGGTGGTAGTAGTAGCTATAGTAATACGAATGTCATTGGCCGCGACTATGTTGGTGCTACTAGAATTTTTAGTGATAGTAATTTGATCCAAAGTTGTGGATGCTTGACCAACGTAGAAATTATAACTATAAACCGAAGCCAGTGTGACAGGAACATTCGTATTCCAATTAGTATTATTACCACTATCAATACAACCAGTACCACAATTTATAGTTGTAATATTTATATTGTCCGAATCTTGCACGTCCAAATAAGCAACAGTGGTGCTGGCTCGTGGATCTATGTACCATTCTCCGGTAGAGCTACTAGAGCGTAATGATAAGAGGTTGCCGTCGGTACCGGTTAAAGTTAATTGATCTTCTATGACATAAGTTCCACCAGATGAAAAGGTTAAAGTGTCTGCGGTGGTCACTTCTTTGGATAGAGTATAAAAAGTAGTGGTGGCTGACGAGACCAGTGATTGACTGGTACCAGATAAAGTTATGGTTCCGCTAGAGTGGTTGAAGGTACCGTAGTTACTCATGTCACCGGCTACAGTAAGACTGCTTGGAGCGGTTAGAGTGGATGAAGTAGAGATGGTGAGATTGGTGGTGGAGGAGATATCTTGAAAAGTGACTTGACCGGTTATTATTAGGCTACTAAAATCATCACCACTAACCATGCTTCCGCTCATATTTGCCGGCACACGAAAAGACATAAGCTCACAACCAATCGCTGAACCAGCGACCTGGGAACAGGCGGTAGCATCTGCAGATTTACCAATGTAAATATTATCTCCAACCTTGATTAAGTTATTTATATCTTCTAGTCCGGTGCCAGTACTACCACCGTTCACATCTCGCCCTGCCACGTAAATCGGGTTGGTGGTGGAGGAGATGTCGAAAACCATTAGTTCGCAGCCGTCGGCTGAGCCAGCGGTTTGCGAGCAAGCAGTAGCATTTTGAAGCTTCCCTAAATATAGATAATCACCATCCACGTAGATAGAAGTCGCATTAATATTTCCTACTCCAGTATCATCCCCTGTCACATCTCGTCCTGCCACGTAAATCGGGTTGGTGGTGGAGGAGATGTCGAAAACCATTAGTTCACAACCTCTGGCGGAGCCGGCGGTTTGGGAACAGGCGGTGATATCTCCACTTTTACTCATATATAGGTAGTTACCAGAGATTTGAATATCATACACAGCCTCTGCTTTGTTACCAGTACTAGAACCATCCACATCTCGCCCTGCCACGTAAATCGGGTTGGTGGTGGAGGAGATGTCGAAAACCATTAGTTCACAACCAATCGCTGAGCCGGCGGTTTGGGAACAGGCAGTAGGGTCTTGAGTTTTTCCTATATACAAATAATTACCCCTAATCGCTATACTATCGATATTCTCACCTCCAGTTCCTGTACTATCACCAGTAACGTCTTGTCCTGCCACATATATCGGATTAGTCGTAGAAGAAATATCGTAGACCATAAGTTCACAACCAATCGCTGAGCCGGCGGTTTGGGAACAGGCAGTAGTGTCAAAACCCTTCCCGATATATAAACTACTTCCAGATATTGCTAAAGACCTGATATCTAATGCAGTAGTTCCTGTACTTGAACCATCCACATCTCGTCCTGCCACATATATCGGATTAGTCGTAGAAGAAATATCGTAGACCATAAGTTCACAGCCATCAGCTGAGCCGGCGGTTTGGGAACAGGCAGTAGCGTTACCAGATTTACCAACATACATATAATCACCACTTATAGCTAGTGCATACACACTATCATTACCGGCTCCGCCTGTATTATCACCCGCCGTGTCTCTTCCGGCTACATATGTAATATTAGTAGAAGATGAAATGTCATATATTTGTAACTCACAACCTCTAGCTGAGCCGGCGGTTTGAGCACAAGTATCAGTACTAGCAGTATGTCCTACAAATAATGAGTTACCTGAGACAGCAAAAGAGTCTATCCAAATACTAGTAATTCCAGAACTAGAACCGTCAGCATCTACGCCCCCGTTATATCCACTAAGGTATGCCTGTATTTCTAAAGTCCCACTGTTATTGGTGAATGTATCAATATTCTCATAATCTCCTGAAACTATAACGGTATTAGTTGGAGCCAAAAATTCCCCCTGATTAATTAACAGATTTGCCACAATTTGAGTACTCGCACCAGAATTTGTATACAAAATATCTGTATCATCAGAACTATCGTAAAAAGAAAAATCATCACTATATAAAATATCTGTACTACTGGCTGTGTGTGATACTACATAGTTATGATAAAGAGGCACACTGGTAATATCAGACCCTTTATAACCCATCACTATCGTTGTAGCCTTATCTGTTTCACCACCAAGCCATACAGTAAAAGGTGTCGTGGTAGAAAGATTAACATCATCAATATCTGTAAAGCTCCAAGTTCCACCAGCACCAGTGGTTGCTGAGTGAACACTGACTGTAGAAGTACCAACAGCCACTTTAACAGTTTTACCAGAAGTATCAGTTGTAACACCTTTGTCGACATAGAGCGTTCCAGATAGGGTTATGGTCGCTGCATTTACCTGATTAATATCATTAAACTGACTAAAAAAAGTAAATATGATTACAGAAAAAACAAATAGTCGCACTATGTTTGTTTGAATTATATTGATTTTTTGTATAATTTTTTTTCTCATATCTTTACTAATTTGGTTTTGTTTTTTGTTATCTATCTAATTATATTTTTAATTTACTTTTTTAAGGTGACGTTTCATCTAGTTCAGAAACTTCTACTTCTGACGGACTGGAGTCTTCTACCATTTCCTCCACTACCTCTACATTTTCTTCTTCTGTCTCGCTCATTGCAACCTCCCCACTCTCACTATCAATGTTTTCACTTTCATCATCTTTAACAACTTCTCCGACATCTTCTACTATTAGTTCTAAATCTACTTCTGTATCATTTTCAATATTTTCTTGGTACTCACTATCCCCCTCTATGTCTGTTGTACTAGTAGAAGTGGTTGTGGTAACAGTTTTTTCTTCATTTATCTCTTGGTCTGTATCTTCCTCTACCACTTCATTTGCACTTGTCTGTGGTGAAGTTGAATCTTCTTGAGCCTGAACCGGTTCTTCGTGAGATTTATTTATTACTTCTCTATCCTTTTCTATATTATTATTGGTATTATTTACCGGAGACTCACTCACTCTGTTAAGTAGTACTCGAAGGTCATCAGCCCCAACACACACACCAT
Source organism: Candidatus Nomurabacteria bacterium (assembly GCA_023898525.1). NCBI lineage: Bacteria > Candidatus Nomuraibacteriota > Candidatus Nomurabacteria bacterium. The sequence continues at coordinate 360,356 of CP060227.1, forward strand.
CGACACATAGTTCATTTTGCACCTCCACCCGATCGGCTTTAAGAGTAAAGACAGAAAGTACACCGTCGATGAAATTGTTGGCTAGATTAACCAGACGCTCCCAAATAGTTACATCTGACTTAGAACCATTTGTGCTGCTAGCATTTGCCAACAAAGAATCTATAATTTTAAGCCCTTCGTCATCCAAGTAGCGGTATCCTAGATCCACAAACATTACAATCTGCCCCACCCGCACAGACTGACCGTTTTCCAAAATTTCAGTGTCGCTCTTTATGCGAGACAGCGATTCAAGTGCTTTTCTCTCCGCTTCAGCTTCAGCTAAAGCTTCCGCCTCTTTGATCTGAGCATCGGTAGTAGTTGCTTCAAGCGGTACACACTCTTCTTCTCCGGTAGCATTTCCTCCACCGTAGTAACATCCGTCGTGCATACGCGGATCCTCAACTCTGTTTATTGGTTCAAATATCGGATCAACCAAATCGTCTCCGAATTGATTAATATATGTATCTGAGTAAGCCCTAGTTTCCACAAAATCTTCCAAAGCCACACCGATTATCTTACCGGTTGAAGTCGCCTTCATCGCTACTCCTGGAATCGAAGAAAGGGTAAGCTCATCACCGGCTTTGATCGATCCGTTTTCATTTGAAAGCTTGATAGGAACACGTCCAGATAGAGCAATTGGGAACACCTCCTCTCCTTCCTCCAATGATGAATCATCATAACCCAACAAGAGACCAGGCTTGGTTGAAACCACACCGATTATTTTGTTCTTCGTATCTGTATCCGCCCTTCCTACAGAAAGACCGCCTTTGGTATACACAATTTCTCCCGCTTCAAGATTTTCACTTGAGAAGTATGTTTCCGCAAGGTCAGAATTTCCTGTATGAGTCGATACTGATGCTATCCGTCCGGTAGTCGAAGCGTTACACGAACCGTCATTATCAACACAAAGGCCCCCATAACCAATCTGCAAACCGGCATTATTACTGGTAGTACCATCACCAATAGTTAACATTCCGTAAGCTCCAACGGTGAACATAGAAGTTCCTGCGTTTTGCAGATCGACGAATTTTGAAGCGGTGGTTGAAGAAAATGATCCACCACTATTACCAAAATTCATTAAAAGACCCGTGCCGGTAAAGGTTGAAGTATCTTGGAATAACTTGAGTAAAGAAGCTGTTGTAATAGAAGATGAATAACCTCGAATAGCATTACCTTGTGTAGTTCCAGTTGTCTCACCAAACACACCGGCCGGCTCATACGAACCACCAGCATCACCTGAAGTGATACCCTTAACACCGAAAGTTCGCGCGTACCCTGACATAGCTGTATTTTCTCCCAAAGTGTTTGCTCCCCAGTCACTCTGAACTTCTAAACCTCTAACTGTATTTCCAAACGTCGTAGCGTCTTCTATTTTTATAAAATTACCAACCAGTGTACTAGTAGCTGTATTGGTGGCATATAGATATGACCGATCGCCGTACTGTGTAGAGCTGGCAGTGCTGTTAGCAAAGGTCAAATACCTATCTATACCCGCTACCCCGGCGTCAGCATAATTTAGATTTTCAATAGTCAGACGCGAAGCTGGAGTAGTGGTAGCAATACCAATACTTCCATCGTTTTTGATATATAACCTATCCGTGTAACTTCCGGTAGTTTGGAATCTAAAATCTCCAGTAGCGTTTGGTAATATAAAATTCATGCTACCACTAGTATCAGAACCACCTATTAGTACATTGTTAGCTGAACTCATGGATAATAAAGATTTAACACTACCCGCATTGTCTCTAGTGGCAAGACTGTAGTTATTAGGTATAAATATATGGCCATCCACCGTCAGCTTCCTTACCGCTGTAGTAGTACCAATAGACACATCACCACCAGAGCTCACATAAATACCCTCATCGTCTCCGTCACCTGAAAGGAAATTAGAGCCGAGAGCTATGTTAGCCGCTGTGCCGGACATGGTCAGGTTACCGGCAAATGAACCCGTGCCACTGACAGTAAGGTTTCCATCTAAGTAAGTATTGCCAGTGACAGTAAGCTTGGAAGAAGGAGTAGTACTACCAATACCAATGTTTCCACTAGATAGTGAAGTACCGGTACCATCAATACCAGTACCGAAGATAAGGTTACCTATAGATAATTGATTAGACCCAGTTGAAGAAGCGGCATCAATATCATAACCAATTAATATATTGTTTGAACCAGTCGTGACTATGTTACCCGCTCTATAACCAAGGAATATATTATTAGAACCGGTTGTTAAAGCC